>NZ_CEEDBP010000056.1:0-27562 GCF_979252845.1 Belnapia sp. AC561
AGACGGGTATGGCTTGCGGGCAGTCATGCCCCAAAGCCTGATCGTTACCCAGCCAATGGTCCATAACAGCCTCTAGAAATGCGGTCCGCAGTGGCGTAACGCTCCTGGTCTAACCAACCGTTCCAGCCCGGCTTGAGTTATCGTCCCGCCGTGAACCACCGCCGCGCGATCTCCTCCATCGTGCCATCTGCCTGCATTGTTAGCAGCGCATTGTTGACCTGCTTGCGCAGTGGGCTGCCAAGCGGCATGGCGATCGCATATTTCTCTGGCCGGAACACTGGCCCAACGAGCGACACTAGGCTCTGCCCGCGCGTGGCGATCCAGTATTGTAACTGCGGCGCCTCGTAGACGATCGCCTGGATCTCGCCGCGGGTCAGCATCCCATAGGCCAGCTCACTGTCGGTGACCGGCACGAAGGGCAACCCCATAGCAGTCAGCCAGGACGCGGCAACGCTGCCCGGTGCGGTGGCAATGGTCTTGCCCGGCAGGTCGCCCGGTCCCTGGATGTTGGACTGGATCTGCTCGACGGTCAGCGTCGACGTCACGGTCGCGGTGAACTGCGCGATCAGCACCACCCCAAACAGCCACATGACGCTGACGATGAGGCGTTTGAGCGCGCGCGGGGTGTCGCGGTCACCATGCTCGCCGGTTGCGATGATCAGCATCACTCCCCACAGCCCTTCCAGGATGGAAGGGACGTAGCCGCGCTGGAAGGCCGGGTTGTGTCGGCGCTCGACCAGCCAAAGGATATTGGCCAGCAGAAGGATTACGCCGAGGCCGACCGCAAAAAATTTCAGCATGGCCGGCGAAACCAGCGAGTGCAGCGTAGTCCAAAGCGGATCACCCGCTTGGTTGCTGACCAGGATTTGCAGGCCGGAGTCGAAATACGGCACGCTGAAATCGACCTTCGCCTCCCGCTCGGGCGTGACCGCGAGCGCCGAGACGGCAAGGTCGGCACGACCCTCGACGACGGCGCCAAGCTGCGCCTCGTCGCTGAGATCAGGCATGACCGTCCAGGCGGTCTCGACGTTCATGCGCCGTGCCACCTCGTTCCAGACCTCGACGCTATAGCCGGATACCGGCGTGCCGGGCTGCTTCACGAAGGGTGAGGAATAGCCGGTCACCACGCGGAGCAACGGCCGCGCGCTGACCACAGGGGCGGCTTCAGGGAGAGGAGCGGCGCCGGCCAGCCCGGCCCAGCCGAGGCCCAGCAGCACCGCGGCGCGCGGGAGCCGGCATCTCCCGGCTTCGGGTCCCCGCGTCACGCAATTGATCATCGTTCACCTCATGCGGCCTTCACACTGGCACGGCCATCAGCTGTCAGCTGCCAGAATTGCCGCTTAGGCGGAGAAGGGCAGGGGCTTGCAGCGGGTGCTAGCGGCTTGGCGGCAGCAGCCACGGCAGAAGCCGCGCAGCCGTGATTGCGGCAGGCTCTGCGTCGCTTGCGGTAAGGGGGAAGCTTGATTGCAAACGGCATCACGTCCGCAAAGCAAGATTAGCGGACGGAATGAGGGGGACAAACGCAGGAAGCGGGCGAAGGCGGGGAATAGCGCCTAATATCAATGGGTTGTTGGGATATAGACACCGCAGGCTATATTATCGTGCCTTCATGCCGGCATCACCCGGATTGCCGCAGCCGATCCCAGTATGGCAGGCTCCAGGCCGCCACCGATGGGGCCGGACCGGGGCAGAGGAGCCATCGCCATCACCAACCATACGACTCAGCGGCCTCGGTCGGCGTATACAGAGCGCGCCTATGCCGCTGACTGGCAGGCCTTCGCCGGGTGGTGCGCTGCCGGCAATGCCGGAAACTGTTGCTGCACATCTGGAGAGCCTCGCCGGCCGGCTCGGCCCGAGCGGCCGCCGTCGCCGGCTGGCGGCGATCGCCGACCAGCACCGCCGTGGCGGCCACCCCTGGGATCCAGACCAGCCAGAGGTCCGCGCCACACTCCGCCGGGCCGGCTCGTCGTCGGTCCGGCCACCCCGGTGCGCGCCACCGCAGCGCTGGGCGAGGCGGCGCTCCGCGCCTTGCTTGCCAGCTGCGGCGAGGACCTGGCCGGGCGGCGCGACCGGGTGTTGTTTTTGCTGGCCCAGGCTACGGCGCTGCGGCGTGCCGGCTGCCAGCCGCGAGACCTTCAACGTGCTGAAAGGCAAGATCGACGAGCTGGTGGAGATGCACCCGGCGGCCTGAGGCGGTCGCCCCCAGGAGAGACTAAAACTCTGCGGGCCCGGCGAGTGGCTGATGGAGAAGCACGGGACACGGCGACGGCGGTCGTGGCGCAAGCTGCATCTTGCTACCGACGCCGATAAGGGGCGTATCGTCGCGTCGGTGCTAACTGGCCACGATGCCGATGATGGCGGGCAAGTCGGCCCGCTGCTTGAGGAAGTGGATGGACCTGTCGCGTCCTCCACCGCTGATGGGGCTTACGACCGCGACAACGTCCATGCCGAGGTCATGGCACTTAACCCCGAGGCGGAGATCATCGTGCCGTGCCGCCTCGATCGAATGCCGTGCCAAGCGCGGCAGCTGAAATCGCCCCGACGGCACGAGACCGCCACCTGCAGGCCATCGCCGAGCGCGGCCGCATGGGCTGCAGAGAGCGTCAGGCTACAACTGGTGTGCCCTGGTCGAGGCCGATGTGTCGCGCTGGAAACGCGTCATCGGTGACGGCCTGCGCTCGCAAACAGACGGACGCCAGACGACCGAGGTGGCCATCGCCGCCGAGGTGCTGAACCGCATGTTGGACCTGGGTCGCCCGGATACGTCCGCAGCGCCTGAACCTCGGGGCGCTTGGGAGCCGTTCGTTCAACGCTCCATCGATGCAACACGGTCGCTCTCGGCCGAACATTTCTCGGTGGACGGCACCCTGTTGGAAGCGTAGGCCAGCATCAAGAGCTCAAAGCATAAGAACGGCTCGATCCCGTCGCCGCCCGACGTGGGTCGCAACGGCGAGCAGGACTTGCATGGTCAGAAGCACAGCAACAAGGTCTACGTCGCAAGAGGCTCCCGTGGTCGACGGTAAGCAAGCCGGTCAAGCGGGTCTTAGACGCCCTCAAATGATCGGAAAACAGCCGGTTTCTGGCTCCAGATTTGAGCCTGGCCGGGGCATTTTATCGCATTACAGCCTGCGGTTCTGGCTAATCATGTTGATCGCGGCCCTGGCTCTTCCGCTGATATTTCTTGCTGCTATTACCATAACTCGAGAACATACCGACGCCAGCCGGCGCTTGGAGCAGCAACTTGAGATGCAGGCGCAGGCCCTGGCCACTGCCATCGAGGGGCAATTTGCCACCGCCGCGGCGATGGCCGAAACCCTGGCCGCATCAGCTACCCTGGCCAATGAGGATCTGGTCGGTTTCAGATCGGAAATGGATGCAGCGGCAGCCCGTGCTTCGGGCAGCTATATCAGCTTGGCGGATCGCTTCGGCATGCAGCGTATCCTGACCTATTTGCCGCCTGGGACCTATCCGCCGCCAGATATCCTAGCGAGTGCTGCCGCCGTTCCCGCCTTGCTCAGCGGCCAAACCCAGTTCTCGAACCTCTATCGCGGCGCGCTGACCGGCATGTACCTTGTTGCCGTTTCTGCGCCGGTAAAGCAGGGCAGCGGATTGGTGTCAGGCGTCGTCAATATTGGCTACCCTCATGCGCAGTTCAACGATGTGCTACGGCGTCAGCAGTTGCCAAAAGGATGGGTGGCAACGCTGTTTGACCGCGAATTTCGAGTGGTTGCCCGCAGTGAACGAGCGGATGAGTTTGTCGGCCGCTTGGCAACTCATCTTCCCATCACCAAGGGCGAACAGCGTCCAGGCGGGGTGGTCGAGCTGACCAGACTCGATGGTGTGCCGTCATCGGTGGCTTATTCCCGCGGCCCAAAGTCCGGGTACACCGTTGGGCTAGGTGTCCCAACTACGACCTTTGCCGTCCCCTTGCAGCGGGCACTGCTCCAACTGGCAGTCATCAGCATCGCCCTCACCCTGGGTGGGTTAGGCATCGCCATCTGGCTCAGCAACCGGATCGCCAGTGCGATCGAGGGCTTGCTCCATCCCAAACGTAGCAACCTACCCAGGTTGCAGTTCCGCGAAATCGAAAACATCGCGTCCAGGCTAGCCAGGCAGGAACGTGCCACAGATATCCTCATCGGGGAGCTGAACCACCGGGTCAAAAACACCTTGATGACAGTGCAGTCTCTGGCCACGCATACCATGCGGAGCACTGCAGCAAACGTAGCACACTTTCAGAAAGATTTCATCAAGCGTCTGGCGGCATTGGCCCGGGTTCATGACCTACTGGCAAGGCATAGCTGGCAGAGCGTCGACCTCCATGACGTCCTGAACGGGGCATTGGAGCCATGGCAACGCCGCTTCGGCACGTCGCTCAAAGTGCATATCGAACAATGTATTTGGATCGGCCCAAAACAGGCGCAGGCGCTGGTCATGGGTCTGCATGAGCTTGCGACCAATGCCACCAAATACGGCGCTCTTTCAGTTAGCTTCGGACATGTCAGTGTGGTGTGCGGTTGCACCGACGGGGGGATGGTATCGCTGCGCTGGATGGAAAGCGGAGGACCGGTTCTCGATGGCCCACCAAAGCGAAAGGGCTTCGGCCTGCGGTTCATGGATCGCGTCCTGCCAGTAGACCTTGGCCCTGGTACCAAAGTCACGATGGCTTTCAATACTACCGGCCTGGAAGCCGTGTTCGCCTTTCACCCTTGGTCCGACGCTGCTGAGCTGGCCGCATGCCGCTTGCCGATGCCATCCCACCAAACACCCGCTGCTATAAACCTCGGGAGCGGCGGCTAGCTTTACCCTGCTGGGCCTCAACGACACCATTGAGCGCCAGCGTGGCGAGCGGATCAGCGCCAAGGACATCTATCGCGACCCGGTCCGCTGCAGCCACGGTCACTTTGTTAAGGCCAGCGGCCTGCTGGCTCAGCCTGATGCTGCTGGTGCCGATTTTCTGGGCCGGGCGGGTCTGGGCGCTGCCCTTCCTGACAGCGCTGGCTCCCTCGGAGCGGTACTGCCGCGAGCATGCCGACACCACAAAAGCTTACCGACTGGGGACGGCAACTGTTCCTGCAGGTCCGCCGCTGAATGCAAGAACGACAGGTCGTGCTGGTACCGACAGCGGCTTCTCCGCTCTTTGGTTCCCGCACATCCTCACGGTTGAAGAAGCAGGTGTTCCGGGATACATGGCGGAGGGTTGATATGGTCTACGCACCAGTCGGCACGCCCAGTGAGATAATCGGCCGGCTAGACGATATAGCCAACTGAGCCCTTAGCCGCCTCTACGAGCCGGACGGCAGCCTGTTCGTGCAGCCACCGCGCTTTCGCCATCCCGACGGCCACTGGCTATCCGTCGTAATCCTGCCGCGAGAGCTGGTCAGTGCCGACAGCCGGTATCACACTATTGGCGTTCGGGAAGATTGCCTCGGCTGACTTGGCGGCTCCGGTTGTTGTGTTTCACACAACGCTGATGACGAAGATCATAGTCGATCTCGCCAACGCCCTCGGTCAAAACCACTTAGCGGCGCAAATCATACGAATGGCACCCTGCGAGACGGCCGCAGTGCCTCTTTCCCTGCTGGGGAGCTCGACCCAATGGGCAGCCGTCATCGGGCCAGGAGGAAGGAATGGCGTTTCACCAATCGGGCGGCTGCCAGTGCGGAGCGGTGCGCTATAAAATCACAGCGCCACCCAGGACGGTTTACTGCTGTCATTGCACCGTTTGTCAGACCCAATCAGGGGCGGCATTCGGGATGGCGGCGGTGATGCGGAAAGAGCATCTGCACATCACCAAGGGTGAGCCCAGATCGTTCCTCCGCGACACGCCGACGGGACGAACAATGACCTGCTGGTTCTGCCCCGACTGTGGCACGCGCCTCTATCACGATCCAGGGGGCAACCTGGGGCTGGAGAACCGCAACCTTAAGCCGGGCACACTCGACGACACGACGTGGTTGCGGCCAATCGCCCATTTTTTTACCCGTAGTATGCAGCCCTGGATATCGATCCCCGGCGATGCCTTACGCTACGAGGCCATGCCGGGGGATCGCAGGTGGCTGCCGGACTGAGCCTTGCGGCAGTTGGTCGGTTGCGGCGCTTGGTGCGCGTACTGGGGATGGCGGTCGAGGTCTGATTGGCGCGCTGGCCGATATGCTGAGCTTCGCCGAGTAGAGCGTGCCGCAGCCGGCAACCATCGGTTCACTTTGGCGCGTCGGCGCAACTAGAAGAGCCGATTGCCGAATGGCTACACCACGAGGTGGTGTCGATTCTTGGTCAGCCCGAGGCGACTACGCTGCTGGCAAGCCTTGGCTTCGTTCCCGCCCGCGGCCTGCGGTGGCCTGAAGTCGCCGCCTTCATCGCGGCTGAAGGAGCGCGCTGGGGCGAGGCAGCGCGTTCTGCCGGAGTGCGTCCGGATTAAAAATCTGGCTTGGTGGAGGCAGGAGGCCTCATCGGCATTTTAAAGCAGTCTGCCGTCTGCATCGTCAAAGAGTCAGCAGAGAGGAGGAAACAATGGTCCCGAAACCGAGAAAGCTACTTGCGGCGCTGGCAACAGGGATGCTCTCGGCGTTGATGGCGACGACCGCTTTATCGCCAACGGCGGCGCAGCCAGCGGCGGACCCACTGCCTCGAGTGGCAGCGGAGGAGGTGGGCATGTCGTCAGATCGCCTCGCACGCTTGCCATTGGCACTACGTGGTGAGGTAGACCGTGGCCAGATCCCGGGGGCGGTCGTGGCCGTGGCCCGGCGGGGCCGGCTCGTGCTCCACGAGGCAGTGGGCTTTCTCGATCGTAAGGCCGGGACGCCCATGCCGCGCGACGCGCTCTTCGCCATCGCGTCCATGACCAAGGTCTGGGTTGGAGCAGCCACCCTGATGCTAGCCGAGGAGGGACGGCTCGCCTTAGGCGACCCAGTAGAGCGGTTCCTGCCGCAGCTCGGTGGGCGGCGCGTGGCGGTTTTGACCGATGATCAACGGCTGGGGCGCGGCGAAGCGCCGATCGAGACTGTCCCAGCGCAACGGTCTATCACTCTACAGGATCTGCTGCGGCACACCGCCGGCTTGACGTACGGGCGAGCCGGCACCACGACCCTGCACCGGATGTACCCAGCGTCGTCCCAGTGGGCCAGCGAGAACCTGGGATCGGACGAGCTCCTTACCCGGCTAGCGGCGCTGCCGCTCCATTACCAGCCTGGGACCGCATGGGAATATAGCTTGGGGATCGACGTAGCGGGCCTGGTGGTGGAGCGTGTTTCCGGCCAAGGCCTCGGGGCTTTCTTGGAGGAGCGGCTGTTCCGTCCGCTCGGCATGTCTGACAGCGGCTTTCTGGTTCCACCGGAGAAAGCCGGCCGTATCGCGCGCCCGCAGGCGGTGGACCCCGAGACGCGGCGCAGGCCGGAGATCCCTGACCGGGCACATCCTGTGCGGTTCGAGTGTGGTGGAGGCTGCGGCGTTTCGACGGCGGGAGACTACCTCCGTTTTGCGCAGATGCTGCTGGATGGGGGCCGTCGGGGTGATGCGCGGGTCATTGGGCCACGGAGCGTGCAGGCCATGGTCTCAGACCAGCTCCCTGCGGGGGTGCGCAGCGGGGTAGGCCGAGCCGTCCCCAATCTGGACGGCTACGGCTTCGGTTTAACTGTCGCCGTCCGCCCCTCGACGGGGGGGCCACCGGTGTTAGGCAGCCTGGGCGACTTCTCTTGGCCTGGGGCTTTTGGCACGACGTTCTGGGTGGACCCCCGGGAGGAACTTGCGGTGGTGTTCATGGCGCAGACTTCCTGGCCACGTCTTGGCCCCAGTTGGCGGATGATTAATGCCCTGGTGTACCAAGCGATCGCCGAGTAGTACGCCGACACTGCCAGATCCTTGCCCTCGTACAACCTGACCGTGTGACGATGGTTGTAGATAGGCGCAAGACCAAGGCGCCTCCTGATTGGAAGAAAACGAGCGCGGGACGTATGGCTCTCGCGGCAGAGAAAATCGTGACCGCGGCGACGATCCTGCCGAGGACTGCTGGTGATGTGGCCGCAGGGAACAGACTGACGCTGGACCTAAATCGGATCTGCAGTCGCTGACGAGGGCCCAAGCCCAGCGCCGATAGGACGGTATTGAGTCGCTGGCCGCCGCCGTGCGAGCTTGATGCTGGTTCTGGCATAGACGGTTCGAGGCCACGATATGGACGATATCGCCGAGGACGCAGCCCCGTCATCTGCAGTTGGCCCAAATGCGGCGCAAGCCCGCTATTGGAACAGCCCAGCAACCGCACCCTGGGTCGGGCTTCAAAAGCGCCTGGACGCGTTATTGGCACCACTCTCGCGCGCCGCTCTGAATCAAGCAGCACTTGTCCCGGGCGAGCATGTGCTCGATGTGGGCTGCGGCTGTGGTGCGACAGTGCTTGACCTCGCCCGCCACGTCGGCAACTCGGGACAGGTTGTTGGAGTAGATATTTCGGAGCAGATGTTAGCGCGAGCCCAGGCACGCGTCGCCGCAGACGGGTTGGCCCACGTCTCCCTGACCCTAGGGGACGCAGAGACCAACGAATTTGCCGCCAAAAACTTCGATCTGGTTTTCTCCCGGTTGGGAGTCATGTTCTTCAGTAACCCGGTTGCCGCCTTTGCCAATCTGCATCGCGCGCTGAAGCCTTCCGGGCGGATGGTATTTGTCTGCTGCCGGACGCCCGCGGAGAACCGCTACATCACAGCAGCGGTGCAGGCGGCACTGCCACTGCTGCCGTCCGGGGCGGTGCCGGTGCCCGCTCCAGACGAGCCGGGCATGTTTTCCTTCGCTGACCCAGATCGGGTACGGCGCATCCTGAGGGACGCAGGCTTCCGTAACGTGGCCTTTGACCCACATGACGAAGGCATGCGGCTTGGCGGCTCGGGCGACGCGGCAGATGCTGCCGCCTTTTCGCTCCAGTTCGGCCCTTTGACCCGAGTGCTTGGTAAAACTGGACCCGAGGTGAGCCTGGCGGTCCTTACCGCCGTAACCGAAGCCTACCGCCGCCTGGAGGGAGCCGAAGGCCTCGTGCTTGACGGCGCTTTCTGGATAGTCACTGCGCATCCTTGAGCGCTGCGGGAACCATGCCGTACGCGCCGCCGCCGACTGGTTCGGCGCTCGACCACAACTGGGCGAGCGGGTCTTTGAACGCGGCCAAGCCAAGCGGCAGGCATGGCCGCAGGCGGAGATCTACGTGGCCTTCCTGAAAGCAACGCTGGCCATGGTTGAGGACCGGAAGGGACAACCGGCCTCGGCCTACCAGCCGGCGCTGCTCGGCGTCTGACGCGTGCCGGAGGCGATCGCGCGGGTAACCAGCTTGCTCGCGCGGGAGCCGCAGGGGCTGTCACTCGTGGAGTTCCTGCCCCCGATCCCGGCCGGTACGATGCGACGCAAGCCGCAGCAACGGCGGCGCTGGCCAGCACCTTGGTCGCCAGCCTCGAGCTCGCCCACGACGTCTCACTGACCATGGCGCAGGGCGCACCCTTCGGGCCGATCTTGCTCCGTCCACGGCCAGACCCAGTCATCGTCTCGGGCAGCGCCGCATGGGCATCGTCAAGTGGCCAGCCGCGTCGCCACTAAGCTGAAGCCGGCGCTCCCACTGGAACCCATCCTATAGGGCGTCGACCGCTTGGCCGCCGCGAACATAATCCGGCTGGCCGTGTTTGCTAGCCGAGGCGGTTGCGATCGGGATCGTCGCGTCACGTCAGCACAACCAAATGCATCAAAGGGAATTCCTAATTGCTACCACCCAGATATTCTCTTTTTCGTGGATCAAATTTTTCTGTGCAACTAGGCTGACGCTTGAAGAAGCGGGAGCGACTACGAGCGCCGAAGCCCGCCGCGGAGGTACGATCATGGGAGCAATAACGCGCCGAAAGGCTGCCTTGGCTGTGGCATACGCCGCATTGTTTGGTGGCGCGACGCCAAACGTCTGCGCTCAAAGCCTCGCTCAACGCGATGTCAGTGCCCGTACTCATCTGTTCTTCGAGATCAGGGAAGGCGCAGCCCAACGACTGCTATCTGGCGGCTGGCAGGTCAGGGCGATCTCGGCTGGTCCATCCAAGGGAGCCAATCTGATCCTCGTTCTGCTTGACCGCATGATCATACAGGATGCTGAAGGCAAGCCGCTTGTCGGAGAAAGTACCAATCATGTGGCGGTGCTTACAGTGCCAGCACACCATGCGGAAAGTGGCGCGGCAGGCCTGATGATTATTGATGGATTCTCAGCCAAGTCAGACGGGGTGCCAGGTGCCTACGGAAATTTCGTCTTGGCCGACGGTCAACTCGAACGGACCCTGCGATCCGGCCCGTCCGGCGCGAGAGAAAATTTTGAGAGTTGGTCTTATGCGACACCTGACGGAGAGCGCCTGGAGGTGCGTCTCCGCTATACGCCAGCAGCGCCTGCGCGAACCAACGAAGAGACGCGGAACTACTCCTTGGCGATGCCTCAAGGATTCTATCGCCTGTACCGCTCCGACCAGGGTACTGATCTCATACGTAGCAGTGTCACTGGCACCGACCGCATCTCCGAGTTTGGCTTCAGCGCATCAGGGACGCGCATGCGGGCCATCTTCGACGGCACTGAGAAGTTGATCAGTGTGGTCTCGGTCCCGTGGCAGGTGCGCCAGGTATTCATGCCATAGGCTGGAGCATTATATCCCAAAAATTTCGATCAATGAAATCGGTCTTGGAAAGCGCGAAGTTGTTGATCCAGGCAAGGGGAGAACCAGGAATATGACGATCAAGATCCTTGAGATTCACCACCCAGCCTTGCGCATTGACGGCAGCGAGCCTGGCCTCGCCGCCAACCGCGCCTTCTATGAAGGTGTGCTTGGCCTTCCTGCTGATCCGGGACGACCAACGCTGCCCGGCATCCCTGGCCTTTGGATCAATGTCGGTGACGTCGGCCAACTGCACCTGATCGGTGGGACGCAACCGTCGCCGCTGGCGAAGGATGGACCTGACAAGGACCCGACCGGGCCGCATGTCGCACTCGCTGTAGCCGATGTGGTCGAAGCACGTGCGGAACTCGACCGTCAGGGCGTGGACTACTGGTGCACCACCGGCGTTAACGGGCCGCAAGCCCAGCAGCTGTTCCTGCGCGATCCGAACGGGAACATGATCGAGTTGCATCAAGTGGACCAGTGCCGCTGCCGCGCCTCCAGCCGCAGGCCACTGGCGGCCGATTAGCGTCAAAACGGGTGCGGAGCCTGACGTCTTCGACAAGCTGCAAGAGCAGCTCCGGCAACTCGAACGCTTTGCCCTCTTGTCATGAAATTGCTGTTTAAGCAGCCTCGCTTCGTACGCCGGAACCGCGCGGCTGCTCCTGCCTGAAGGGACCCGTCACAGCGCCTGCGCAGCTGCATCACCGTGCGGTAAGCAAGTCCTCGAATGCAGTTTAGCGGACGGAATGGGGGCGAGGAAGCGACATCACTGGCAGTCCAATAGAATAACGCATAATATCAACGACTTGGTATAGTACTGGGGGTGCTGGTTCTGTTATCGTGCCTTCATACCTGCAGCAGGCCAATTGCCGCATCCAAGCCCGGCATGACAGGCTCCGCAACGCCACCGGCATGACCGAACCGGGGCAGGGGACCCAGCGCCATCACCACCCACCACGCCACCACCGGGCCGCCACAGTCGGCGCATACCCGCCGGGCCTATGCCGCCGACTGGCAGGCTTTTTCCGGGTGGTGCGCCGCCGCCGGACAGCCGGCGCTGCCGGCCACCCCGGAGGCCGTCGCCGGGCATCTGGCCAGCCTGGCCGGCCGGCTTGGCCCGAGCGGCCTGCGCCGCCGGCTCGCGGCGATCGCCGACCGGCACCGCCGCGGCGGCCACCCCTGGGATCCGGCCCAGCCGGCGATCCGCGCCCTGCTCGCCCGCTGCGGCGAGGACCTCGCCGGGCGGCGCGACCGGGCGCTGTTTCTACTAGTTCAGGCCAGCGGGCTGCGCCGCGCCACCCTGGTGGCGCTCGACCGCGAGCAGCTGCGCTTCACCGCGGCGGGGGTGGTGCTGGAGACCGCCGGGGGTGGGCTGGAGCTTGCCCGCCTCCCTGACTCGGACCGCTGCTTGGTCCGCGCCCTAGGGGCTTGGCTGCGGCAGTTGCGGATCCTCCTCACCGCGGTCTCCCGCCTGGTGGCCGCGGTGAGGCGCTGCTGGAGGATACGCCAGACTCACTGGGGTCAGTCGGTCCTCCAGCGTCTCGCCAGTCTAGCCCTACTTCACCTGACCGCTGACACGCGTCCGTCACCCGAGGAGCTGCGAGCTGGTGCCTATCTCCTCGCTGTGCCGCTTGCCAGCCCACCAACCCGGCGATGATCAGCGTGCTGCCCGAGTCAGGCGCTGGTCTCCATACCCTTCGTGCCGGCCGACACCGACTGGCTGCGCAACACCCTTGGCGTCATCAGCGTCACCGAAGTCGTCTGGCGCCTCCAAGTTGCTGCATCATTCATCTTGTTCAGCTAATCAGTTACAGTTAGCCAGGCATGCGCATGACAAGATCGATGCAATCAGGATACTAAGACCGCAAAATAGTTACGGGACGCCAGACATCTCGCACTTCATATAAAACAATGGGTGCCATGCTAGAACACGCCCTTTTCGGAACGCACGACGCCGCTCTGGTCGCGCTTTCCGTGGCAATCGCGGTAGCCGCCTCCTTTACCGCCCTTGATCTCGCCGGCCGTGTTGGCGCTGCAGCGGGCTGGGCCCGACGTGCCTGGCTTGCTACGGCGGCGGTTGCCATGGGTGGCGGGATCTGGGCGATGCACTTCGTCGCCATGCTCGCCTTCAGCCTGCCGGTGTCGATGACCTATGACCCCGGCCTCACCCTGTTCTCCCTGGGCGTAGCAATCTTCGTCACAGGCGTGGGCTTCACCGTCGCTAGCCACGGCGCAAACTTCGCCCGCACTGGCCTCGCCGGTCTGCTGATGGGCTTTGGCATCGCTGCTATGCACTATACCGGCATGGCCGCCATGCGCATGCCAGTCAGCACCAGCTACGACCATACCCTGGTCGCCACGTCGGTCCTGATCGCCATTGGCGCCTCCATAGCGGCGCTGTGGCTCGCCGCGCGCGGCACCAGCGGGCTATTTCGCATCCTCGCCGCCGGCGTGATGGGCTTGGCCGTCTCAGGCATGCACTACACTGCAATGTGGGCGGCTACCTTCTCCGGCGCACCGATCGATGGCGGGCATAGTCACGACAGCGCTGCCCAGACCACCCTTGCTCTTGGCGTGGCTGCGATCACTTTCCTTATTTTGTTTCTCTCGATGCTTGCTGCTGTGGTCGACCGCCACTTTACCCGCTTGACCGAGCGTGAGGCTGACGCGTTGCGCGCCAGTGAAGCCCGCTTCCGCGCGCTCTACCGACGCACTCCGTTACCGCTGCACTCGCTTGGCCCAGATAGAGCAGTGCTCGAGGTAAGCGACGCTTGGCTTGCTCTCCTTGGTTACCAGCGTGAGGAGGTTGTTGGCCGCCTGCTCTCCGCCTTCATGGTGCCCGACAGCGCCCGCCGCCATGCCGAGAAGGACTGGCCTGCCCTTCTCGCCGGCCAAGACCTACGTGAGCTCGAGTACCAAGTCTCGACGAAGGACGGCCGCGTCCTCGATGTGTTGCTATCGGCCAGCGCCGAGCGGGATGCCGGGGGACGTTTCATGCGTAGCCTTGGTGGCCTGACCGACGTCACCGCCCGTCGGCGAGCGGAGGAAGCGCTGTATCAGGCGCAGAAGCTAGAAGCGGTAGGGCAGCTTACGGGTGGCGTCGCGCACGACTTCAACAACCTGCTCACCATAGTGCTTGGATCACTGTCAGTCCTTGAGCGGTACATCCGTGGCGAGGAGCGGGCGCAACAGGTGCTGGAGGCAGCACGGCAAGCGGTACGGCGGGGCGCTCAACTGAGCCAAAGCCTGCTTTCCTTCGCCCGACGCCAGACACTACGGCCTCAGCCGGTGGATGCGGCCGCGCTGCTGCAGGAACTCGCCACGCTGATCCGGCGCGCGCTTGGTGAAACGATCGCACTCGAGCTCGCGTTCGAGCCGGGCTTGCCGCTTTGTCGAACCGATGCGGCGCAGCTACAGACAGCGGTCTTGAACCTTGTCGTCAACGCACGCGACGCGATGCCTGAAGGTGGCACGCTCTCGGTTCGCGTAGCGCAAGCGGAGCTCGGACCAGCCGACCTGGCGGGCAACGACGATGCGGCTCCGGGCGCCTTCGTGGCAGTCTCGGTGCGCGACACGGGGCACGGGATGCCGCCGGAGGTGCTGACACGGGCCTTCGAGCCGTTCTTCACGACCAAGGAGGTAGGACGAGGTACGGGGCTTGGGCTCGCGCAGGTCTACGGCTTCGTCCGCCAACTCGGCGGCCATGTATCAGTGGCCAGCCGCCCCGGTCTTGGCACGACATTTACGCTTTACCTGCCCGCCACGGCGGCTGAGCCAGCCGAGCTGCTTACTCCTGCTGCGCGGAGTGCCGACGTGGTCGCCCGGGTATCGTCGGCGACGGTGCTGGTTGTCGAGGATGAGGCAGGGGTACGGGAGGCAGCAGCAGAGATGCTACGCGAAGGTGGCTGGCGCGTGATAGCAGCGGCCGATGCGCACGAAGCATTAGCAGTACTTAAAGCAGGCGAGGCCGTAGACGTACTTTTCTCAGACGTGGTGATGCCGGGCATGAACGGGCCTGAACTGGCCCGTGCGGCTCGGAGACTGCGGCCAGCACTTCCAGTTTTGCTAGCATCTGGCTATGCGGGCACAGCGCTAGGCGCCGAGCGTAATGCGTTCGATGTGCTTACGAAGCCCTACGAGAGTGACACCTTGCTCGATCGCCTTGACGCGTTGGTCTTGGCACATACCGCTCAGCGTGGAGAGGCTGGATGACCGGGCCTACCAGCACCTTGACCCTGCCCCGTGTTGGTGGACACTTCGAATAAGCTCCTGTGGGAGCGGGGTGTCCTGATGATGAGCAACACGCGACGGGAGTTCACCGAGGAGTTCAAGCGGGAGGCAGTGTTGCTGCAGGAAAGCAGTGGCCGCTCACTGAAGCTGACGCTCTCAGCCCTGCTGAGAGACATCATCAACCGCCAACCAGGTCCGGGACTGCTGCAGCACTCGGACCGTGAAAGCCAATATGCGGCGCATGACTACCGCCGCCTGCTCGCTAAGCACGGCATGCCCTGCTCGATGAGCCGGAAGGGAAATTGCTGGGATAATGCCCCCATGGAAAGCCTCTTTGGGAGCCTCAAGACCGAACTCGAGGAGGACGGGCCGTTCTTGATCCGCCAGGACGCCAGATCCACCCTTTTCAGCTTCCTCGAGGCCTTCTCCAATCGAAGGCATCTTCATTCGGCCATTGGCTACAAAGCATTAGCTGACATGGAACAACTTGCCGCGGCCGCGTAAGCCG
Source organism: Belnapia sp. AC561 (assembly GCF_979252845.1). Taxonomy (NCBI): domain Bacteria; kingdom Pseudomonadati; phylum Pseudomonadota; class Alphaproteobacteria; order Acetobacterales; family Roseomonadaceae; genus Belnapia; species Belnapia sp. AC561. The sequence continues at coordinate 15,394 of NZ_CEEDBP010000056.1, forward strand.
TAACCCGTGTCGGCTCAAACGGGGAAGGTCAGTGCTACGCCGACCAGAATAACAAACAGGATTAGCAACCTCGCCCTCGACGTGGGCACCACATCATAATGTGGCGCTACGAACGGAGACGGCATTCAAAGGCTTCCTGGCCCAGGGCCGGCTGCCAGCGCAGTAAGCATGCCCTCAAGTTCTACTCCGCCGCCACCCATCCGCTCGGCCAAAGCGGCCGTACCGTCCTGCTCACCCGCTGCGGCCCGGGCGATGGCAAGGTTTACCGCCACCCGCGGCGGCGCCCCGGGACGCCGCGCTAGAGCCTGCAGCAGCTCCCTTGCCTCTGCCGGTCGCCCAGTCAGCATCAGGGACATCGCTAGGTTGTTGCTGGCGGTGATGCTGCTGGGGGCCACCGCTAACGCCGCCCGATAGCTCTGTTGCGCCTCGGCATGGCGGCTGAGCAGATCCAGTGCGACGCCCCGGCCGTCGAGCCCCGCCGCATTGCGTGGCGCCGACACCAGCAGCCGGTCGAATAGGCCGAGCGCCGCCTCCGCCGCGTCGGTTCGCAGCCGCAGGCGCCCGAGTTGGTTTAGCAGAGCCGGATCGTCAGGGTGGCGGCCGAGCGCGCCGCTCAGCACTTCATCCGCCCGCGACGCGTCACCGATTCGTAGCAGGGCCGCAGCGAAGCGGGCCTGGGCTTCGGCCCTGCTCGGCTCAGCCGCAGCCGCAGCGGCGTAGATGGACAGCGCGATGTCAGTCTGGCCCGAAGCCTCGGCCACGGCAGCGACGCGCAGGCGTGACTCGCGGTCGGGCTCCCGCAAGCCGACCGGGGAGCCGCTGGTGCAACCGGCCAGCGGGACCAGCGCCAGAAGCGCGAGGATGGGCGTGCGAAGCGCGGTCATTGTGTACCCCCCATAGTCCGGCCGATTTCCAACACCGAGGGGCCGATTAACGCGATGAACAGTGCCGGCAAGATGAACAGGATAAGTGGCCCGACGAGCATTGCCGGCAGCCGGATCGCTTTTTCTTCGATGCGCAGCATGCGTTCCTGCCGCAGTTCACTGGCCAGCACACGGATCGCCTGAGCCAGCGGCGTGCCGTAGCGCAGGGTCTGGGACAGCGTGGCTGCCAAGCGCTTGAACCCCTCGATGTCGGTCCGCTCACCCATACGCTCAAGGGCAGTGCGGCGGTCGGGCAGCATGCGCAGTTCCTGCACCAAGATGTTCAATTCGAGTGCGATGGCCCGGTTCGAGCCCTCCATCTCCCTCGCTACCCGGTCCACCGCCGTCTCCAGCCCGAGCCCGGCTTCGGCGGCCACCACCAACAAATCGAGCGCATCAGGCAGCCCCTTGCGTAGCCGGTTTTGGTAGGGGCGGCGCAGGGCGTTGATGATCCAGTTCGGCAGGAGCACCGCGAGCGCGAGGCCGCCCGCCACCGCCATGGCCCAGCCCATGTCGTCCGCCTGCTGCAGCCAGGCCCAACCCCAGCCGGCCAGTGGCAGCAGGACCAGTAGCAGCGCCTTGGTGCCGATAAAGGCCGAGACGCCGATGCGTGGGTCGATCCCGGCCGCCGCCAGCGCCTTCTGAAAAGACGCCAGGTCACGCTCGGAAAAGACCGCGCTGCGCCGCAGCCGTTCACCAAGGTCGAGCAGGGGCCGCAGCAGACGGGCGCTGAGGCCGGGGCCCACCCGTTGCAGCGCCTGGCGTTCCGCCGGCCGCGCCACAGCGCGCAGCCGTTTGGCGAGGTCCCGGTCCTCGGCGCTGATTGCCAGCAGGGCGGCGGCGAAAATGGCCAGCCCGACCGCACCGAGTGCCGCGCCGGCCGCCAGCCAGGACTCGAAACCTTCCAGGATGTCCATCAGTCCATCCCCGCGCGGCGGATCAGCCAGCGTATGGTCAGCAGTCCGAACAGCATCATGACCAGGCCGATGACCGCCATCGTCCGGCCTGTCGGATTCTGGGTGAAGGTCTCGATGTAGAAGGGTTGGATGAAGGACATGGCGAGGGCGGCGATGAAGGGCAGCACGACCAGCAGCCCGGCCTGCATTCGCGCCTCGGCGGCCAAGGCCTTGGCACGGTTCGCCATGGCGACGCGCTTGCGCACCATGTCGGCCAGGTTTTCGAGGGTTTCGGCAAGGCTGCCGCCGGTCTGGGCCTGCAGGCCAAGGGTGACCGAAAGGAAGGCATATTCCGTCAGGCCGGTCCGCTCGTGCAGCTTCAGCAGCGCTGCCTCGACCGGCCGGCCGATCGCCATCTCGCCCACCACGCGGGCATATTCCTCGCGGGTCGGCGCGGGCATCTCGCGGGCGACGCTGCGCAGCGCCTCGGCCACCGGCAGCCCGGCACGGATGCCGCGCACCATCAGCCCGAGGGCGTCCGGCATCTGCCGGAACACCGCGTCGCAATAGCGGGCGTGTTGCCAGCCGAAGGCCATGCGCGCCACCTGGACCCCGGCCAGCAGCCCGGCGGCGAGCGCCAGCGGCAGGCCGGCCGCGTCCCAGAGGCGCGTGGTGACGAACAGCAGGGCGGCCAGGCCGGCCAGCGCCAGCAGCGGCCAGGGGATGATCCTCTCCTGCGGGATGTCCGGATTGAAGCGCAGCAGGCGCAGTGCGGCACCCACCAATGGTGCCTGCCGGGAGCCGGTGATGCGGATGCTGGGCAACGTGACGGCCGGACCCGCCCCCCCCTGCCCCGAAAGGCCGCGCACCCGCGCGCGCAACTGCCGTCCGGCGCCGCCCCGTACCAGAGCGGCGACGCCGAACAGCAGCCCGAGCACCAGGATGCCGGCCACGAGCAGCAGGGCGGCAGGGTTGATGTCAGTCATCCTGCAACGCCTCCAGCCAAGCTTCGCCGAGGCCGAAATAGGCAAGCCGGTCGAAGAAGCCGGGGCGGATGCCGGGCGTGACCCAACGGCCGCGGATCCGCCCGGCAGGATCGTCGCCGAGATACTCGAAGATGAAAATGTCGTTCATCGTGATCACTTCACCCTCCAGCCCGCAGACCTCGGAGATGGCCAGCAGCCGGCGCCCGCCGTCCCGCATGCGGCCGATCTGGATGATGAGGTCCACCGCGCTCGAGATCTGGGTGCGGATGGCGCGCAGCGGCAGGTTGGAGAGCCCCATCTGCACCATGTTCTCGATGCGGGTCAGCGCATCGCGCGTGTTGTTGGCATGGATGGTGCAAAAGGAGCCGTCATGGCCGGTATTCATCGCCTGCAGCATGTCGAAGGCTTCGGAGCCGCGAACCTCGCCGACGATGATCCGGTCCGGTCGCATCCGCAGCGCGTTCTTGATCAGGTCACGGGCCGTGATCTCGCCCTTGCCCTCGAGATTGGAGGGACGTGTCTCCAGCCGCACCACATGCGGCTGCTGCAACTGAAGCTCGGCCGCATCCTCGATCGTGACGATACGTTCCTGGTTGTCGATCATCCGGCTCATCGCATTCATCAGCGTCGTCTTGCCAGAGCCGGTGCCGCCGGAGACGACGAAGTTGAGCCGGCAGCGCGCCGCGATCTCGAGCACCCGCGCCACTCGTGGCGACATGCTGCCGAACTCGATCATCCGCGCGAAATCGATGCGTTTTTTCGAGAATTTGCGGATGGAGATGCTGCAGCCATCGAGGGCGATCGGCGCGAATACAGCGTTGACCCGGCTGCCATCCAGCAGGCGGCAATCGACCAAGGGGCTTGATTCATCGACCCGGCGGCCAACCGTCGCCGCCATCTTCTGGGCAATCGCCGCGACCTGGGCACCGTTGCGGAAGTGGATATTGGCCCGCTCCACCTTGCCTCGCCGCTCGACAAAAACATGGTCGGGGCCATTCACCATGATGTCGCTGATCGTCTCATCCTGCAGCAGCGGCTCGAGCGGGCCGTAGCCGACCATGTCGTCAGCCAGTTCCTCCGCGACCCGCGACTGCTCGCGGGCGGAAATCTCGATCCGCTCGCGGTCGGCGATCTCGTGGACCAGCGTCTCCAGCTGGGCCCGAAGCGCCGGCGGCGGCAGTTCGGCGGCAACGACCGGGTCGACGCGTTCCATCACCAGCACGCGCAGCCGCGCCAGCCGTCTGGTTCGCTCGTCTGGCGCCAGGCCCGTGGCAAGCGGCGGGCCGGGTGCGCCGGGCGGCGCGACGGTGGACAGCATGGGCTCGGTCGGCTCGAGCCGGCGGCCGAAGGTCTTCACCGCGCCGGCTCCCGCCCCAGCAGCCAGGCGAGCAGGCCGCGCGGTTTCGCCGCCGCGCCGCGCACCGCCGCGATCTCCTGCGTCAAGGGGGCCAGGGCACGCCGCAGCGCCGCGCTTTCCTTGAGGGCGGGACGACCCAGATTGGCCGCGCGCGGCAGCACCCGGGGCAGGTCCGGGATGGTGATATCGGGCGCTCCGCCCAAACCTTCCTCAACCAGCCGTGTCTTCAGCGTGCCCGGCATGCCGGCGCGGTTCAGCACCGTCATCACCCGGGACGCACCGCCGGCGGAGAGGAATTTGCGCGCCGCCAGCGCATCGCGGATACCGACGACATCCGGCCCCAACACCACCACGCGCAGCTTGGCTTCCGCCAGGGCGATGCGGTCGGCCGGGCTGGGCGGCATCGGCAGGTCGATGACGACATGGTTGAAACGCTTGCGGAGCAGCGCCATCAGCCGCCGCATCCCGTCCTCGGCGGGCTGCGGCAGGGAATCGAGCGACTCCTCCGCGGCGATGAGCCGCAGCCGGTCGCCAATCGGGATGGCCGCGCGGTCGAGGAACAGCGCATCCACCCGGTCCGGTTCCTCGAGCGCGATCCGCAGCCCGGCGCCGGGCGTGGCTCCGAGCATGGCAGCCGCGGCCCCGCCGCGCAGATGCAGGTCGAGCAGGGCGACATGGCCGTGGGTGACCTCCGCAAGCTGCAGGGCCAGGTTGACGGCAACGGTCGTCGCCCCGCTGCCGCCCCTGACGCCGCAGACGGCGACCACGCCCCCGCCGCGGCTGGCCGCATTCGTCCCTTCCGCCTGGTTGAGCGCATATGGTGCCAGAAGCTGCGCGACCGCACCTCGCGTCAGCGGCTTATGGATGTACTCGGCCACGCCGAGTTCCCGCGTGAGCTGCCGGTAGAGCCCGATATCGGCCGTCTCGCCGATGACGAGCACGCGCACGTCGGGCATGCAGACCGTGGCCAGCTCCTCGAGGGCCGCGACCGGATCCGCCACCCCTGAGACATCGACCAGCAGCACCCGCGGCGTCGGTTCCTTCTCCAGCGCCCGGGCGGCGGCGCGGACGCCGCCGCGCCGCAGTTGCAGCCCGGCGGCGACCTCCGCCAGGCCGCCGCGCAGCGCCGCCTCGCTCGCCTCGTCATCGACGAATGCGACGAAGCCGGGCCGGTCGCCGGTGATCGCGCCGCGCAGGCTATCGGGTGCCTCCCGCAGCAGGCGGGGCTCAACGGGCATTGCCGCCCCCTGCCGATCCGCCCGTGGAAGCGCCGACGCGGCTCAGCCGAAGGTCCGGCAGCGCCGGGCGCCGGCCCTGTTCCAAGGTCTCCACGGCCCGGCTTCCGGGCTGCGCACGTTCGTCCACCGCCGCAATGCCACGCGCGGCATCGGCGGGGTTGACCAGCATGGCGCGCAGGTTGGCATCGTTCACCCGGCTGGGCTGCCAAGTGCCGGGGCGGGCGAAATCATCGGCGCAGCCGGCGAGCAGGATTAGCAGGCCACAGGCAGGGAGGGATCGCATCACCGTCACTCCAGGAGGAAGCCCGCATCCAGCGCCGGGCGCGCGCGCGGCGGCGCCGTGCCGCGCGCGACCTGCCGGCGGAACAGGATGCGGTCGAGATCGGTCGCCGGCCGGTAGCCATCGGTCGGCGCGGCAAGTCCCTGCGGGTCGGAGACCGGACGCACCAGGTAGGGCGTGACGATGATAACCAATTCGGTCTCATTCCGCTGGAACCGATTGGAGCGGAACAGTGCGCCGAGCACTGGGACGTCGGTCAGGCCGTTGATCCCGGCATCGGTCAGCGTCGTGTTCCGCTGCAACAGGCCGGCGATGGCGAAGCTCTGACCGCTGCCCAGTTCGACTGTGGTTTCCGCCCGGCGGACATTCAGCGCAGGAATGGTCACCGTGCCGCTCGACAGCGGAACGGTGACGGAGCCGTTGCTGGTCAGCTCGCTCACCTCTGGCCGTACGCGGAGGTTGAGCCGGTCGGGCCCCAGCACCGTGGGCACGAAGGCCAGGCTGACGCCGAACTGTTTGAACTCGATCGTGATAGCGTTGCTGTTGCCGCTCGCCGCCACCGGTACCGGAAATTCGCCACCCGCCAGGAAACTCGCCACCTCGCCTGATTGGGCAGTAAGGTTTGGCTCCGCCAGCACGGTGATCAGATTGTCCTGCGCCAGTGCGTCGATGACAGCGTTGATGTCGAAGCGCGACGAACGATAGCCGAGGCCGAGGCGGTTGGGCGGCGTAGTCCCCACCGCTGTCAGGGCACCGACCACCGCGCCCGCGCCGCCGGTGCGCAGGCCGATCAGCCAATGCGAGGCATCGCTGGCGAGGGATTGCCAATTGAAGCCGAGTTCCCGCGTCACTTGGCGCGAAATCTCGGCGACGCGGACGCGGACGTTCACCTGGATCGAGGACAGCAGCGTGAGGGAGTTGAGCACCTCCCTCGCATCGCCGGCATAGGCGCGGGCGATGCCCTCGGCCCGCTGCGCATCGGCCGCCGCCGGGACGGTGCCCGACAGCACCAGCCCCTTCTGGCCGAGGGCCGTCACCACGATGCCCTCCCCACCGCGCACCAGCCGGCGGATCGCCGCCTGCACCGCACCCGCGCTGAGCGGCGCCGCTGCCGTCGGCGCGGTCGTTTCGCCACCCGCCGCCTGGGGCGCGAGGCTGCCTCGGCCGGGCTGCACCAGGATGTCGTATTCGGCGATCGCCGTGCCGTCCTCACCGGTGGCGACGACCGTGGTTCGCCCCGCCGCCACCGCCATAAGGAAAAGACTGGTGGGCGAGGCCGGCTGCACCCGGGCGATGCGCGGGTCCGCCGCCATGACCGTGCCCGCGGGGCCCGGCAGTTGCAGGAGCCTCCCGCTGCCTGCTTCGAGCACCACCGCGACAGGCACGGCCGGGCGCGGCGCCGCGGCGGGAGGCTGCGCCGGCAGCCCCATGGCGCGCGGGGGCCAGCCCGGCGGGCGGTCCTGGGCCGCCGCGGCCAGCGGCCAGGTTAGCAGCATCGTGGCGAGCAGCATCGTGGTATGGCGGTTCATCGGAACGTCACCTCCTGGCTGCCTTCCCCTTGGATGACGCGCATCCGGACGCCCTCGGACAGGGCAGAACGCCCGAGGGCGGAGGAGACGTCGCCGCCGAAGACCACGCCCGATGGCCCGGCCGCCTCGGCCCCGACCCTGGCTTCCGCCCCGGTCTTCGCCTCGGGCATTGCGCGCACCGTCAGGGAGATCCGGCCCAGCCGGCTGCCGACTGCCACGCGCTCCGCCTGCTCGGGCGTGACCTCGAGCGTGATGGTACGGGCGATGCGGTTCGGCACGGCATCGGCCGCCGTCGCGCCCTGAGTAAATTGCTGGTCGACGGCGATGACGCGGACATCAGCCAACAGGGTTTCGCCGACGACCCGGCGGGCCAGCGGCACATCCCCAGCCGGCAATTCCTGCGTCAGGATGAGGTCCACTTGGTCACCCGGCCAGATCAGGCCGGCGGTACCGGTCACCACATCGACGCCGACCGAGATCGCCCGCATCGCCGGGCGCAGCACGGCGGCGAGGAAGCCGCGGTCCCGCGCGCGCAGCACATCCGCCCGCCCGACCGCCTCCCCGGGTTCGACGTAGCGGCGGAGCAGCGCGCCGCGCAGTTCGGCACGCGTCTCGTCGCTCGGCGCGAGCGCGCCCTGCGGCACCTGCGCCGCCGGCATTTCGCTGATGCGGAAATCTTCGTCCTTCAGCAGCGTCCCGGCCGGCAACGGGCGGTTGGCGACCAGGATGCGCGCGGCGAGCGGCGGCGGAAGCGGCGGCGGCGGGGCGGCGACGCGAGGCGCCGAGGCCGGCGTCAGCAATTGGAAGCCGATGGCGCCGAGCCCCACCGCGCTGAACATCAGCGACAGGATGATAAGCAGGCGGAGCAGCATGGCTCAGCCCCCCGGGGCGGCGAGCATCACCAAGATGCCGCCCCCCGCGATGGCGACGCCATAGGGGACGGGGCCGCGACGGCGGACGCGCCAGGCTTCGACCCTGGCGATGCGGCGCAGTAGCATCGCCTGGCCGGTCTGCTGCGGCCGCGCCACCAGCCAGGGCCCGGCGAGATAGCCGAGGCCGAGCAAGCCGCCGACCATGGCCGTGGCAAAGACGAAATCCCAGGCCAGCGCCGGCGGCAGGCCGACAGCCATGGCGACGGCGAGCTTCACGTCGCCCCCGCCCATCAGGCCGCGCAGCGCGACCGCGAGGAGAACGACGAAAAGGATGAGCGCCACGGCGAGCGACAGGACCGCTTCCGATCCGCCTAGGATGCAGCGGCTGGCGAAGCCGGCTGCCGCTAGCAGGCCGCAGACCGGGTCGGGGATCGTGCGCGTGGCAACGTCGCGCCAAGCGGCGGCGCTGAGCAGGGCGGTTGCGGCAAGGAAGAAAGGCCAGGAGATCACCGGCGCACCTGCTGCACGTCCAGGCATGAAGGGGAAAGCCGCGGGTCCCGGCCCGCCGGGTGTAGGGCGGCGGGCCGGGCCGATGAAAACGTCACGCCGACGGCGTCTTAGTTGCCTGCGCTGGACTGGGTGGTTGTGACCTTGGTGCCGATACCGGTGAAGGCATCCGCCAGAGGCTGCTTGAAGGCGCTGGCCGCACCACCGACGACGACGACGATGCCGACGGCAAGGATCGCGTATTCCGCGGCCGACACGCCCTTGCGGTCCGTGACGGTGGCCGCGACGCGACGCAGGACGTAACGAAGCATGGCCCTGATTCCTAGTTGCCCGAGGTGGACTGCGTGGCCGTGATTTTGGTGCCGATACTGGTGAAGGCACTGGCCAGCGGCGCCTTGAAGGCGCTGGCAGCGCCACCGACGACGACGACGATGCCGACGGCAAGGATCGCGTATTCCGCGGCCGACACGCCCTTGCGATTCGTGACGATGCCGGTGAGCCGACGCAGCAAAGATGACATCGCGGAGTCCCTTTCGTTGTTAAAAGCCATGGTCCCAGCCAAGACAATAAGCCGCGGCTTAGGCATTTAAGTGTGTTCACCCCGGTAGCACTGACCATTAAGGATTCGGCAATACCGACCCAGGGAATACAACCTAAAGTTATATTCTGTCGTGAGTCAACGCATATCAGGAGCATATACTCGCTTTTTTTCAATAGCTTATGCGAAAGGTACAGACAGGTTTGTTGGTTGTATAATGTCCTCTCATTACGCTTGCTCTACTCTGGGTAGCTTCCTAATCTGATTCTTGCTTCCAAAGGTTGCCGTCTTCCGGGGACTAAATGCCTGCACCGATTGTGATCGCGCGGTCGCTTTCCGACCGGCGCGGGCCGTGGCGGCCCCGCCGGCCAAACACCCGGCCGGCGCTGCTCGATGCGCGTGGTGCCACCTCGGTCCTGCTCGCTGTGGCCGCCACCATGCTGCTGGGCTTCGCCGGCCTCGCTGTCGAGGCGGGGGGCTGGTACCTCTCGTTGCGGCATGCCGTTACCGCCGCCGACCTCGCCGCGATGGCCGGCGCCACCGCCCGCGCGAGCGGCGCCGATTATGTTGCGGTCGCACGCAATACCGCCGCGCTGAACGGCTTTTCCGCCGCCGGGGAGGTAACGGTGGGCCCACCCGCGGGCGGAACCCATACCGGTGACTCCACCGCCGTCGAGGTCGTCGTCGCTCGGCAGCAATCCATCGGCCTCGCCAGGCTCTTTCTCGGCACGCCGCCGGTGGTGCGGGCGCGTGCCGTGGCGAGCTCGAACATCGAGGAGAATGTTTGCGCGCTCGCGCTCGGCGGCGGCCTCGTGCTCGGCGGCAACAGCACCACGGATGCGAACCGCTGCTTCCTTGGCTCCAATGCGGCGGCACCGAACGGCATCGGCGTCGTCGGCAGCGCGCGGGTGCGGACGACTGGCCTGGTAACGACGGGAAGCTGCAGCGGCTGCGCCGGCGGCGATGTCTGGACCGACGACACGCGGGCGACCCGCCCGCAGGTCAATGCCAATCGCCCCAATCCCATCACCGATCCCTTTGCCGGCCTGCAGACCTGGACGCCGGCCCCGCCCACCTGCTTGAACCCGGCGATCGACCTGAAGAAGGGCCCGGTCACGCTCTCACCCGGCAGCGCGATCTGCACCTCGCTCACCATCGGGCCGCAACAGGCGCTTAACCTCAATCCCGGCGTCTATTATTTCAACAACGCCAGCCTCGACGTGCAGGGTAGCTTCAGCGGCAGCGGCGTCACGCTGGTCTTCACCGGCGACCCGGACCGCATCGGCACCATCTCGGTTAATGCACAGGCCAAGGGCAGCCTTACCGGGCCCAACGGTTCCCTCATCCCCGGCCATCCCGAGGCGGCCGGGTTGCTGCTCTACCGGGATGCCCGCGCGACCAACAACGGATCCGCCAACGAGGTCCACCTCAACGGAGGCGCGCAGATGTACCTGTCCGGCGGCTTGTACTTTCCGACCTCGGACGTAGTGGCCAACGGCCACAGCGACATGGGATCCACCTGCTTCTCGGTCATCGGCTACAGCCTGTCCTTCTCGGGCACGGCTGATACGCAGGTCGATGTCACGGGCTGCAAAGGCTACACGCCCTATGCGACGCTCAGCATCGTCCGCCTGGTGGAGTAGCGCCATGATGCAGCCTCTCGGCCGGCGCGGCGTCTCCGCCGCCGAATTCGCCATCATGGCGCCGGTGCTGATCCTACTGGTTCTCGGTACCTACGACCTGGGTAATGCCATTCAGCTTGGCCTGCGGCTCGAACGAGTGGCACGAGCCGGCGCCGAATACGCGATCGCCAATTCTTCCGACGAGACGGCCATCAAGAATTTCATGCTTAGCGCTTCACCGGACCTTCTTGCTGCCGAGGTCACCGTGAGCTGCGGCTGTGCCGGGGTGGCGATGGCGAGCTGCTCTGCCTCATGCGCCAGTACCGCGGCGCGCACTGTCTCGATCGCCGTGCAACGCAGCGTCACGCCCCTGTTGCTGAGCGCCGTCTCCAAGGGAGTGGGTAATGCGGTCGTACGCCTGCGTTAGGACGAAATTTTGCCACATGCTTCGACCGCGCCGTGGGCTGAGTACACGAGGCACAGCAAGCCTGGAATTTGCTTTGGTCGGGACCCTTCTCATGACTCTGCTTTTCGGCAGTGTCGAACTAGGACGGTTCATGATTTCGCTGCACGCTCTGCGCACGACAGCGGCCGATGCCGCCCGCGCCGTGGCGTTGCAGGGCGCCGCCAACCTCAATGCGGCGCGCGCGCCCTGCGCCGGCCTGAACGGGCCGCTATCAGCATATCATGGCCGCGCCGTCGTCCTCGGCAGTGCGGTGACGACAGTGACGATGAGCGGTTGTGTAACCCTTGGTTCGGTGACGACGGTGACCGTTACGGTATCACTACCCTTTGCCATCATCATTCCCGTCTTCAGCGGGGTGGGTCCCTCCCTGCAGGAGGTGGCACAAGCGGCCTTTCACTGACACTACCAGACGACCCGAAGCGCTTGTGCCTCGGTCGCCACCGACGTTACGATTGGGTATGTAGTCCCGGGGTGAGGGTAAGCGCGACTTTGAGGCAGTTATTGCTGGCGCATGATGATTAGGAGATTTTCGCGGGCGCCCAGTGCCAAAGCACCAGTTCATCGATTTGGTTGGGCCAACGGTTGACTAGGTGGGCCCGCAAGTCGGTGAAGTGAGCTGCGGATTGACGCCGTTCAGCTTGCAGGTTTCGATCAGGGACGCCATGGCTGCCAATCTGGCGCCGCCGTCATCGTCACTGGCGAACAACGCATTCTTTCGACTGACCGACCGTTTGGAAAAACTGATTAGGTAACGATGCGACGGAGCATGATGCGCGACATCGCTGCGTGGATTATGGGTTCTCCTGTTACAGGCAGGCATTCGTAGTCGCGTGCGAGCCTGCGTGACCGCGATAGCCAGGCAAAAGTACGCTCCACCACTAGAGCGGTTTCCAGCCTGACTGAATCGCTTGTGATCCCACGGGCTGCACGATGGTGATTCAGTTGCCCCTCGGCA
>NZ_CEEDBP010000057.1:0-26182 GCF_979252845.1 Belnapia sp. AC561
CATCAATAAGACAGGATAACCAGCAAGCATATATTACACGCTTCCAAATAACCGATAAGGATTTAAAAGAACAAGACGCCGGGTCACCCCGATGGCAAACCGCCTCGCAGCGATTTCCGTCTTCCTTGCGGAAGAACCGGAGAACCGCCACTTGGCGACTGGTACCGAGTCTTTAGCGGAGCAGCAAGTTTGGCGTCTCCGCCGGTTCCCGTCAACCTCGATTGCGTCTCGGTGGACCAGCTTCTACCCCCGGCGATCGGATGGGTCAACACCCCTTCTGCTCATTCCGCCGATGCTGCGGAATGCTGCGATGTGAAGCCCCTAACCTATTGATCGGGCTCAGCTCTCGGTCCGGATATCGTTGTCCCGGATGACCTTCCCCCAGGTCTCGATCTCGCCTTTTATGAATTTTTCTGCGTCGGCCGGGCTTCCGGCGACCACTTCCGCCCCCTGCTCCTCCAGCCTCGCTCGCACCACCGTGTCCTGCACCGCCGTGGCGATCGCCGCCTGCATGCGGCCCAGGATCGGAGCAGGCACCCCGGCCGGGGCCATCAGCACCCAGTAGGTCAAGGCCTCGAAGCCGGGATAGCCGAGCTCCGCGAAGGGCTTCACCCCCGGCAGGAAGCGGCTCTCCCTGGCCGAGCTGACGCCCAGCGCCCGCAGGCCCCCGCTCCGCACATGCGGCATGACGATGACGATGTTGGACATGAACAGCGGCACATGCCCCGCCAGCGCGTCCTGCAGGGCCGGACCGCCGCCCCGGTAGGGCACATGCACTAGGCGGAAGTCGCCCCGCTGCTGCAGCAGCGTCGCCGAGACATGCGCCAGGCTGCCGACGCCGGTCGTCGCATAGTTCAGCGTCGCCGGCGCCGCCTTGGCCGCCGCCTGGACCTCGGCCAGGCTCCGGGAGGGCGTGCCGGGATGCGCCAGCAGCGCATAGGGGCAGGTCCCGACCACGGTGCAGAAGCTGAAGTTCTGCATGGTGCGGTATGGCAGCTGCATCAGCGTGTCGTTGGTGGCGATGGTATCGTTCGCCAGCAGCCAGGTCGCGCCATCGGGCGCCGCCCGGGCCGCCTCCCCTGCCCCGACCGAGCCGGAGGCGCCGCCGCGGTTCTCGATGACGATCGGCTTGCCCAGGATCTCCTGCAGCTTCGGCTGCAGGATGCGGGCCACGGTGTCGTTCGACCCGCCGGGCGGATAGGGGACGATGATGCGGATCGGCCGGTCGGGCCAGGTGCCCTGTGCCCCGGCGATGCGGGGTGCGCTCAGCGCCCCCGCGGCAAGCATGGCGAGGTGGCGGCGGTGCAGCATGGGTTTCTCCCGGTCTTCGGGCCCATCCTGGCACAGCCGCCGGCCGCGTCCATTCCGGCTTCAGCTATCCGCGCGGATGTTGTTGTCGCGGATCACCTTGCCCCAGCGCTCGATCTCGGCGGCCAGGAAGGTCCCGCACTCCTCCGGCCCGGTCGCCTTCACATCGCAGCCCTGCTCCTCGATCCGGGCGCGGACATCGGGGTCGGACAGCGCCTTGGCCAGGGCGTCGCGCATCTGCCGCTGGATCGGCTCCGGCGTGCCGATGCGGGCGAGGAAGGCCCACCAGGTCGGCGCGTTGAAGCCGGGGAAGCCCTGCTGGGCGAAGGGGGCGACCCCCGGCACATGCCGGCTTTCCGTCGCCGTGGTCACGCCGAGCGGCCGCAGGGTCCCGGCCCGGATATGCTGGCTGATGATGACCACGTTGGACATGAACAGCGGCACCTGGCCGGAGACGGCGTCCTGCACGGCCGGCCCGCCGCCCCGGTAGGGGACATGCACCAGGCTGAAGCCGCCCTGCTGCTGCAGCAGCGTGGTCGAGACATGCGCCAGCCCGCCGACGCCGGAGCTGGCGAAGCTGATGGTATCCGGCGCCGCCTTGGCCGCGGCCACCACGTCGCCGAAGCTGCGGTAGGGCGTGCTGGAATGCGCGACCAGCGCCAGCGGCCCGGTCGCCACCAGGCTGACCGGCGAGAAGGCCTCCAGCGTCTTGTAGGGCAGCCGCATCAGGGTCTGGTTGGTCGCCTCGTTGTCGTAGGCGAACATCCAGGTATAGCCATCCGGATTGGCCCGGGCCGCCTCGATGGCGCCGATCGAGCCCGAGGCGCCGCCGCGGTTCTCGATGATGACCTGCTTGCCGAGCGCTTCCGAGAGCTTCGGCTGGAACAGCCGGGCGATGGTATCGGTCGAGCCGCCCGGCGGCCAGGGCACGATCAGCCGGATCGGCCGTTCGGGCCAGGACTGCGCCCGCGACAGGCTGGGCATGGCGAGGCCGGTGGCCGTCAGGGCCAGCAGCGAGCGACGGTTCATCGAATAGGTTTCCCCGGACGGCTGGGCCTTGCGGCGGCCCGGTTGCGACAGGACCAGATGAACCGGTTGTTGCCGCCGCTCAAGCCCGCATGCGGGGCTCGAAGCTGGTCTCCAGGCGGAAATTCTCCTCGATGTGGCGGGCCAGCGCCTCCGCCACCGGGGTGCCGGGGCCGCGCAGCAGGCCGATGGCGAAGTCCGGCAGGGGCGGCAGCCCCTCCGCCGCGCCGAGCTGGCGCAGCCCATCCGGCAGCGGCGCCGGCATCGCAACCGTGATGGCGAGGCCGGCCAGGGCGACGGCCAGCGAGCCGGAGAGCGAGGCCGCGGTATAGGCCATGCGCCAGGGCAGGTCCGCCGCGTCCAGCGCCGCCACCGCCGCGTTGCGCCAGGTGCACCCATTCGAGGACAGGGTCAGCGGCAGCGGCCGGCGGCGCGCCAGCTCCTCCGTCCCGACCCAGAGCAGCGGGCCGCGCCAGAGCCAGCGCACCCGCGACCCGGGCGGCTCGTTGCCCTCGGACAGCAGGGTCAGGTCCAGCTCCCCCTCGGCCAGCCGCTCGACCAGCTCGTTGGAGGGGGCGCAGGTGACCTCCACCTGCACCGCCGGATGGCTGGCGCCGAAGCGGGCCAGGATCCCCGGCAGCCAGCGGATGGCATAATCATCCGGGGAGCCGAGCCGGACCGCGCCGGCGACGGCGGGCTGGCGGAAGGTGGTGTGGATCTCGTCGTGCAGCGCCAGCAGCCGGCGGGCCCGTTCCAGCAGCCAGAGCCCGTGCTGGGTCGGCTCCACCCCGCGGGTGCCGCGCAGCAGCAGCGGCTGGCCCAGCGTTTCCTCCAGCCGGCGGATCTGCATGGAGACGGCGGACTGGGTGCGGCCCACCGCCTGGGCGGCGCGGGTGAAGCTGCCGCCCTCGGCGATGAGGACGAAGCTGCGGAGCAGGTCGGGGTCGAGCCCGGGGGGGATGGCGAGCATGCCCATAGCATCAGCAATGCTGATGGGGTGGGTCAATGCAATTCGTTTTCCTTATTGCCTGTCCGGCGCGAGCCTCTGGGCGTGAGGAGTATTCGCCATGTCCATCCTGAACGCCCGTATCCCCGCCCTCTGGGTTAGGCCGGCACGGCCGGCGCTGCCCGGCTTCCGCGCCATGCTGCGCGCCGCCATCACCCGCCGGCAGCTGGCGCAGATGGACGACCGGATGCTGAAGGATATCGGCATCAGCCGCCTCGATGCGCTGTGCGAGGCGGACCGGCTGCCCTGGGACCTGACCCGCCGCTGAGCTAGACCAGGTTCGGGACCAGGATGCAGCGGGCGCTGCGTCCCGGGACCGGCGAATTCGGCGGCGGCACGCCCTCAAGGCAGGCCGGCTCCGCCAGGGCGCAGCGCGGGGCGAAGGAGCAGGCGGTCGGCAGGGTCTCGAGGCTCGGCGGCGCGCCGGGGATGGTGGTCAGCCGCTGGCCGCGCATCCCGCCATGCACCGTGGCGCCGAGCAGCCCGCGCGGATAGGGATGCAGCGGCGCCTTCATCATCGGCGCGACCGGCCCTTCCTCGACCACCCTCCCGGCATACATCACCGCCACCCGGTCGGCGATCTCCCCGGCGACGCCGAGGTCATGGGTGACGAAGATCACCCCCATGCCGAGCTGTTCCTGGAGCTTCCGCAGCAGCAGCAGCACCTGGATCTGCACCGTCGCGTCCAGCGCCGTGGTCGGCTCATCGGCCAGCAGCAGCTTCGGCTTGCAGGCCAGCGCCACCGCGATCATCGCCCGCTGGCGGAGGCCGCCCGAGAGCTCGTGCGGATAGGCCTCCAGCCGGCGCCTGGCGGAGGGGATCTGCACCAGCTCCAGCAGTTCCAGCGCCCGGGCCATGCCGGCGGCGCGGGAGGAGCCCTCGTGCCGGACCACCGTCTCGGCGATCTGCTGGCCGATGGTGAAGACCGGGTCGAGCGCGGTCATCGGCTCCTGGAAGATCATCGCCACGTCGCTGCCGCGGAAATCCTGCAGCTGGCCCTCGTTCATCGCCTGCACGTCGCGGCCGGCGACCTCGATCTGACCCGTCACCTTGGCGTATTTCGGCAGCAGCTTCATCAGCGCCCGCAGGGTGACGGACTTGCCGGAGCCGGATTCGCCGAGGATGCAGAGCACCTCCCCCGCCGCGAGGTCGACATCGACTCCGTTCACCGCATGCATGGTGGCATCGCGGGAGACGAAGCGGACGGACAGGTCCCGCACCTTCACCAGCGGATTGGCCGCGGCCGTGGTGGTGCTCATCGGGCGCTCCAGGATCTCGCTCATGCCGCCAGCCTCCCGGCCTGGGAATGACCGCTGCCGGGCGCCGCCATGTGGCAGGCCGCCTCGTGGCCGCCGCCCATGTCGGTCTGCGCCGGCTCGCGCGCGGCGCAGACATCCTCGGCATGCGGGCAGCGGGTGCGGAAGCGGCAGCCGGAGGGCGGGTTGATCGGGTTCGGCGGGTCGCCGGTCAGCGGCGGCTCGGTCCGGCGGGTCGCCGGGTCCATGGAGGGGCGGCTGGCCAGCAGCGCGCGGGTATAGGGATGCGCCGGGCGGTCGTAGATCGCCTCCACCGGCCCCTGTTCCACCACCTGCCCGAGGTACATCACCAGCACCCGGTCGGAGATGTACTGCACCACGTTCAGGTCGTGGCTGATGAAGACGTAGGTGAGGCCGAACTTCTCCTTCAGGTCGACCAGCAGGTTCAGCACCTGGGCCTCCACGCTTTTGTCGAGCGCCGAGACCGGCTCGTCCAGCAGGATCAGCCGCGGCTGCAGGGCCAGCGCCCGGGCGATGTTCACCCGCTGCCGCTGGCCGCCCGAGAGCTCATGCGGGTAGCGCCGGGCGAAGGTGGCGGGGGCGAGGCCGACCGCGGCCAGGATCTCATGCGCCCGGGCGCGGGCCTCGGACGGGGAGACGCCGTGCACCTTGGGGGCGAAGGCGATGCTCTCCTCGATCGGCAGGCGGGGGTTCAGCGAGGCGTAACTGTCCTGGAAGACCATCTGCACCTGGCGGCGGTATTCCTTCAGGGTGATGCCGCCGGTCGCCACATGCTGTCCGACCGCCTCCCCGTCGAAGACCATGCTGCCGGCGTCGGGGTCCATCAGCCGCATCAGCAGCCGCGCGGTGGTGGACTTGCCGCAGCCGCTCTCGCCGACGATGCCCAGCGTCTCGCCCTTGCGGACATGGAAGCTGACGCCGTCCACCGCCCGCACCGTGGCGACGGTGGCGCCGAACAGCCCGCCCCGGATGGGGAAATGCTTCTTGAGCCCGGAGAGCAGCAGCAGCGGCTGGGCCGGGCCGCCCCGATCGACGAAGGGAGCGGCGAAGGAGGAGGTGCTGGACATGCCGCGGGTGCAGCAAGGCCCGTGCCAGTAACGCGGCGGCGCTGCGTGGTCAGCCCGGCGGCGGGCCTGCCTGCTTCCTGGGCAGGCCCGGCCCCGACCGCCGGTCTTGCAGGCGGCCTTGCCCCCTCACCCGGCTGCGGCGCAAGGGCCGCCGCGGAGGGTGGCATCGCGGCAACCCCCTGTCCGGCGGGGCCAGGCCCGTCCGGAACCCCGCGCGCGCCGCGGTCAGGCCTTCGACGAACGGGCGAGGTCGAGGACCGTCTTGGCCGAGAGAACGGCCATGCCCCCCAGGGCTGTTCCGGCGCCGAAATGCAGCGTGGCCAGGACCGGCAGGTAGAGCAGCGCGATCATGACCGCGCCGCCTTCCGCGCCGCGCCCATCACCAGCGCCGCGCTGGCGAGCCCCGCGCCGAAGGCCATGCCGCCGGCCACGGAGAGCATCACGACGAGCCCGGTGACGATGCCGGGCGGCGAAAGCAGGCGAAGCATGGGCGTCTCCATTCAGCAGGACGCCCTTAGATGGAGCGGCCCGGCGCTCCCGTAAGCCCCGCGGCCGTCAGCTCCGGCCGACGCCGAAGTAGCGCAGCCCGGCCTCGCGCATCGCCAGCGGGTCCCAGGCATTCCGCAGGTCGAGCACCGCATCGCCCCGCATCGCCCCGCGCAGCTTCTCCGGCGCCATGGAGCGGTACTCGTTCCATTCGGTCAGCAGCACCACCGCATCGGCGCCGGTCACCGCCTCCAGCGGGGTCGCCGCATAGGCGATGCCGGCCGGCAGCACCTGCCGCGCCTGGCCGAGCTGCGGGTCATGCGCCGTCACCTTCGCCCCGGCCAGCAGCAGCCGCGGCAGGATCACCAGGCTGGGCGCATCCCGCATGTCGTCGGTCTCGGGCTTGAAGGTCACGCCGAGGATGCCGATGGACTTGCCCTGCACGTCGCCGCCGAGCGCCGCGATCACCCGCTCGGCCATCGCCTCCTTGCGGGCGTCGTTCACCGCGATGGTGGTCTCGACCAGCTTCATCGGCGAGCCCGCATCGCGCGCCGTCATCGCCAGGGCCAGCGTATCCTTGGGGAAGCAGGAGCCGCCATAGCCCGGGCCGGGGTGGAGGAACTTGCGGCCGATCCGGCCATCGAGGCCCATGCCGCGCGCCACGTCGTGCACATCGGCGCCGACCTTCTCGCAGAGGTCGGCGATCTCGTTGATGAAGGTGATCTTGGTCGCCAGGAAGGCATTGGCCGAATACTTGATCAGCTCCGCCGTCTCCAGGCTGGCGGCGACGATGGGGGTCTCGATGAGATACAGCGGCCGGTACAGCCGGCGCAGGGTGGCGAAGGCGGCCTCGTCGTCGGCGCCCAGCACCACCCGGTCGGGGCGCATGAAATCGCCGATGGCATTGCCTTCCCGGAGGAACTCCGGGTTGCTGGCGACATGGATGGTCAGGTCCGGCCGCACCCGGCGGACGATCTCCTGGATCTTGCGGCCGGTGCCGACCGGTACGGTCGACTTCGTCACCAGCACCAGCCCGTCCCGCTTGGCCGCCCGGGCGACGCCCTCGGCGGCGGCATAGACGTATTGCAGGTCGGCATGGCCATCGCCGCGGCGGGACGGGGTGCCGACGGCCAGGAAGACGCAATCGGCGCCCTCCATCGCCTCCGCCAGGTCGGTGGTGAAGGTCAGCCGGCCATCGGCGTGGTTCTCCGTCACCAGCCGGTCGAGCCCCGGCTCGTAGATCGGGATGACGCCGCGGCGCAGGGCGGCGACCTTGTCCGGGTCGGTATCGACGATGGTGACGTTCACGCCGAATTCGGCGAAGCACGCACCGGAGACCAGGCCCACATACCCGGCACCGAGGACCGCAATCCGCATCCCGCCCACTCCGCTGCAGTAGCGGCGTGCCTAGCGCGCCGCCGCGAGCGGTGCAACGAAGCCGAGCGACCGGGCGGGGTCACGTCCGCGGGCATCACGTCCCTGGTATCCTGGGACCTGGTATTATGGGCCTCGAATCATTGGCCTGGCATGCACCCCTGGCATTCCGCACCCTTCGCCCGCCGCTTCGCGCCGGCCGCTCCGGCGCCGGGCACCGCCAGGCCCGACGGGCCGGCCGCCGGGCGCGGCATCGGCAGCAGCATGACGATCAGGGCCACCAGCCCCAGCCAAGTCAGCCGGGCCTGGTAGCGATCCGCCGGGCCGGAGAGGGCGCCGGTGATGACGGCATTCCCCAGCACCGCCGCCAGGACCATCGCGGTCAGGACCACCGCCCCGAGGGTGCGCGGCCGGCCGCCGGGCTGCACCAGCGCCCCCATCAGGCCGAGCAGGCAGGCGAGGAAGGCGATGCCATGCAGCGGCGACAGCCGCTGCGCCATGGGCAGCATCTCGCCCCGCTGCTGCCGGGCGGCGCGGAAGGCGGCATGCTCGGCCGGGAAGAAGCGGGCGATCACCGGCTCCGGCCCCGGCGAGCCGAGCCAGGCATTCAGCCCATCGCCGGTCGCGGTCCGCCCGAGCTGCTCCAGCGTATTCTCGACGGCCGCCCGCAGCATGGTGACCGGGTCCTCCAGCACGACGCCGCGGACGATGGCGGCAGCCTCCGGCGCCCAGCCCTTGGGTCCGCCGAGCTGGCTGTAGAGCGGCCCGTCCAGGGTCCAGAGGAAATCATTGTGCCCCTCCCCGAGGTGGCCGCCCAGCGCGCAGACCTTGAACTGGGTCGCCTGCCCCGCGGTCTCGGCGCAATGCCGGGCCAGCCAGGCCTTGCCGCTGTCGTCGAAGAGCATGCGGGTGGCGAGGAAGACGGCGCCATAGGGCGAGGGCGCGGCGATGCCATGGGCGGCCCAGTTGACGCAGACCAGCGCCAGCAGGGCCATCAGCGGCGGCAATGCGAGCCGGGCCAATGCCCGCAGCGCCGGGAGGATGCCGCGGCAGGACCAGAGCAGCGCGCCGACGCCGGCCAGGCCGAAGGCGAGCGGCAGATGGCTCTGGTGGACGGCGATGGCGAGGGTGGCGAGAAGCATGACGTAGCGCCGCTCCGCCACCGACAGGGCGGCCTGGCGGAAGCCGATCAGCCAGGCGCAGAGCACGACGACGCCGGTGAAGAGGTCCGGCTGGATCTGGGCGGCGAAGAAGGGCAGGCCGCTGAACACCGCCAGGGCCAGGGCCGTCAGGATCAGCGGGACCGGGCCGGGATGGCCCTGGGTGCGCAGCACGAGGTGCAGGAGATGCGCGAGCAGCAGCCCCTGCCCCAGCACCACCGGCCAGAGCGACAGCCGCCAGTGCAGCCCGAGCAGGAAGAGGCTGTAGAAGGGTGGCCGGTCCCAGCCCACGTAGCCGAGCAGCGCCTGGCCGAGGTAGGTGCCGCTATCGGCGAAGACCAGCGGATAGCCGTTCCAGATCGCCGGCCATATCAGCAGGAGCGCCGCCACGCCGATCGCCCAGGCCTGGTCGAGGCGCCGCATCGGCCGCCCGCCGCCCGCCGATGCTTCGGATGTGTGAGGTGCCGGCAGCACGGCCCGGCCCGGCAAGGCGAAACGCATGGTGCTGGCACTTCGGAATGTTGGCATTTCCGAAATACGGCGCGGCTGCCTGGCTGTCCTTTCTCATGCCCTTGAGCAACAGCAATGTGACTTTTCGATCACGAAACCGAATCCGTTACCGCACTGCCACGCGCTTCAGCCGCTCCGCCGCGGCGAGGTAGAGCACGACCAGCAGGCCGATCGCGCCCAGCAGCGCCCCCGGCATGGGGGCGAAGCCGAGGATCGGGGCCAGCGGGCCGAGCGCCAGGGCCAGCGCCACGGCCAGCGCCCCGAGCGAGGTGGCGACCAGCACCGGTGCCGGCCGCGCCGCCTGCCAGGCCGGGCCGGCGGTGCGGATGAGGAAGATGACCAGCACCTGGGTCGCCATGCTCTCGATGAACCAGGCGGTGCGGAATTCCTCCGGCGTCGCCCCGAAGCCCCAGAACAGGATGCCGAAGGTGGCGAGGTCGAAGACCGAGGAAAGCGGCCCCATCACCAGGGTGAAGCGCAGCACCGATCCCATGTCCCAGGCATGCGGCCGGGCGAGGTCCGCCTCATCCACCGCATCGAAGGGGATGCCGGTCTCGCTGAGGTCGTAGAGCAGGTTGTTCAGCAGGATCTGCGCCGGCAGCAGCGGCAGGAAGGGAATGACCAGCGAGGCGACCGCCATCGACAGCATGTTGCCGAAGTTGGAGGAGGTGCCCATGCGGATGTACTTCATCACGTTGGCATAGGTCCGCCGGCCCTCGGCCACCCCATCCGCCAGCACGCCGAGGTCGGGCGCCAGCAGGATCAGGTCGGCGGCGCCGCGCGCCACCTCGGTCGCCCCCTCCACCGAGATGCCGGCATCGGCGGCGTGGATGGCGGGGGCGTCGTTGATGCCGTCACCGATGAAGCCGACGGTATGGCCGCGCGCCTTCAGGGCCAGGATGACGCGGTGCTTCTGGTCGGGCGAGACCCGGGCATACAGGTCGACATCCTCGACCCGGGCCTGCAGGGCGAGGCCGTCCAGCGCCTCGATCTCCTCGCCGGTCAGCAGCCCCGTCGCGGGGATCCCGAGGCTCCGCACCAGATGCAGCACCACCGGGGCGGCATCGCCGGAGATGATCTTGGTGCGGACCCCGAGGGCGGCGAGGCGGGAGACCGCGGCGCCGGCCGAAGCCTTGGGCGGATCGAGGAAGGCGCAGAAGCCGGCGAAGACCAGGTCGTGCTCGGCCTCGGGGCCAATTAATTCCTCCCCCTCGGGCATGGCACGCAGGGCGAGGCCGAGCAGGCGGAGGCCCTGGCCGCCCTGGGCTTCGGCCATGGCCAGCAGCGCCTTTCGGTCGAAGGCCATGCCCTCGGCGCTGGTGCAGGCGGCGAGGATGGCCTCCGGGGCGCCCTTGACCACCAGCAGGCGCATCCCCTCCCCCGCGCAGAGCACCGAGGAGCGGCGGCGCTCGAAGCCGAAGGGCGCCTCCGCCACCGCCTGCCAGCCGGCGGGGGGCGTGGCCGCGGCCAGGATCGCGGCATCGAGCGAACTGGGCTGGCCGGCGGCGAGGCCGGCATTGAGCGCGGCCAGCGCCAGCACCCGCTCGGAGGGGGTGCCATCCGGGGCGATGGCTTCCGCCAGGGCGATGCGCGCCTCGGTCAGGGTGCCGGTCTTGTCGGTGCAGAGGATGTCCATGGCGCCGAGGTCGTGGATCGCCGCCAGCCGCTTCACCACCACCCGCTTCGCCGCCATGCGCATCGCCCCGCGCGAAAGGGTGACGGTGGTGACCATGGGCAGCAGCTCGGGCGTCAGGCCGACCGCGAGCGCCACGGCAAAGAGGAAGCTCTCCAGCGCCGGGCGGTGGAAGGCGAGATGGGCGAGCAGGACGAACAGCACGAGGAAGGCGGTCAGCCGCAGGATCAGCAGGCCGAGGCCGCGCAGCCCGCGCTCGAAGGCGGTCGGCGGCCGGCGGGCGGCCAGCGCCGCGGCAACGCCGCCGAGCCGGGTGGCATGGCCGGTGGCGACCACCAGCATGGCGGCGGCGCCGGCCACCACCCCGGTGCCGGCAAACAGGGCATTGAAGGCCTCGGCCGGGCCGCTGGCCTCGCTCGGGCCGGGGCGCTTGGCGACGGGATAGGGCTCACCGGTCAGCAGCGCCTCGTTCACCTGCAGGCCGCGCGTCTCCAGCACCACGCCATCGGCCGGGACCAGGGCGCCGGCGGCCAGCTCGACCACGTCGCCGGGGACGATCTCCTCGACCGGGACGGATTGCGCCGCGCCGCCGCGACGGACCGAGGCCCGGACCGCCACGCTGTCGCGCAGCCGGGCGGCGGCCTGCTCGGCCCTTTCCTCCTGCACCACGTCCATGGCGACGGAGATACCGACGACCGCCAGGATGATGACGAAGCCCGGCCAATCCCCGGTGAGGCCGGAAACCAGGCCGGCGACCAGCAGGATCGCCACCAGCGGCTCCGCCAGCCGGCGCCCGAGCTTCAGCAGCAGCCGGCGGCGCGGCGGCTCGGCGACGGTATTGGCACCGCCGGCGGCAAGGCGCCGGGCCGCCTCGGCGAGGGCGAGGCCCTGGGCGGTGCTGCCGAGCCGGGTGAGCAGCGCCTCGGCCGGATCCGTCCAGAAGCGATCGGTGGGGAGGGTCATGGCGGGATATTACGCGCCGGGGATGGTGGGGTCTCGTTACAGACCGGTCGTGGCATGCGGCATGCTACGCCCCAGCCACCATGTCCCAGGAGCCGCGCATGCCCCGCACCGTCCAGATCGCCGCCCGCCCCGAGCCCGTCGCCGTGGTGCCGGAGGAGACGGCGCTGATCGTGGTGGACATGCAGAATGCCTATTGCTCGAAGGGCGGCTACCTCGACCTCTGCGGCTTCGATGTCTCGGGCGCCGCGCCGGTCATCGCGGAGACGGCCCAGGCCGTCGCCGCCTGCCGGGCCGCGGGCATTCCCGTCATCTTTCTGCAGAACGGCTTCTCGCCCGACCTGCGGGAGGCGCCGGGACCGGCCGCGCCGGTCTGGCACAAGTCCAATGCGCTGAAATTCATGCGGGCGAACGAGGCCTATGCCGGCCAGCTCATCACCCATGGCACCTGGGACCATGCGATCGTCGACGGGCTGACGCCCGAGCCGGGCGACCTGCTGGTGCCCAAGGCGCGCTACAGCGGCTTCGCCGGGACCGGGCTGGAGCAGCTGCTGGCGGCGCGGCGGATCCGCACGGTGCTGGTGGCTGGCGTCGCCACCAATGTCTGCGTCGAGAGCACCATCCGCGACGCCTATCACCGGGAGTTCTTCCCGGTGATGATCACCGACGCCACCATGGCGGCGGGGCCGGGCATGCAGGCGGCCACGGAGTTCAACGTCCAGGCCTTCTTCGGCTGGCTCACCACCGGGGCGGAGCTGCGCGCCGCGCTGCACGGCAACGAGTAGGGCGGCTCAGCCCAGTCCGAAGTGGATGGCCAGCGCATTCATGTCATGCGCCGGAATCACGCCGCGGCGGCGGATATCCGTCTCCTTCAGGTTCGGCACGTAGAGCTGCCAGGCCTCGAGCACGCCGAGGTCGGGCGGCAGGTCGGCCCCGCGGTTGACATTGTAGTCCTGGATGGCGGCGGCGGCCGGATCGACCGGAGCCGTCGAGAATTTCGGCTGCGGCGCGAAGGTGCCCCAGAAGGCGCGGCAGTCATCCACCAGCTCGACCTGCACGAAATTGTCGAGGTCGTTCCAGTCGATGCAGACGGCGGACATGAAGCGGACCATGGCGCTGAGGTCGATGCCGTTCAGCACCGCCTGCTGGTAGCGGCCGAGGGCGCCCTCGTAATCCTCCATGAAGGGCCGCACCGGGGACCACCAGGGGGTGATGCCATAGGTCGCATGGGCCGGGGCCTTGCCCGCCGTCAGCTTGAACATCATGAAGCCGCGGGGGAGGTTCACCACCCGGACGGTATCGGCACCGAAGGCGGTCTGGTGGCCGGGGGGGATGTTGCGGAAATCGGCGGTGGTGAGGGTGGGGTTGATCACGCCACGGTTCTTCCTTGCCTGGGACTTCCGCGGATGGGCGCTTCCCCGCCCGCGGCCTCCGTCAGGCAATGCTCACGGCATGCCGGGGGAGGTCATCCCCCGGCCTGGTCCCTCACCGTTGCAGGGCCTGTACGATCTCCTGCGTAACCTTCTTCGCATCACCAAACAACATCATTGTATTCGGCCGGAAGAAGAGTTCGTTATCCACGCCGGCATAGCCGCTGGCCATGCCGCGCTTGATGAAGAACACGGTCTTGGCGCGTTCCACGTCCAGGATCGGCATGCCGTAGATGGCCGAGGACTTGTCGGTCTTTGCAGCCGGATTGGTTACGTCATTGGCGCCGATCACGAAGGCCACGTCGGCTTCGGCGAATTCCGGGTTGATCTCCTCGAGCTCCTTGACGTCGTCATAGGGGACGTTGGCCTCGGCGAGCAGGACGTTCATGTGGCCGGGCATGCGGCCGGCGACCGGGTGGATGGCATAGGTGACCTCCACGCCCTCCTTCTTCAGCAGCTCGCCCATCTCGCGCAGCACCTGCTGGGCCTGCGCCACCGCCATGCCGTAGCCGGGCACGACGATGATCTTCTGGGCATTTTTCATGATGTAGGCGGCATCCTCCGGGCTGCCGGCCTTCACCGGGGCACGGTCGCCGCCGCCGGCACCAGGCCCGGCCTCGCCGCCGCCGGTGGTGCCGAAGCCGCCCAGCAGCACGTTGATGATGCTGCGGTTCATGCCCTTGCACATGATGTAGGACAGGATGGCGCCGGAGGCGCCGACTAGCGCGCCGGTCACGATCAGCAGCAGGTTGCCGATGGTGAAGCCGATGCCCGCCGCCGCCCAGCCGGAATAGCTGTTCAGCATGGAGACGACGACCGGCATGTCGGCGCCGCCGATCGGGATGATCAGCAGGAAGCCGAGGGCGAAGGCCAGGATGGCGATCAGCCAGAACAGCAGCGGGCTGCCGGACGAGACGAAGGCGATGACCAGCACCAGCATCAGGATGCCCAAGGCCAGGTTCAGCCAGTGCTGGCCGTTGAACAGGATGGGCGCGCCGGACATCCGGCCATCCAGCTTGGCGAAGGCGATGACCGAGCCGGAGAAGGTGATGGCGCCGATGGCGAGGCCGAGCGACATCTCGACCAGCGAGGCGCCGTGGATCTCCCCGGCATGGCCGATGCCGAAGCTCTCGGGCGCGTAGAAGGCGGCGGCCGCCACGAAGACCGCGGCAAGGCCGACCAGCGAGTGGAAGGCGGCGACGAGCTGCGGCAGCGAGGTCATCTGGATGCGGTTGGCGACGACCGCGCCGATGGTGCCGCCGATGGCGATGCCGGCGATGACGAGGGCGATGCCGCCCGCCCCCATGCCCGGCTTCAGCAGGGTGGCGACCACCGCGATGGCCATGCCGACCATGCCGAAGATATTGCCCTGGCGGCTGGTCTCGGGATGCGACAGGCCCCGCAGGGCCATGATGAAGAGGACCGAGGCGACGAGATAGGCCAGGGTAGAGAATGTCTGACCCACGGCCTAGTTCCCCTTCTTCTTGAACATCGAGAGCATGCGCCGGGAGACCAGGAAGCCGCCGAAGATGTTCACCGAGGCGAGCGTCACGGCGATGAAGCCGAAGACCTGCGCCGCGACGCTCTCACCCAGGCCGGTCGCCAGGATGGCGCCGACGACGATGACCGAGGAGATGGCGTTGGTCACGCCCATCAGCGGGCTGTGCAGCGCCGGGGTGACGTTCCAGACGACGTAGTAGCCGACGAAGCAGGCCAGCAGGAAGATCGTCAGCAGCAGCAGGAAGGGCTCGGCGGCCGCGGCCACCGGCGCCACGTGGTGCTCGGCCATCAGGCGTGCCTGGGCGGCCAGCTCCAGCGCGCGCTGCGCCGTGGCGCTGGCCTGGTTGGCCAGATCGGTCGGGTTCATGGGGCGGGTCTCCTCAGGCGGCCTGGGCGGGCGCGAAGCTCGGGTGCACCACGGCGCCGCCGCGGGTCAGCATGACGCCTTTGACGATGTCGTCCTCGGCCGGCAGCTTCGGGACCTTGGCTTCCTTGTCCCAGAAGGTGGTCAGCAGGGTCAGCAGGTTCCGCGCGAACAGTGCCGAGGAGGCCGCCGGGATGCGCCCCGGCCAATTGTTGAAGCCGAGGATCGTCACGCCATTGGGCGTGGTGAAGGATTCACCGGGCTTGGTCAGGGCGACATTGCCGCCGGCGTCGGAGGCAATATCGACGATGACGCTGCCCGGCTTCATGCTCTCGACCATCGCCGCGGTCACCAGGGTCGGCGCCTTGCGGCCCTGCACCAGGGCGGTGGTGACGACGATGTCCTGCTTGGCCAGATGCGCCGCGACGACTTCGCCCTGCTTCTGCATGAAGCCGGCGCTCATCGGCTTGGCATAGCCGCCGGCGGTCTGGGCGGCGCGGCTTTCCTCGTCCTCATGCCCGACGAAGCTGGCGCCGAGGGACTTGATCTCCTCCTTTGCCGCCGGCCTGACGTCGGTGGCGGAAACGCGGCCGCCGAGGCGGCGGGCGGTGGCGATGGCCTGCAGCCCGGCGACGCCGGCACCCATGACGAAGACATTGGCGGCGGGGATGGTGCCGGCCGCGGTCATCAGCATGGGGAAGCCGCGGTCGAAGGTCGAGGCCGCCTCGATGACGGCGCGGTAGCCCGCGAGGTTCGCCTGGGAGGAAAGGATATCCATCGACTGCGCCCGGGTGATGCGCGGCAGCAGCTCCATGGCCCCGGCATCGATGCCGGCGGCGGCATAGGCGGCGGCCATCTCCGGCGTCGCCTGCAGCTGGCCGAGCATGAGGGCGCCGCGCGGGATCAGCGCCAGCTCGTCGATCTCGCCCTCGCCGACGCCCAACGGCGCGCGGATCTTGAGGACGATGCCGGCATCCTTCAGGGCGGCCGCCGCATCGGGCGCCAGCTCGGCGCCGGCGGCGGCGAATTCCGCATCCGGGATGCCGGCGGAGGCCCCTGCCCCGGCCTCGACCGCGACGCTGAGGCCGAGGGCGATGAGTTTCTTGACCGTCTCCGGCGTCGCGGCGACCCTGGTCTCGGCCGGCCGGCGTTCCTTCAGCACTGCTAGTCGCATGCAGGGGTCCCCCTTTGGGGCCGGAACATGATGAAACGTGACCGGCGAGGCAAGCCTCTCCTGGTGCCGTGCCAGTCCCCCGCGCGCAATTTCCGAACCCGCGAGGCCCCTGCCCCGGCGGATGCCGCCGACCGATGCCGGAGCAGGATGACGCTGGGCTCACGCTGCCACCCCTAGCCTGCCCCGGACCAACACGGGAGACGGTCGATGGCCGACTGGAAACTGCGCGTTCTCGGCATCCTGGCACAGGTGCCGCCGCTGCAACCCTGGCTGAACCGCATCGCCATCAACCTGGCGGTGAATGCCACCAGGGCGCGGCCGCAGGCCTGGTCGCTCTGGTCACCCGATGCGGCGACGCCGCTGACCGAGGAGCCCTATGTCTCCTGGCAGGGGCTGGTGGACCGCCGCTACACCGGCCGCCACCTGCCCCCGGCGGGCGCCGCCGAGCAGGCCGGGCTGCCGCCCGCGGAGGCGGTGGCCGAGCTCTTCATGCGCGACCGCTTCATCCCCTCGGGCCGCACCAGCACCCTGTTCTGCTTCTTCGCCCAGTGGTTCACCGACAGCTTCCTGCGCACCGCAGCGGGCGACCGGCGGCTGAATACCTCGAACCACGAGATCGACCTGTGCCAGATCTACGGGCTGGATGCGCCGACGGCGCGGGCCCTGCGGTCCGGCCAGGGCGGGATGCTGCGAAGCCGGTCGCTGCCCACGGGCATCTTCCCGGCGCTGCTGTTCGATGCCGAGGGCGCGGTGGCCGAGGGCTTCGCCGGCCTGCCCTATGTGCAGGGCGAGCCGGGCAAGCGCGTCGCCGACATCATCCTGCCCGGCGCCTTCGGCACCGCCCTGCCGCCCGAGGAGCTGGAGCGCCGCAGGCGGGCGCTGCACGCGACCGGGCTCGAGCGCGGCAGCAACACCCTGCTCTATGCCGCCTTCAATGCGATCTTCCTGCGCGAGCACAACCGCATCTGCGGCGCGCTGGCCGCCGCGCATCCCGGCTGGGACGACCACCGGCTGTTCGAGACCGCGCGCAACGTGAATACCGTGCTGCTGCTGAAGCTGATCATCGAGGAATACATCAACCAGCTCGCCGGCCTGCCGATCCGCTTCCGCGCCGACCCGAGCTTCGCCGAGAAGCAGCGCTGGTACCGCACCAACCGCATCTCGATCGAATTCAACCTGCTCTACCGCTGGCATTCGATGATCCCGGACCGGCTGGAGCTGGGGGATTCCGTCATCGAGCCGCTCGACTACCGCTTCAACAACAGCCTGCTGGAAAGCCTTGGCGCGGAGCGGCTGATCGCCGCCGCCTCGCGCCAGCCGGCCGGGCGGATCGGCCTCGGCAACGTGCCGCGCTTCATGTGGCAGGCGGAGAAATCGGCGATCGACTTCGCCCGCAGCTTCCGGCTGCAGCCCTTCAATGCCTATCGCCAATGCTTCGGGCTGAAGCCCTATGCCAGCTTCGGCGAGCTGACCGGCAACCGGGATACCGCGGCGCGGCTGGAGGCGCTGTATGGCCCTTCGGTGGACCGCCTGGAATTCGGCGTCGGCCTGTTTGCCGAACACCACGACGAGGATGCCTCCTTCGGCGAGCTGCTGCGCGCCATGGTCGCCTGCGACGCCTTCAGCCAGGCGCTGACCAATCCGCTGCTGTCGATGAACGTCTTCGGCCCGGCCACCTTCAGCGAGGTGGGGGCCCGGATCATCGCCGAGACCTCGCGGCTGGAGCAGATCGTCGCCCGCAATGCCCCGGCGGGAGCCGGCCCGGTACTGGCCGACTTCCACCTCTAGGGCCTGCGGGCGAGGCTCAGGCCGGCGCGCCGCGCACCACGGCGGCCGGCACCCGGGCCTCGGCCAGCGCCGCGGCCTGGCGTTCGGCCAGCGAGGTCTCGGTATGCTCCTCGACCAGCTCCATGAAGGCGCGGTGCCAGTTGATATCGGCGCGCAGCCGCAGGAAGACGCTGCCCAGGCCGATCGCAGCACGGTCCATCAGCGGGAATTCGCGCGGGATCTTCACCCCGCCGGTCCGCTTCAGCCCCTCATGCACCTTCTGGGCGATCTTGCGGCCATAGCCCATGTCGTCCGAGTACTGGATCGGCCGCACCTTGTCCTGCACCAGCGGCTCATAGAGGAAGGTGGCCCAGAGGCTCAGCACCTCCATGGTCTCCTTCGACAGGTTGCGGAAGCCCCAGATCCGGTAGGCCTCGGCCGCCTTCTCCTCGTCGTGGTCGCGCACCGCCTCGTACAGCATGATGACGCCGCCGACGAAGGTCGGCGGGAAGACCCGGATGGTGCCGAAGTCGAGCAGGTTGATCCCCGCCCGGTCCGGCCGGACCTGGTAGTTGCCGAGATGCGGGTCGCCGTGGATGACGCCGTACTGGTAGAAGGGCTTGTACCAGGCGCGGAACAGCGCCTTGGCATAGGCATTCCGCTCCTCGAGCGGCGGGTCTTCCTCGAGCCGCTTCACGATGGCCCGGCCTTCCAGCCAGTTCATGGTCAGCAGCCGCTTGGTGCAGAGCTCCTCGACCGGGGCGGGGATGGTGACATCCGACACGCCACGCATCATCAGTCCGTACAGGCGCATCTGCGCCGCCTCGCGGAGGTAGTCGAGCTCCTCGCGCAGCCGGTCGCACATCTCCTGGTAGACCTCGCCATTGTCGAGGGCGCTGTCCATCCGGCGATAGACGCTCATCGCCAGCTTGAGCTGGCGGAGGTCGGCCTCCACCACGCTCGGCATGTCCGGGTACTGCAGCTTGCAGGCGACCTCGCGGCCATCCGGCAGCGTCGCGCGATGCACCTGGCCGAGCGAGGCGGCGGCGGCCGCCTCCCGCCCAAAACTTTTAAACCGGCTCTCCCAGGACGGGCCGAGCTCCGAGCCCATGCGGCGGCGGACGAAGGGCCAGCCCATCGGCGGGGCATTGGCCTGCAGGGTCGCCAGTTCCTCGGCATACTCGTCCGGCAGGGCATCCGGTACGGTCGAGAGGAACTGCGCCACCTTCATCAGCGGGCCCTTCAGCCCGCCGAGGATGGCCTTCAGATCCTCCGCATGCGCCGCCTTGTCGGTCTTGACGCCGAAGATGCGTTCCCCGGCGACGCGGGCGGCGATGCCGCCCACGGCGCCGGAGGTGCGCGCCATCCGGCGAAGCTCGCCGAAGAGCGTGCTGTCGGGATTGCGCTCAGACATCCTGTTCCAATTCGTCAATAAAGCCGGAGATCACGTCGAGCCCCCGCTGCCAGAAGCCCGGGTCGGAGGCGTCGAGACCGAAGGGCGCCAGCAGCTCCCGGTGCCGCAGGGTGCCGCCGGCCTTCAGCAGGTCGAGGTATTTCTGCTGGAAGCCGGGCACCTCGCCGGCGCGGTAGACGCCGTAGAGCGCATTCACCAGGCAGTCCCCGAAGGCATAGGCATAGACGTAGAAGGGCGAGTGGATGAAGTGCGGGATATAGGCCCAGTAGACGCCGTAATCCGCGGTGAAGTCGAAGGCCGGGCCGAGGCTCTCGTGCTGCACCTGCATCCAGAGCTCGGCGATGCGCTCGCTGCTTAGCTCGCCCTGCCGCCGCTCGTCGTGCAGCAGGGTCTCGAAGCGGTAGAAGGCGATCTGCCGGACCACGGTGTTCAGCATGTCCTCGACCTTGCCGGCCAGCATGAGGCGGCGGCGGGCGGGGTCGGTCTCGGCATCGAGCAATCCGCGGAAGGTCAGCATCTCGCCGAAGACCGAGGCGGTCTCGGCCAGGGTCAGCGGCGTGCCGGAGAGCAGGTAGCCCTGCTTCGCCGCCAGCACCTGATGCACGCCATGGCCCAGCTCATGCGCCAGCGTCATCACGTCGCGCGTCTTGCCGTGGTAGTTCAGCAGCAGGTAGGGGTGCGCCGAGGGCACCGTCGGATGGGCAAAGGCGCCGCCCGACTTGCCCGGGCGCAGCGCCGCATCCACCCAGGGGCTGCTGAAGAAGCGCCCGCCGATCTCGGCGAGCTCCGGGCTGAAGGCGCGGTAGCTGTCGAGCACCGTCCGCACCGCCTGCGGCCAGGGAATGCTGCGGTCCTGCTCATCCGGCAGCGGCGCGTTGCGGTCCCAGTGCTGCAGCTTCTCGAGGCCCAGCCACTTCGCCTTCATCGAATAATAGCGATGCGACAGCTTCGGGAAGCTGGCCCGGACCGCCGTCACCAGCGCATCGACCACCTCGTCCTCGACCATGTTGGCGCGGTTGCGGGAGGAGCCGGGGCGCGGGTACTGGCGCCAGTTGTCGATGATCTCCTTGTCCTTGGCCAGGGTATTGGTGATCAGCGAGAACAGCCGCACCCGGCTGGCGAAGGCGGCCGAGATGCCCTCCGCGGCGGCGGCACGCACCGCGCGGTCGCGGTCGGACAGCCGGTTCAGCGCGGCGGAGACGGTCAGCTCCTCCTCACCCACCTTCACCGTCATGCCGGCGATGGTCTCGTCGAACAGCCGGTTCCAGGCGGAGCGGCCGGTGACCTCCTTCTCGTGCAGCAGCTTCTCCAGCTCATCCGAGAGCTGGTGCGGGCGGAAGACGCGGAGGTCGCGCAGCCAGGGGCGCCAGCGCTCCAGCGCCCGGCTGCCGGCGAGCTTGCGCTCGATCTCGGCATCCTCCAGCCGGTTCAACTCCAGGGTGAAGAAGATCAGGTGGCTGCTGATCGCCGTCACCTTTTCCTGCAGGGTCTGGTAGAAGCGGCCGTTGGCGGGGTCGGTCGCATCGCCGGCGAAGACCAGCTGGCCATAGCTCATCGCCCGGCCGAGCACCTCCTCGATCCGCTCCAGCGCGGCGATCGCCTCGGCCAGCCCGTCGCCGGAGATGGCGCCGAGCTTGCCGGCATAGCGGGCGGCCAGCGCCTTGCCCTCCAGCTCCGCCTGGTCGAGGTCGGCGGTGAGCTTCGGATCCTCCAGCGAGGCATAGAGATCGGACAGGTCCCACTCAGGCAACGGCCCGGCCGCCTCCCCGGCGCCGGCATCGAGGGGTGAATGGGGCAGCCCGGCGAGGGCTGCGAGGGGGCGCCCGGCCGCGGCGGAATCCGCGGCGGCGCAGGCGGGGGTCGATTGGGGCTCGGCTCGGGTCACGTCCCTGCATATATGGCTTGCAGGGCCGGGGCCAAGCCGCCGGGGCGAGGCAACCGCGGCAGATCAGGGGAAGCGTGCAGAATGGCCGATGCCGGAGCCCGCAAGGGGGCCAACCGCGGGCGGATCACCACGGGCAGCCAGGCGGGGACGCCCTGGGGCAGCCTGCCCTGGATGCTGCTCGACATCGCCCGGCAGCGGCCGCAGCGGCCGATGGTGCGGTACTGGCGGGATGGCGCCTGGCAGCGCCTCGCCTGGGGCGATTTCGCGCTTGCCGTCGCCAGCGCCAGCGCCTGGCTGCGCGCCGCCGGGGTCATGCCCGGCGACCGGGTGCTGCTGGTCAGCGAGAGCCGGCCGGAATTCAACATCGCCGATACCGCGCTGATGGCGATCGGCGCCGTCACGGTGCCGACCTACACCACCAATACCGTGGCGGACCACCGGCATATCCTGGCCGATTCCGGCGCCCGCATCGCCATCGTCTCGACCGCCGCGCTGGCCGCGCGCATCGCCGCGGCGGCGCCGGCGGGGCTCGACCTGCTGGTCGGGCTGGATGCACGGCCCGCGCCGGAGAGCGCCGGGCGGGTGGCGCAATGGAGCGAGGTGGTGGCATCGCCGGGCGACCTCCCGCTGCTGATGGCGGAGGCGGAGCTGATCCCGGCCGGCCGGCTCGCCTGCCTGATCTATACCTCCGGCACCGGCGGCACGCCGCGCGGGGTGATGCTGCCGCACCGGGCGATGCTGGCGAACCGCGACGGCGTGGCGGCGCTGGCCGAGCGGCTGCACCTGGACGGCACGGTCTATCTCTCCTTCCTGCCGCTCTCGCACAGCTACGAGCATACGGTCGGCGTCTTCCTGCTGCCCTCGCTCGGCGTCGAGGTGGTCTATTCGCGCGGTGCCGAGCGGATCTCGGCCGAGTTCCAGGAATTCCAGCCGAGCATCGTCACCACGGTGCCGCGGCTGTTCGAGGTGCTGCGGACCCGGATGCTGGCGCAACTCGAGAAGGAGACGCCCTTCCGGCAGAAACTCTTCCGGCGCGCCCTGGCGCTCGGGCTGCAGCGGGTGGACGGGCCGCCGCTGTCATTGCTCGAGCGGCTGCAGGATGCGGTGCTCGACAAGCTGGTGCGGGACAAGGTGCGGGCCCGCTTCGGCGGCCGCCTGCAGGCGCTGGTCTCGGGCGGGGCGCGGCTGGACCCCGATCTCTCGGGCTTCTTCATCGGCCTCGGCCTGCCGCTGATCCAGGGCTATGGCCAGACCGAGGCGGGGCCGGTCATCGCGGTGAACCCGCCCTGGGACAACGTGCGGCAGACGGTCGGCTATCCGCTGCCCGGGGTCGAGGCGCGGCTGGCCGAGGATGGCGAGCTGCTGGTCCGCGGCGCGCTGGTGATGGACGGCTACTGGGGCAACCCGGAGGCGACCGCCGCCGCCATCCGCCCGGCCGCCGGCGATGCCCCGGGCGAGGCCCCCTGGCTGCATACCGGCGATGTCGCCACCATCCAGCCGGATGGCGAGGATGCCGGGCGGATCACCATCACCGACCGCAAGCGCGACTTCATCAAGACCCTCGGCGGCGACATGGTGAGCCCGGCCAAGCTGGAATCCCTGCTGATGGCCGAGCCCGAGATCGCCCAGGCGGTGGTCGCCGGCGAGGGCCAGGCCGGGGTGGTGGCCCTGCTGGTCCCGGCCGAAGGACACGCCGAGCAGATCGCCGCCGCCGTCGCCCGGGTGAATGCGCGGCTGTCGAGCATCGAGCGCATCCGCCGCTGGACCCTGGCGCCGAGCCCCTTCTCGGTCGAGAACGGGCTGCTGACGCCGACGATGAAGGTGAAGCGCCGGGCGGTGCTGGCGCATTACCAGGACGAGATCGCGGCGACCTATCGATAGGACATGGCAGCATGGTGGATGACCCGGCCGGCCCCAATGCCCCGCAGGCGGCCTATTGGAACGGCCCCGCCACCCGCGCCTGGGCCACGCATCACGCCCGGATCGATGCCCGCTTCGACGCGGTGCTGCAGCGGGCGCTGGAGCGCGCCGCGCCGCGGCCCGGCGCCCGGGTGCTGGACATCGGCTGCGGCAGCGGCACCTCGACCCTCGCCCTGGCGGAGCGGGTCGGGCGCCAGGGGTCGGTGCTCGGCGTCGATATCGCGGCGGAATCGGTCGCGGTGGCGCAGCGGCGGATCGCCGCGGCCGGCCTCGCCCAGGCCCGGGTGCTGCTCGCCGACGCGGCGACCCATCCCTTCGCGCCCGCGAGCTTCGACCTGCTGTTCTCCCGCTTCGGGGTGATGTTCTTCCTCGATCCCGTCGCCAGCTTCCGTCATATCCGCGGCGCGCTGACGCCGGGCGCGGCGGTCGTCCTCGCCGCCTTCCGCAGCCCGGCCGAGAATGCCTGGACGACCGGCCCGGTCGCCGCGGTGCGCGGCCTGCTGCCGCCGGCGACGCCGCCGGGGCCGCCACCGGGGCCGGAAGACCCCGGGCAATTCGCCTTCGCCGATCCGGATCGGGTGCGGCGCATCCTGCGCGGGGCCGGCTTCCGCGAGGTGGCGCTGGAGGCGGTGGACGTGCCGATGCGGCTCGGCGCCGATGCGGCGGAGGCGACGGATTTCGCCATGACCATCGGCCAGGCCAGCCGCGCCGTCGCCGGCCTTCCCGAGGCGGAGCGGGCGGCGGTCCGGGACGGCATCGCCGCCTTCTATCAGGGACACGAAGGCGCGGCGGGCGTGGTGATGCCCGCCGCGATCTGGCTGGTGACCGCGACGGCCTGAGGCCACCAGCCCCGTTGGCTCAGCGGGGCTGGCGCGCCGGCATCGGCGCCAGCGCCTCGCCGTCGGACCGCGCCGCCTCCGCCACCGCCGCGGCCAGGTCCAGCGCATCCGCGGTCTCCTCGGTGCTCAGCCACCGGTGCAGCAGCCCGCCGGCGACGGCGCCGGCGACCGGCGCCACCCAGAAGAGCCAGAGCTGCTGCAGCGCCACGCCCCCCAGCACGAAGGCCGGGCCGGTGCTGCGGGCCGGGTTCACGCTGGTATTGGTGACCGGGATGCTGATCAGGTGGATCAGGGTCAGGCAGAGGCCGATGGCGATGGGGGCGAAGCCGGCCGGCGCCCGGGCCGAGGTCGCGCCGAGGATCACCAGCAGGAAGAAGAAGGTCATCACCACCTCGGTGGTGAAGCCCGCGATCAGGTCGAACTTGCCGGGCGAGGCATCGCCGAAGCCATTCGCCGCCAGCCCCTTCACCGCCAGGTCGAAGCCCGGCTGGCCGGAGGCGATGGCATAGAGCAGGAAGGCCCCCGCCGCGCCGCCGATGACCTGGGCGGCGATATAGGGCAGCGCCTCGCCCGCCTGGAAGCGGCCGGCGGCGACCAGGCCGCAGGTGACCGCGGGGTTCAGGTGGCAGCCGGAGATATGGCCGATGGCGAAGGCCATGGTCAGCACGGTCAGGCCGAAGGCGAGGGAGACGCCGAGCAGGCCGATGCCGACATCGGGAAAGGCGGCGGCCAGGACGGCACTGCCGCAGCCGCCGAGCACGAGCCAAAGGGTACCGAAGAATTCCGCGACGAGCTTGCGTGACACCGAACGATCCTCCGAGAGCGGCCACTCCGGCGCGCGTGATGTATCGTATACGGTTAAGTTTCGATTAAGCGCTGTCTCGCGGAAATGTGCGTCCGGAACGGTGGCAACCCTTTCGCTGGCCTCCCCTTGCGCGCGATGCAGGGGCATGCAAATCGGCCGGGATGGCATGCTTGCACATCATGGGTGCCTCCGGCAGCGGCACCTCCACCCTCGGGGCGGCGGTGGCGGCGCGGCTGGGCTGCCCGCTGCACGATGCCGACGCGCATTTCTGGCTGCCGACCGACCCGCCCTTCACCGAGGTGCGGCCGATGCCCGGCCGGCTGGCCCGGCTGCGCCGGCACCTCGGCCGCAGCCGCGCCTGGGTGCTGGCCGGGGCGCTCGGCGGCTGGGGCGATGCGCTGGTCGCGGAGTTCGACCTGGTGGTCTTCCTGTGCCTGGATCCAACGACCCGGCTGGACCGGCTGCGGCGGCGGGAGGCGGCGCGGCATGGGGCGCGGATCGAGGCCGGGGGCGACCTCGCCGCCGTCCATGCCGCCTTCATGGCCTGGGCCGCCGCCTATGACGGCGCCGGGCTGGAACAGCGCAGCCGGGCGCAGCAGGAAAGCTGGCTGGCCGACCTGCCCTGCCCGGTGCTGCGGCTGGACAGCGCGGCGCCGGTGCCGGTGCTGGCGGCGGCGGTGCTGGCGGCTATTCCGGCAGGACGGTGAGATCGAGCGGCAGGATCGCACCCATCCAGAGCGCATGCGCGGTGTGGTCCGCCCGCGGCCGCCCGGTTTCGGGATGCAGCAGCACCGCCAGCCCCTTCCGGTGCAGCGCGAGGAAGGACAGCAGCCCCGGCAGCAGGTCCGGCGCGAAGGCCACCTGGTACATGCTGGACGGATGCGGGCCGACGGGCCGGTCGTGCCAGCGGCCGAGCACCGCGGCCGGGAAGCGCCGGGCGATGCCGTCGCGCAGCGCCTCGGCCAGGGCCCGCGTCGCCGGGTCGTAGTAGACATGGGCGTGCCAGCCGGTGATGGCCTCGGGCATCGGCGGGTCCTCCTGCAGGGCGCCATGCCAGCGCAATGCACGGATGGCCGCAAGCCCGGCCGCCGCGCATGATCCCGCCATGCCCGACATGACCCCCCTCCCCGAGAGCGATGCGCCCCTCCAGTGGGACGCCCGATGGGAAGCCCGCTGGGAAGCCCTCCTGGCGCGGGACCCGGCGCCGGCCTGCGGCGGGTTCCTCTATGCCGTCACCACGCAGGGCGTCTATTGCCGCCCCGGCTGCCCCTCCCGCC
>NZ_CEEDBP010000058.1:0-24038 GCF_979252845.1 Belnapia sp. AC561
CGCCCTGCCCCCGGTCCAGCCCCACCGGCGGGCTGCATGCCCCGGATCAACTGCCGCATCGCCACCTCCACTGTCAGCATTGGGGGTCGCGGCGCGGTGACGCAAGCCAGACCTTTTCGGATGGATCAGGGCTGGCGCGCCGCCGCCGCTTGCGGCAGCCTTGGTCGATGCGCCTCATCGCCTTCACCCTGCTCCTTGCACTCGGCTTGCCGAACATCGCCTTTGCGGCGGAGGATCCCTGCCCCAAGGGCCCAGCCCAGATGATGGCCCTGCCGACCACCCGGGCCGCCCTGGCCCAGGGCCGCAAGGTGACCATCATCGCCTTTGGCTCCTCCTCGACCGAAGGCTCGGGCGCGAGCGGCCAGGACCGGACTTATCCCGCCGTCCTGGAGGCCGCGCTGCACGCAGCCCTGCCGGACGCGCGGTTGAAGGTCCTGAACCGCGGCCGTGGCGGCCAGGAGGTGGACGAGATGATGGCCCGGCTGGAAACCGACGTCATCGCCGCACGCCCCAGCCTGGTCATCTGGCAGGCCGGCGCCAATGCCGTGCTGCGCGGCATGGCACCCGAGGCCTTTATCGCCGCCATGGCGGATGGGATCGAGCGCCTGCATGCCCGCGGCACCGATGTGGTGCTGATGGACAGCCAGCGGGCGCCAAGAATCCTCCAGGCGCCGCATTTTGAACGCTTCGACGCAGCCTTGAAGACCCTGTCGACGACGTTGCATGTCCCGCTGTTTTCCCGCGCGGCGCTGATGGAGGCCTGGGAGGCGGCAGGCGTCCCCCATACCGATCTGATCGGCGCCGATGGACTGCACCACAACGACCGCGGCTATGCCTGCGTCGCCCATGCCCTCGCCCAGGCCGTGGTGGACGCGGCCGGACCGAGGCGCATCGCCGGCCGCTGAACCGGCATCAGCCCGCCGCACGCATCCGGCCGGGATTGAGGATCCCACGGGGATCCATGACGGCCTTCACCCGGCGGCTGAGCGAGGCCAAAGCAGCCGCTTCTTCCGGTAAGACAGCCACGGCTGCCCGCAGCGGCTCCGGTGCCCGGAACAAGGTGAAGGTGCCACCGGCTGCCGCGGCGGCAGACATCACTGCCGCGTGCGCGGCCTCGGTTGCAGGGCCCGCCAGCCAGACCAGCCCACCGCCCCAATCCAGCAGCGCCTTGCGGAAGCCCAAGGCCTCGACCACGCCAGGGCCCGCCGTCGGCTGCACTGAAATCCGCCAGATCGCCTCCTCGGGTGCCGCAGCCAGCGGTTCAGCATCCCGGACCGAGCGCCACAAGCTGCGGCTTTCCGCAT
The DNA here is from genome assembly GCF_979252845.1 of Belnapia sp. AC561. NCBI lineage: Bacteria > Pseudomonadati > Pseudomonadota > Alphaproteobacteria > Acetobacterales > Roseomonadaceae > Belnapia > Belnapia sp. AC561. Next base: position 1,305 of record NZ_CEEDBP010000058.1, read on the forward strand.
CCTCCAGCACCGAAACTTCGCCCATCATGGCCAGATCGGCCTTGAGCCGTGCCGCCCGGTAGGTGACGGATTCTGGGAATTCCTCCAGCCGCAGCAGGGCCATCGGCTGCTCGCCTGCCAGCAAGGCAGCGCCGCTGACGCCATAGGGGCTGCCGAGCCCGGCCGAGAGCACCCGTACGCCGGCGGCCAAGTCCGGCACCCGGACCGCCACGGTGCCGGTCGCGGGCGGCCCCGGCAGCACCTTCAGGGTCACCTCGGTGATGACGCCCAGGGTCCCGTAGCTGCCCGCTAACAGCTTGCAGAGATCGAGCCCGGTGACATTCTTCAAAACCCTGCCGCCGCTGCGGAAGACTTCGCCCAACCCGTTCATGGCGCGGATGCCCATGACATGGTCGCGCATGGCCCCGGCCGTGATGCGACGCGGACCGGAGAGGTTGGAGGCGACCAACCCACCGATGGTCGCGGCTTCCGGGGCCCCGAAAAGGCCGGACAAATCCGGCGGCTCAGCGATGACATGCTGGCCACGTTCGGCCAGCGCCGCCTCGATCTCCGGCAGCGGCGTGCCGGCCCAAGCGGAGATGATCAGCTCCTGCGGCCGGTAGAGCGTGATGCCGGACAAATTCCGCAGGGACAGGGTCCGCGCCGCCTGCACCGGGCGCAACAGGGCGCGCTTGGTGCCCCGCCCCTCGATCGCCAGCGGCTCCCCGGCGACGGCGGCGGCGGCAATGGCCGAAGCGACGCCAGCTTCATCGGCGGGTGCAAGCGACTGGCTCATGCAGCGACCTGGAAGGCGGCATTGCCGGCCAGCGGAAAGACCTTGGCCGGGTTCAGCAGCCACCCCGGGTCGAAGGCTGCCTTGACCGCCCGCATCTGGTCGAGCTCGAAGGGGGTGAATTGCACCGGCATCAGGTCGCGCTTCTCGACGCCGACGCCATGCTCCCCGGTCAGGCAGCCGCCGACCTCGACGCAGAGGGTCAGGATGTCGGCGCCGAATTGCTCGGCATCATGGAAGCTTTTCGGGTCGTTGGCATCGAACATGATGAGCGGATGCAGGTTGCCGTCACCGGCATGGAAGATATTCGCCACCTGCAGGCCGTAGCTGGCCGACATCTCGCCGATCCGCTTGAGGACGAAGGGCAATTGTCCCGTCGGAATGGTGCCGTCCATGCAGAGATAGTCGGGCGAGATGCGGCCGACCGCGCCGAAAGCCCCCTTGCGGCCCTTCCAGATGGCCAGCGATTGCTCCGCGGTTTCCGCGACCTTCAGGCTGATCGGGGCGAAGCGCTCGCAGATCTCCTTCAACCGGCCAAGCAGCATGTCCTGCTCCTCGGTGCAGCCCTCGACCTCGATGATCAGCATGGCCTCGGCGTCGAGCGGATAGCCGGCATGGGCGAAGGCTTCGCAGGCATGGATCGCCGGGCGGTCCATGAATTCCAGCGCCACCGGGATGATCCCGGAAGCGATGATGGCATCCACGGCCTCGCCGGCGACCTCATTCGAGGTGAAGGCGGCCAGCATGGCGCGCTGGCCTTCGGGGCTGTGCAGGATGCGGACCGTCACTTCGGTGATCACCGCGAGCTGGCCCTCGGATCCCGTCAGCAGGCCGAGCCAGTCATAGCCCGCGGCGTCCAGGTGGCGGCCGCCAACCTCGAGGATCTCGCCCTCGATCGTCACAAGCTTCAGCCCGAGCAGGTTGTTCGCCGTCACCCCGTACTTCAGGCAATGCGCTCCGCCCGAGTTCATGTTGACGTTGCCGCCGATCATGCAGGCCAGTTGGCTGGACGGGTCCGGCGCGTAGAAGAAGCCGTCGGCCGCCACATGGTTGGTGATGCCAAGGTTGGTGACGCCGGCCTCCACCACCGCCAGGCGGTTGGCATAGTCGACCTCGAGGATGTGGTTCATGCGCATCAGCCCGAGCACGACGGCATCGGCCAGCGGCAGCGCCCCGCCGGACAGGCTGGTTCCGGCGCCACGGGGCACCACCCGGACGCCATTGGCATGGCAATAGGCCAGCACGGCGGCGACCTGTTCCGTAGTGGTCGGCAGCACCACCGCCAGCGGTGGCTGCCGATAGGCCGAAAGCCCGTCGGTCTCATAAGGTTTGAGCCGCACCGCCTCGCTGATCACCCCATCGCCGGGGACCAGCGCCTGCAGGCCGGCGACGATTTCCGCGCGGCGGGCCATCACCTCGGGCTTGGGTTCGGGCAGGCTGATCACGGGCGACACTCCTCCACGGTGGTTGAAAATGGGCCGGCGGGCGGCATCGGGCAAGCACCACGCTTGCCGCGGCGGTCCCGCGCGGCCACTCTCCGGCGCCGATCCGCGCCCTGGAGAATCCCTTGTCCCCGTTTCGCCGACTCTTCTTCGTTGCAACCTTGCTGCTGGCGTCCTTGGCCCTGGCGCCTGCGGCCTTCGCCCAGATACGCGCCGGCACCTATGGGGTGGAAGGACAAAACCCTGACGGCAGTTCCTATGAGGGCACGTTTGAGCTGATGGAGGGCCCGAGCGCCGCCTGGGTCGCCCGCTGGAACGTCGGCAATGCCCAGATCATCGGCCTGGGGCTGATCCAGGGCGGTATGCTGGCGCTGTCCTTCAACGTCGAAGGCCGGCCGGGCATCGCGGTCTATGGGGTCGAACCGGACGGTACCCTGCGTGGTACCTGGACCAGCGGCGGCGGCCTTGGCACGGAAACCCTGACCACGCGCTGAACCCCCAAGCATGCGAAAGCCGCCGTGGCCTAGCCACGGCGGCTTTCGATAACCATTACCCGCGGGCCTTTCGGCCCGCACGCTCTCAGCCCTGGCGGGCCTTCAGGCGGGGGTTCTTCTTGTTGAGCACGTAGATGCGGCCACGGCGGCGCACCACCACGCAGTTCTTGTCGCGCGTCTTGGCGGATTTCAGGCTATTGCGGATCTTCATGACGCGGACTCACTGATACGCGAAAGGGTTGCGGCGGACGCAGGGGCGCCCATCGGGGATGGCGGGGATTAGGCGAAGCCCCGCCTGGAGTCAATCTCGGGCGGTCAATCCGCTGCCAGCCGATCGGCCTCAGCCGAGGCCAATCGCAGGAAGCCATCCCGGGTCTGCGGCAGTTTCCGGCCCAGGATCTGCTCTGCCACCTGGGTCCGCAGCACCTGGGCGGTGCCGCCGGCGATGGCGAACATCCGCGCATCGCGCAGGATGCGCTCCATCGGATTCTCCCGGCTATAGCCCGCGGCGCCCCAAACCTGGAGTGCGGCATTGGTCACCTCGATGGCGGAATCGGCCGCCATGACCTTGGCCTGGGCGGCGGCCAACCGGTCCGGGAAGCCATTCGGCCCGGCGCTGCGGGCTGCCCGCCAGACCAGGGCGCGGGACGCCTCCAGCTTGATCGACATATCCGCCAGCATCCAGCCGAGCCCCTGGAATTCGGCAATCGGCCGGCCGAACTGCCGCCGCTGCTGGGCAAAGGCCAGCGCCCTCTCATAGGCCCCGGCACCAAGCCCGAGCGCCACCGTCGCAGCGCCGACACGCTGACCGTTATAGGCATCCATCAGCTTGCCGAAGCCCCGTGCGAAGCCGCCGGCCGGCGCCAGCAGCATGTCGTCCGGCACGAATAGGTCGCGGAAGCGGATCTCCGCCTCCGGCATGCCCTTCAGCCCCATCGAGGGGATGCGCCGGTGCACGATCAGCCCAGCCGGATCCCGCTCCCCATTGCGGACCACGAGGAAGCCGCCGATCCCCAGCTCCCGCCCATCCTCGAAGGCCCGGGCGAAGATCAGATGGAGACGAGAGATCCCGCCCCCGGTGATCCAATGTTTTTCACCATTGATGACCCAGCCATCGCCTCGCCGATCGGCCCGGGTCGCCATGTCGGTAGCGGCCGAGCCGGCGCCGGGTTCAGTGATGCAGATCGCCGGCTTGTCCCCGGCGAGGACAAGGTCGGCGGCGATCCGCTTCTGCGCCGGCGTGCCATAGGCCATGATGGCGCCGAGCGCGCCCATGTTGCTCTCGACCGCGATGCGGCCGCAGACGGCGCAGGCCTTGGAGAGTTCCTCAATGACCAGGGCGGCATCGAAATAGGTCAGACCTGGGCCGCTCCATTCACGCGGGATGGTCAGGCCCATCAGCCCGGCGTCGCGCATCCGCGCCACCATGGGCCAGGGGTATTGCTCGGTCCGGTCGGTCTCGGCGGCCTGGGCGGCGGCGACGTCTGCGACCGCGCGGGCACGGTCGCGCAGCGCTTCCTGATCTTTCGTCAGACCATCATCCATGCTGGCAGCCTCCCGGTTTTGATTGCAGTTATGCCACCTGGATGGCAGCGGCAATGGCCGGCGCCAAGCTGCGGAATTCCGCAGCGCGCGGGCTGCGCGCCCGCCAGGCCAGCGCCAGGCTGCGGCTGGGGGCAGCCGCCCCGGCATCCGGCGATTCCAGAGGCCTCACCTCGACCGCCGCCCCCGCCAGCACGCCGCCTTCCAGCGACAGCCGCGGCAGGAGGGTCACGCCCAGGCCGCTGGCGACCATCTGCACCAGAGTATGCAGCGAGGTGGCGGCAAAATTATCCTCGGCCGGCATGACGCCGCGCGGCAGGCCGCAGGCATCCAGCGCATGGTCCCGCAGGCAGTGGCCATCCTCCAGCAGCAGCAGGCGCTCGGCGGTCAGCGCCCCCACCGGTACCCGGTCCCGCGCGGCCAGCCGATGCCCCGCCGGCAGCGCGGCCAGAAAGGGGTCCGCGGCGATCGGCAGAGTCTCCGCTTCGCCACAGGCGCAGGGCAGCGCCAGCAGCAGCAGATCCAGCCGCCCTGCCTCGAGCTGGGCGACCAGCCGCTCCGTCTGATCTTCCCGCAACCAGAGCCGCAGTCGCGGGAAAGCGGACCGCAGTGCCGGCATCAGCCGCGGCAGCAGGAAGGGCCCGATGGTGGGGATGACCCCCATGCGCAGCGGACCGGAAAGTGGGTCCCGCGCCGCCGCCGCGGTCTCTGCCACTGCCTCCAGCGCATTGAGCGCGGTACGGGCCCGCCCGACCACCTCGAGCCCTAGCGGCGTGAAGACTGGCCGCTTGGCCGAGCCACGTTCCAGCAGATGCGCGTCCAGCTGCCGTTCGAGCGCGATGATGCCGGCCGAGAGCGTCGACTGCGTCACCGCGCAGGCAGCAGCCGCACGGCCGAAATGGCCGAGGTCGGCGAGCGCAAGCAGGTAGCGGAGCTGTTGCGGACTGGGCAGGGTTACCATGCAGTGCAAATGCCGGGACTGATCGATCGCGTCAATCGAAATGCCGAAAACTATTCATTGGACCATCAAATGCTGCTTCGCCTATATCCTGTCCTGCAGTGGAGTTGGCGGGGCCTCAGGCACCGTTTCCTCCCGGCGACTCACAACCAGAGGGGATTTCCTGCATGCTCACCGTAGGCGACAAGTTTCCGTCCTTCGCCCTGACCGCCGTCAAGGCCGGCGACGAAGGCCTCAAGGGCCCGGGCGTGTCCTTCGTCGACATGACCAATGCGACCGATGCCGGCAAGTGGAAGGTGGTCTTCTTCTGGCCGAAGGACTTCACCTTCATCTGCCCGACCGAGATCGCCGCCTTCGGCAAGCTCGCCAGCGAGTTCGCCGACCGTGACGCGGTGGTCTATGGCGTGAGCACCGACAGCGAGTTCGTCCATCTGAACTGGCGCGTCCACAACGAGGATATCCGCAACCTCGAGATCCCGATGCTCTCCGACCTGAAGCGCGAGCTCTCGGAAGCCCTCGGCATCCTCGACAAGGACGCCGGCGTGCCGCTGCGCGCCACCTTCATCGTCGATCCGGATGGCACCATCCAGTGGGCCTCGGCCAATGGCCTGAACGTCGGCCGCAATCCGCAGGAAGTGCTGCGCGTGCTCGACGCCTTGCAGACCGACGAGCTCTGCCCCTGCAACTGGACCAAGGGCGAGGAAGCCTTGAACGCCCAGAAGCTGTTCGAGAAGGCCGCGTAAGCAGCCTCACCGACTGCCTCCCTCCCGCCCATGGCGGGAGGGGGTGCGCCCAACCGGGGTGATGCCCCGGCTCGGCCCACCCCAACAATCAGCTTTTTTTGGAAGGATCCCGCCATGTCGCTGGAAGCCCTACGCAACCGCCTGCCCGAATATGCCAAGGACCAGAAGCTGAACCTCGGCAGCCTGGCGGCCGAGCCCACGCTGACCGAACAGCAGCGCGCCGGCACCTTCGTCGCTTCAGCGCTTGCCAGCCGCAATGCCGAGGTGACCCGGGCCATCGTCGCCGAATTCGGCCCGAAGCTGAGCGCGGAGGCACTGACCGCGGCCAAGGCCGCTGCCTCCATCATGGGCATGAACAACGTCTACTATCGCTTCACCCATTTGGTGCCAGGCACTTATGGCACGATGCCGGCCAAGCTGCGGATGAACATCATGGCCAAGCCGGGCGTCGAGAAGGCGGACTTCGAGCTCTGGTCGCTCGCGGTATCGGCTATCAATGGCTGCGGCATGTGCATGGAATCGCACGAGAAGGTCGTCCTGGCCCATGGCATCTCCAAGGATGCGGTGCAGGCTGCGGTGCGCATCGCCAGCGTCGTGCATGCGGTGGCCGCGACCCTGGATGGCGAGGACGCCCTGGCGGCCTGACCTTCATCTGCCCTTAACGTGCAGGCCCCATCCTCGGCGTCGATCCGAGGATGGGAACCACCTGACAGATGGACCACCAGTGCGCTGAGGCCATTGCTCCAGCCCAGCCGCGCCGCGTGACGGACCGGGAGCGTTTCCTGACCTTCGCCCTGGCGGCGGCGGAGATGCTGCTGGAAGTCTCACCCGATGGCCGCATCAGCTTCGCCATCGGCGCCTTCCAGAGCCGGCTGGGCCAGCCACCCGAGGCTTGGGTTGGCCGCCAGATCCGTGATCTTGTCGCCCTCCCCGACCGCGCCGATTTCGACCGGGGCTTCAATACCCTCCTCGCCCGGGATCGCCTGGCACCGACCGGCTACCGGCTGAACGACGCTGCGGCAACCCCGGTCTCGATCGCCGGTCTTCGGCCGCTCGGCCAGGATGCCGACCGGCTTTGCCTGACCATTGCCACCACGCCTGGCCAAGCCGCCCGTCCGGACCTGGCCAATGGGCCAAGCTTGCGGGAAGCCGCCGAGGCCGAGGCCCGTGCCGACCAGCCGCATGGCACGCTGGGCCTGTTGGAGATACGCGCCGAGGGCAGCGCTCCGGCGGCTGAGGTTGCGACGCTGATCCGCCATACCCTTTCGGATCGCCTGACCACCGATAGCCTCGCCGGGGACCTGGGTAGCGGCCGCTATGGCGTCATCTGCCCGACCGCCGCCGACGTCACCGCCATCGGCACCCAGATCGAAGAGTTGCTGGCCGGGGCCGGGCTGACCGCCTCCATCGCCACAAGCTCCCTGCCCCTCGAAGCCGCAGGCCTCACTCCCATGCAGGCGACGCGTGCCCTACGCTATGCCCTCAAGGCCTTCACCCTGGGTGGTAGCGCCGCGGTCGCCGCGGCTGGCTTCGACTCGGGCCTCGGCGGCTTCGTCGCGGCTGCCTGCGCCCGCGGCGCTTGGCTGCGGCGCGCCATCGCCGATCGTCGCTTCACCCTCAGCTTCCAGCCCATCGTCGCCCTGCAGACCGGTGACATCCACCACTATGAGGCGTTGCTGCGGCCCGAGGCGGAACCCGATGCCCCGGTCCAGGGCCCACAGGACTTTGTTACTTTTGCCGAAACCATCGGCCTGTCCGAGGAACTCGACTGGGCTGTGCTGGGCGCGGTCTGCGGTGCTGCCCGCACCGCCCGCGGGACCCGAATTGCTGCCAATATCTCAGGCCTGTCCCTGCAAAGCCCTGCCTTTCGGTGCCGGCTGCTCGCCCTGCTCGATGCCGAGCCGCTACTGACCCATCGCCTGCTGCTGGAGATCACGGAGACTGCCGAGATCGACGATGAGGCCGAGGCCATGCAAAGCGTCGCCGCCCTGCGGGCGCGCCACGTCCCGCTCTGCATCGACGACTTTGGCGCGGGCGCCGCTGCCTTCCGCTACCTCCGCATCCTGCGGGTTGACTACGTCAAGATCGACGGGCTCTACGTCACCAATGCCATGCGCGGCACCAAGGACCGCACCATCATCGCTTCGATGGTCGATCTCGCCCGCGGCGTCGGCGCCAAGGTGGTGGCCGAGCATATCGAAACGGCCGAGGAAGCGGCGCTGATGCGCGAACTCGGCGTGGAATACGGCCAGGGTTGGCTCTTCGGCCGGCCAGCGCCACTACCGGGGCGCTAGCCGGCGCGTCTGCTCAGGACCATTCTGCGGCGATGTAGCGATACCCCTCGCCGTCTCGGGCAATATGCCCTGCCGCGGGGAAGGGAAAGTGGTAGCCGACCACTCGCACCCGGTCGGTCGCCACCCGGTCGAGCACCCGGCGCCGTGTCGCTTCTGCGACCTCTGCGTCAAATTCGAACACGGAATGCAGGCCGGGCTGCCGGGCGAATAATTCGGGCCGGTGGGTGGTATCGGCCAGGATCGCCAATTCCTCCCGCCCGTCCGCCACATGGAAGATGCTATGGCCCGGGGTATGGCCATGTGCCGGAATGGCATGGATCCCGGGCACCACTTCCGCATCCGGGGCAAAACGGCGGATGCGGCCCTGGTAGGGCGCGAAACGACGGGTGACATTGGCAAAGTTCACCCGCTGACCCTCGGGGCTGCGGCTCTCGTTGGTCAGATCGCTCCACCAGGCCCATTCAGGCTCGGCAAGGGCGATTTCGGCATTCGGGAAGAAAGCGGCGCCCTCCCGCGTCGTCAGCCCGTGGATATGATCCTGGTGGCAATGCGTGATCACCACCAGCCCGACTGCCGCCGGATCCAGCCCGGCCGCCGCCATATGCGCGGGCAACAATCCGGCGGTTGCGCTCATCTGTCCGCCGGTGCCGGCATCGAAGGCGATCAGCTGCTTCCCGGTATCGACGAAGGTGACGGTATAGGGCCCGTCATAGGTCGTGGTCGGCAGGAAGCTCTCGGCCAGCACCCCCTGTACCTGATCCAGGGGTGCATTCCGCACCAGGCCCTGGACGTTACGGCGATTGAAGCCGTCGAAAATGGTGGTGACGGTGAAGCCACCAACCTTGAAGCGGAAGAAGCCCGGTGCCTGGGGCAGCACCGGCCCGGTCGGCGGGGCCGCCAGCACTGCCTCCGGCGCCAGGACCAAGGCCGGGGCAGCAAGCGCGGCAGCCAAGGCAGTACGACGTGTCCTCGCCATATCATGTCTCCCAGTAGTGCCCGACGGATGCCCCGGATGGCGGCCTTACGCCACCCGATGCGGCGGTTCGGTTCCCTTGATCAGCACGGCGTCCAGGTTCCCCAGCGCCCGGTTGCCCATGGCATCTCGCACCTCGATGGTAGCGCTGCCGAGATGCGGCAGCAGTGCCACGTTCTCCAGCGCGAAATAGCCGGGGTTCACCTTAGGCTCGCCGTCATACACATCGAGCCCGGCGGCACGGATATGGCCGGAGGTGAGTGCCGCGATCAGCGACTCGTCGTGCACCGAAACCCCGCGCCCGCTGTTCACCACCACGCTGCCCTTCTTCATCTTGGCCAGCCGCGCCGCATTCAGCCAATGCCTATTGGCGTCGCCGCCCGGGACATGCATCGAGATGACGTCGATGGTGCTGAGGAAGCTGTCCTCGTTATCGTGGTAGATGGCACCCTGCTCCACTTCCGGCGGCAGCTTCTGGATGTCCCGGTAATGGATTTCCATTTTGAAGCCGCGCGCCATGGCGGCCAGTTCCCGACCGATCCGGCCGAAGCCGAGGATGCCGAGCTTTTTGCCTTCCAGCGTCACACCGAGGAGCTGGGTCGGCGCCCAGCCCTTCCACTGCCCGGCGCGGACCATCCGCTCCCCCTCGCCGGCCCGGCGCGCGGCCATCAGCATCAGCGTGAAGGCGGTCTCGGCGGTGGCGAAGCTCAGCACCTCGGGCGTGTTCACCACCTTGATCCCGCGCGCCTTGGCGGCGGCGATATCGATATGGTCGAAGCCGACGCTGAAGGTGGCGATGACCTTCACGCTGTCCGGCAGGGCATTGATGCAGGCGGCATTGAGCTGGTCCCCCGCCGCGCCGAAGACGCCATCGGCGCCGAGGGCGGTCGCCCGGCGGGCGATCTCGGCGCCATCGGTGGACCAGGGTTCGTCCTGCGGGTTGAACGTCGCCGCATAGTCGTGGGCGCAACGCGCCTCGATCGCCTCGGGCAGCTTGCGGGTCACCAGCAGGACGGGCTTGGCCATCGGATCGTCTCCTCCATTATCCCTCCGTCCTACCAACCTGGGGCCAGTCTTGCCAGCCAGAGCCGGCGAAGGCAGGGTCGCGCCCACAGATACGGGAGCAGACGGATATGGACCTCGGATTGAAAGGGCGTCGCGCCCTGGTCATGGGCGGCACCAAGGGGCTGGGCCGCTCCATCGCGGATGCGCTGGCCGCAGAGGGCGCCAGCCTAGTCATCAGCGGGCGTGACCAGGGCCGCCTGGATGCCGCCGCGACGGAACTCAAGGCAGCCGGTGCCGCCGCCGCCAGCGGCATCGTCGCCGATGTGGCGACCCTGGCCGACATGGACCGGGTGGCCGATGCGGCTATCGCGGCGCTCGGCGGGATCGATATCCTGGTGCTGAACCACGGCGGCCCGCCGCCCTGCACTGCCTCCCAGATCACCGTTCCGGCCCTGCAGGAATGGTTCCAGCACATCGTCGCCTCACCGATCCACATCACCAACCGGCTGCTGCCGGCGATGCGGGAGCGCGGCTGGGGCCGCATCATCGTGGTCGGCAGCACCGGCATGCAGCACCCGATCCCGACGCTGGCACTGTCCAATACCCTGCGCGCCTCGATCTGGGGCTGGCTGAAGACGCTCTCGGGCGAGGTGGCCAAGGACGGCGTGACCATGAACGTGCTGGCGCCGGGCACCATCCTGACCGACCGCGTCACCCAGACCACCACGGTCCGGGCGAAACAGATGAACGTCAGCTTCGACGAGGCGCTGGCCAAGGCCTCGGAGGAGATCCCGGCCGGGCGGCTCGGCACGCCGGACGACTACGGGCCGATGGGTGCCTTCCTCGCCAGCGAGAAGGGCGGTTACATCACCGGCTCGATGATCCGCGTCGATGGCGGCCGCGTACGGGGCATGGTCTAGCCAGCCCCGTGCTGTGGCGCGGGTCTTGCTAAACCCGCGCCGCCAGGAGACCTGAGATGCTGCCCAATCTGACGCCCGACGTCGAACTCGCGGAAAAGCTGTTTGCCGAGCTCAAGGCCCGCAGCTTCGACGGGGTCGGCATCACCCGCGAAGCCTATGGACCGGGGGAGCGCATGGCGCATGCCCTGGTCAAGGAAGCGGCAGAGGCGATCGGGCTGGAGAGCAAGGTCGACCCGATCGGCAACCTCTTCCTGACCCTGCCGGGGGTCGACCGCGCGGCGAAGCGCGTCATCCTCGGCAGCCACCTGGACAGCGTGGCGCAGGGCGGCAATTTCGACGGCGCGGCCGGCGTGCTGGCGGGTCTCGCCGCGGTCGCCGGGATGAAGCGGGCCGGCTTCACCCCAGGGCGGGACATCACCGTCATGGGCATCCGCGCCGAGGAAGCCGGTGCCTGGTTCCCCACCTCCTATCCCGGCAGCCGTGGCGCCCTCGGTCTCCTGCCCGCCAGCGACCTGGCGGTTAAGCGGATGGACAACGGCATTCCCCTGCGCGACGCCATGCGGGCCGAGGGCTTCGACCCCGGTTTCGTCGAACGTGGCGAGAAATCCATCGGGCCCGACAGCGTCGCCGCCTACCTCGAGGTCCATATCGAGCAGGGGCCGGTGCTCGACGCCGAGGAGATCCCAGTCGGCATCGTCACCGGCATCCCCGGCAGCCGCCGCCTCCGCGCCGGCCGCGTCACCGGCGAGTACAACCACTCCGGCGGCACCCCGCGCAAATACCGCAAGGATGCCGCCATCGCGCTCGCCGACCTCGCCGTGGCGCTGGACGAGGCTTGGTGCCGGCTGGAAGCCCAGGGCCACCGCATGGTCTGCACCTTCTGCACCCTGGCCACCACCGCCGAGGCCGGCTTCACCAAGATTGCCGGCGAGGCCACCTTCATGCTCGATGTCCGGGCGGTGAACCTGCACAGCTGCGACCTGCTCTTCGAGGTGCTCTACGCCAAGGTGGCGGAAATCGAAGCCCGGCGCGGCGTCAAATTCGACCTCGGGCCGGAGGGCGGCAGCCGCCCCAGCCTGATGGATGCAGGGGTGCAGGCCGGGCTGAAGCGAGCGGCCGAGGCGCTGGGCATCCCTGCCCTCGTCATGGCCTCCGGCGGCGGGCATGACGCGGCGGCCTTCGCCCAGGCCGGCATCCCGGCCGGGATGCTCTTCGTCCGCAACCAGCACGGCAGCCACAACCCGCATGAGGCCATGCGGATGGACGATTTCGGAAAGGCCTGCGCCGTCGCGCAGCGCTTCGCAGCGGAGTTCGGGATTTGAGCGCGAAACTCGCCGTCGATATTGGCGGCACCTTTACCGACTTGGCCATCGAGGATGGCGACCGGCGCTGGACCGCGAAGGTCCTGACCACTCCCGCGGCGCCGGAGCTCGGCGTGCTGGAGGGCGTCCGCGTCGTGCTCGCCAATGCCGGCCTCGCCGCCGCGGACATCACCCTGGTCATCCACGGCACGACGCTTGCGACCAATGCCGTCATCGAGCGCAAGGGCGCCAAGACCGCGCTCATCACCACCGAGGGCTTCCGCGACGTTCTCGCCCTGGGCAATGAGAGCCGCTACGACCAGTACGATCTGAACATCGAGCTGCCGCAGCCGCTGGTCCCCCGCCGCCTCCGCCTGCCGGTGACCGAACGCCTGGACAATACCGGCAAGGTATTGCTGCCGCTGGATGAGGCCGCGGTCGAGGCCCATGTCGCCTTCATGAAGGCGGAAGGCGTCGAAGCCGTCGCCATCGGCTTCATGCATGGCTTCGTGAACCCGGCGCATGAGAAGCAGGCCGCCGCCATCATCCGCCGCCTCTGGCCCGAGGTCCCGGTTTCCTTGAGCTGCGAAGTCTCCCCCGAGATGCGGGAATGGGAGCGCTTCAGCACCACCGTCGCCAATGCCTATGTGCAGCCGCTGATGGCCAGCTACCTGGCGCGGCTGGAAGTCGGCCTCCGCGCCGCCGGCCTCGGCTGCCCGCTGTTCATGATGCTTTCGGGCGGCGGGCTGACCACGCTGGAGACGGCGGCGCGCTACCCCATCCGCCTGGTCGAGAGCGGCCCGGCCGGCGGCGCCATCTTCTCCGCCCATGTGGCGAAGCAGCGCGGCCTGACCGAGGTGCTCTCCTTCGACATGGGCGGCACCACCGCGAAGATCTGCCTGATCGACGACTATCAGCCCCAGGCCAGCCGCACCTTCGAGGTCGCCCGCGTCGGCCGCTTCAAGAAGGGCTCCGGCCTGCCGCTGCGGATCCCGGTGATCGAGATGGTGGAGATCGGCGCCGGCGGCGGCTCGATCGCCGCCGTCGACAGCATGGGCCGCATCACGGTTGGGCCGGAAAGCGCTGGTGCCGACCCCGGCCCGGCCTGCTACGGCCGCGGCGGCACCAAGCCGGCGGTGACCGATGCCAACCTGACGCTCGGCCGCTACGACCCGTTGCTGTTCGCCGGCGGCAACCTGCGGCTCTACCCGGAGCCCTCGCGCGATGCGCTGGCCGCAGAGGTTGGCGGCAAGCTCGGCCTTTCCGGGGAAATGGCGGCACTCGGCGTGGTCGAGATGGTCGACGAGAACATGTCGAACGCCGCCCGCGTCCATGCCATCGAGAGCGGCAAGGGTTTCTCCGGCCGCACCATCATCGCCTTCGGCGGCGGCGGACCGGTGCATGGCTATCGCGTGGCGGAGAAGATCGGCGTGAAGCGGATGCTGGTGCCCTCGGGGGCCGGCGTCGGCAGCGCCATCGGCTTCCTGCGGGCACCGGTCGGCTATGAGGTGGTGAAGTCGCTGTACCAGCGCTTTGCGAGCTTCGACGTGCCGGCGGTGAATGCGCTGCTCGCCGGCATGGTGGCCGAAGCCGCGGCGGTCGTCGCCGACGGCGCCTTCGACGCGCCGACCCACCAGACCCGCATCGCCTACATGCGCTACGTCGGCCAGGGCCATGAGATCGCCGTGCCGCTGCCGCCGCGCGACCTGACCGAGGCCGACGTGCGGGAAATCCGTGCCCTCTACGACGTGGAGTATTCCCGCTTCTACGACCGCCCGGTGCCGGGCAGCGATGTCGAGATCATGTCCTTCGCCGTGACGGTGGCGACCATCGCCGACCCGGTGGAACCCGCCGCCGAGGTGGAGGACGCCCCCGCCCCCGCGCCGATCCGCCATCAGGCGGTGCGCGACACGACCAGCGGCGAGGTGACGGATTGGGCAGTCTATGACCGCGGCCAGATGGCGCCCGGCTGCACCGTCCCCGGCCCCTGCATCGTCGCGGAAGCGGAGACCAGCACGCTTATCGGCCGCGGCTGGAACTGCCGCATGGATGGCCTTGGCTACCTCGACCTGACGCAGGAGGCTTGAGCATGAAAGAGACCGGAGCCCTCGCCAAGATCCAGCGCCAGATCCAGTGGAACCGCCTGATCGCGGTGGTCGAGGAACAGGCGCAGACCATGATCCGCACAGCTTTCTCGACGACCGTGAGAGAAGCCGGCGACCTCTCCGCCGGCATTTTCGATCTTCAGGGCCGCATGCTGGCCCAGGCCGTCACCGGCACGCCGGGCCACGTCAATTCCATGATGGAAAGCGTGGGCCACTTCCTCGCCAAGTTCCCGGCCGCCGGCATGCAGCCCGGTGACCACTACATCACCAACGACCCCTGGCTCGGCACCGGCCACCTGCACGACCTTACCGTCGTCACCCCGGCCTTCCGGAACGGTAAGATCGTCGGCCTCTTCGCCAATACCGCCCATATCATCGATATCGGCGGCCTCGGCATGGGCCCCGAGGGCCGCAGCGTCTTCGAGGAAGGGCTCTACATCCCCATCGTGAAGTGCTTCGACCGCAACGTTCCGAACGAGACCTTCTTCGACTTTATCCGCGTCGGCAGCCGCACGCCCGTGGAGCTGGAAGGCGACATCTACAGCCTGTGTGCCTGCAACGACGCCGGCGCCAAGCGGCTGGTCGAGATGCTGGACGAGTTCAGCATGGACAGCCTGGACCCGCTGGCAGAGTACATCTTCGAGAGCTCCCTCCACGCGACGCTCGAGGAAATCCGCAAGCTGCCGAAGGGCACCTACGCCGGCGCGATCAAATCCGATGGCTATGAATTCGAGGTCACGCTCAATGCGGCGATGACCATCCACGAGGACCGGATCGAGGTCGACTATGCCGGCACCTCCGGCCTCTCGACGCGCGGCATCAACGTCCCCCCCGCCTATTGCCGAGCCTATTCCTGCTTCGGCATCAAATGCGTCGTGGCGCCGGAGATCCCGAACAACTGGGCCTCCCTCAGCCCCTTCCACATGATCATCCCGGAGGACTGCATCCTCAACGCCCCCCGCCCCTACCCCGTCAGCGTCCGCCACGTGGTGGGCCAGCTGCTTCCCGACCTGATGATGGGCTGCCTGCACCAGGCGGTGCCGAGCCGGGTCAATGCCGAAGGGTCTTCCGCCTTGTGGAATCCTCCCCTGCGCGGCGGCAGCCAGGTCTCTGGCCAGAATGCCGAGACCGAGGATTTCGAGATCATCACCTTCAACTCCGGCGGCACCGGCGCGCGTCCGACCAAGGATGGGCTGGACGGCATCGCCTTCCCCTCCGGCGTCCGAACCATGCCGGTGGAAGCCACCGAGAACGTCGCCCCGGTGATCTTCTGGAAGAAGGAGCTGCGCCCTGACAGCGCCGGCGCCGGCCGCACCCGCGGCGGCTTCGGCCAGATCATGGAGATCGGCGCCAAGGGCGATGCCGAATTCGCGGTGAACGCCATCTTCGACCGCGTCGCCAACCCGCCCAAGGGCCGCGAGGGTGGCGGCGAGGGCACCGCCGGCTGGGTCGGTCTGAACGACGCCAATGGCACGCCGTTGCGGACCAAAGGCTTCCAGATCATCCCCAAGGGCAAGCGGCTGCTGCTGAAGCTGCCCGGCGGCGGCGGCATGGGCGACCCGAAGCAGCGGGACCCGGCGCTGGTGGCGCGCGACGTGGCCGATGGCCTCGTCACGCCCGCCGCCGCGAAGGAGATCTACGGCGTCGAGGTCTGACGCCGTGCAGCCGGGGCCTCAGCCCCGGCGCATGCTTTCCACCATCGCCCCATAGACCAGGTTCTTCCAGATCATCCGGGTCCGAACCCGGTTGCTCGGCCCCTGCGCCATGAGAATCGCCACCAGCCCCTCGGCCCGGTCGATGGTGAAGCTGGTGCCCCAGGCGCCGGCCCACATCGCATCCCCGGTGCTGCCCGGCGCGGTGCCGACGCCATCCTGCAGCCGCACCGCGAAGCCCAGGCCGAAGCCATAGCCCGGCCCGGTCGAGGCCATCGGGCTGCCCGCCATCCCGACCGTGTGGTTGGACTGCATGAAGTTCACCACCGGCGCCGCCAGGTAGCGCCGGCCCTCGAGCACGCCGTTGTTGCCCATCATCATGGCGAAGCGGGCGTAGTCGGCGGCGGTCGAGACCAGCCCGGCGCCGCCTTTGAGGTAGCTCGTCTCCCGCTCATCGTTCAGGATGCGATAGGCCCGCCACATCGTCTCCTTCTGCGGATCGCTGTCGGGCGCCTCGGCCAGCCGCGAACGCTTGGTTTCCGGCACAAACCAGCCAGTGTCCCGCATGCCGAGCGGTCCCAGCAGCCGTTCCTCCAGCACCGCGTCCAGCCGCTTGCCGGCGACTCGCTGCACCAGCAACCCCAGCACGTCGACCGCGATGGAGTAGAAGAAGGTCGTGCCAGGCTGGAAGGCCAGCGGGATGGCCCCGAGCCGCTTCAGCATCTCGTCGCCGGTGATCGCCTCGCGGGCCGACTCGATGTTCTGCTCCTCGTAGGCCGACTTGATCGCCGGTGAGGGCGAGGCACCGGAATAGACGAAGCCGGCGGTATGGCGCAGCAGGTCATGGATGGTGGGCGCGCGGGCCGGGGCCACCAGTTCGGTCTGGCCGTCCCGCGTCACCTCCACCTTCAGGTCACGCAGTTCGGGCAGCACGCCGGAAATCGGGTCGTCCAGCTTCATGCGACCTTCCTCGACCAGCATCATCGCGGCGGTCGAGACGATCGGCTTGGTCATCGACGCCTGCAAGAAGATCGAATCCCGCGCCATGCGCTTGGTCTTGGCTGCATCCTGGTGGCCATGCGCCTCGAAATGGACGATCTCACCCTGGCGGGCGATCAGCGTGACGGCCCCGGGGAAGGACCCGCGTTCTGCCTCGGCCTGCATGACGCCGGCGATGCGTGCCAGCCGATCACGGGCGAAGCCGCGGATCAAAGGGCTTGGCGGCATAGCGCCGGGCGGACGCGGCAGGGCGGTCTGCGCGGCGGCCGGCAGTGCCGCGCTGGTCAAGCCAGCCATGGCAGCGGCAAAGGCCGGGCGCCGCCCGATCCGAGTGGTGCTCATGGACATCTCCTCTCCTGGCCGGGGTCTGCGCCCCTCCTGAGGCGATGCTGCGCCCAGCAGATGAGCCGGGCAAGCGGGCGACGGGTGTGTCCCGCCGCCCATGGGCCTTCAGCCGCGGACCAGAGGACAGCCACCCTCGCCGATCGGGCGGAAAGCATCTTCCGCAGCAACGCTGCTGACCAGCTTGTAGTAGTCCCAGGCGCCCTTGCTCTCGCCCGGCGCCTTCACCTCGAACAGATGCGCGGGATGGATCTTGCGACCGTCCTCGCGCACCCGGCCGGGGCCGAAGCAGTCGTCATCGGTCGGCATCGCCTTCATCCGCTGCACCACCTCAAAGCCGCTGGCCTTCGCCCGCTCCAGACCGAGGTCGGCGACTGCCTTCAGGTAATGCAGCGCACCCGAATAGGTCCCGGCGTGCTCCTGGTTCGGGTAGTTGGTCGGCGTCTTGGGCTTCACCCGGTCGAGGAAGGCGCGGGTGCGGTCGTTGAGGTCCCAGTAGAAGGTTTCGCAGACCGTCAGCCCCTGCGCCACCTCAAGGCCCATGGCATGGATATCGGTGACGAACATCGGCGTGCCGACCAGCCGTGCCCGGCGCGTGACGCCGAACTCCCGGGCCTGCTTGATGCAGTTGATCATGTCGCCGCCCGCCATCAGCAGCCCCACCACCTTGGCCCGGCTCGACTGCGCCTGCAGTAGGAAGGACGAAAAATCCGCCGTGCCCGGGAAGGGGAAGCGGGCCGCGCCGATCACCCGGCCGCCGGCGGCGCCGATGAAGCGGGTCAGGTCGCGTTCCATCTGATGACCGAAGGCGTAGTCGGCGGTGATGAAGTACCAGCTGTCGCCGCCGCTCTTCACCGTCGCTTGGCCAACCGAATTCGCCAGCATCCAGGTATCGGCGGTCCAATGGACGGTATTCGCCGAGCAACGCTCGCCGGTAATCACCGCGCTGAGCGCGCCGCTGTTCATCTGGACCTTGTTCTTTTCCTGCACCAGCCCGGCCAGGGCGAGCGCGATGGCGGAGTTGTTGACCTCGCAGATCATGTCGACGCCGCGCTGGTCGATCCATTGGCGCGACATCGCCATGGCGACATCGGGCTTGTTCTGATGGTCGCCCTGGATGACCTCGACCGCGATGCCGCGGGCCGCCAGGCCGCTGTCTTCGACCGCCTGCTGGACGCAGGCTACGGCGGTGGGGCCCGAGGTATCGCGGTAGGTGCCGGAGAAATCCGCGAGCACGGCGATGCGGATGGGGGCATTGGCCTGGGCGCGGGCGCCGCCGGCGGTGAGGAGCGAGGCGCCGGCGGCGCCGAGGCCGGTCAGCAATTGGCGGCGGTCGAGCTGCGTCATGATGGTTCGTTTTCCTCCATTGGACCGCGGTTAACTGCCCGCGGCCGGGCGCCCATGGCAAGCATCGATGCGCTGCGGCCTTCCCCCCGCCGCCGTGGCCGGGTAACCCTGGGCCGGACCGATCCGCCCCACTGCCACCTTGCCAGGAGCCCGCACCCAATGGCCCTCCGCTGCGATCTGATCATCCGCGATGCCACCCTGTTCGACGGCACCGGCGCCCGCCGCAGCGTGGGCGATGTCGGCGTCACCGGGGACCGCATCATGGCAGTCGGCGACCTCGGCGGCGCCAGCGCCGACCGGGAGGTGATCGCCACCGGCAAGGCACTGGCCCCGGGCTTCATCGATGCCCATACCCATGACGACCGCGCCGTGCTGATGGGCTGCGAATGCTTACGCTGCAAATCGAGCCAGGGCGTCACCACCGTCGTCGTCGGCAACTGCGGCGTCTCGCTCGCTCCGCTGGTCACCGACAAGCGGCCGGTCTCGCCGCTCGACCTGGTGGGCGAGGACGGCTGGTTCCGCTTCGGCAGCTTCGGTGATTACGCCGAAGCACTGCGCAAGACCCCGGCCGCGGTGAATACCTATGCGCTGGTCGGCCACCAGACGCTCCGCTACCGCGTCATGGGCGATGACCTCTATCGTCCGGCCAAGGACAACGAGATCGCGCAGATGCGGCAGATCGTCGCCGAGTCCCTGGCCGAGGGCGCCTCGGGCTTCTCCACCGGCCTCTACTACAAGCCCAATATGCATGCGACGACCGAGGAGGTGATCGCGGTCGGCGAGCCGCTGCGGGCGGCGGGCGGCATGTACTTCACCCATATGCGGGACGAGGCGGACAAGGTCTGCGCCTCCATCGAGGAGACGCTGAAGATCGGCAAGCGGCTCGGCGTGCCGGTCTGGATCAGCCACCACAAATGCTCGATGCCGGAGAACTACGGCCGCAGCGTGCAGACCCTGGCGCTGCTGGAGGCCTCGGTCGCGCTGCAGGAAGTCGCCTACGACATGTACCCCTACCCGGCGGGGTCCACCGTGCTGATGCCGGACCGGCTGCGGGACGATGTGCGGGTCATCATCACCTGGTCGGTGCCGCATCCGGAATTCGCGGGCAAGGATCTGGCCGAGGTCGCCCGCGGCTGGAACATGGACCAGCGGGCCGCGGCGGAGAAGCTGATGCCCGCCGGCGCCATCACCTTCCAGATGGACGAGGACGACGTCCGCCGCATCATGGCGCATCCCATGTCGGTCATCGGCTCCGATGGCATCCCGCATGATGCGCATCCGCATCCCCGGCTCTGGGGCACCTTCCCGCGGGTGCTCGGCCTCTATTCCCGCCAGCTCGGCCTCTTCGACCTCGAGACCGCCATCCACAAGATGACGGGCCGCACCGCGGCGCTGTTCGGGATGGAGGATCGCGGCGTCCTTAAGCCTGGCGCCTATGCCGACCTGGTGCTGTTCGACCCGCACAAGGTCATCGACCGAGCCACCTTCGAGGACCCGAAGCAGGAATCCGAAGGCATCGACGAAGTCTGGACCAATGGCACCTCCACCTTCCGCGCCGGGACCGGACTGACGGGCGAGACTCCCGGCCGGCTCATCCGCCGCCACCGGGCATGACCGGCAGCCCTGCTCCGGAGCCGCCGCGACCCGGCGCCCCGGCGGTCGAGCCCACCACCAGCTACAGTGGGATGGCAGTACAGCAGGGAACCTTGCCGCGCGCCGCCATCGTCGGCGCCGGCATCCTGGGCCTGGTCGCCGCCGCCGCCTGGTTCGGCTTCAGCAGGGATGCCACCCCACCCATCGACCGCTATCTGCGCCAGGGCCCCGCGGCCGCCGCCGTAGCGCTGAAGCGCGACCTCCAGACCGAATTCCCCTCCGGCTCCCAGGTTTCGCCGCTGATCCGCCGGCTGGAGAGCCTGGGGATGGGTTGCACCCTGGCCTCTGAGTCCCGCGCCCAATGGGATTGCTCCCTTACCGTCCGCTCCGAGGGACGGCGCAGCCTGCAACTGCGTGCCACCATCGGTACCTTCGGCGACAAGGTCGTTGCCATCGACACGGCCGCGATTGAAAGGGCGCAGTAGCCCGGCTTGGCGATCCAGCGCGACAGCGCTAGGCATCCTCAACCGAGGAGACGTCAAATCATGCCGACCGCCGCCGAACGCATCGTGGAATTCCTGGCCGCCCAGGGCATCGATCGCGCCTTCTGCGTCCCGGGCGAGAGCTACATCGCCCTGCTCGATGCGCTGCACGCCCATAACAGCCTGGATTTGGTCACCTGCCGGTCCGAGGGTGGGGCCGGCTTCATGGCGGTTGCCGATGCCAAGCTGACCGGTCGCCCCGGCGTGGTGCTGGTTTCCCGCGGCCCCGGCGCCTGCAATGCCAGTATCGCCATCCATACCGCCGAGCAGGATGCCGTGCCGCTCATCCTTCTGGTCGGCCAGGTGGAGAAGCGCGACCTGCGCCGCAATGCCTTTCAGGAAATCGACTACGCCAACATGTTCCGCGGCGTGGCAAAGTGGGTGGGCGAGGTGACCGACCCCGACCAGGCGCCTGAGTTCATCGCCCGGGCCTATGCCATGGCCATCGGGGGCGTGCCCGGCCCGGTAGTGCTGTCGCTGCCCGAGGACGTGCTCGCCATGGACTGCGCCGCCCCCCTCATGGCCGCGACGCTGCCAAACCCCCTGCCCCCGGCCCCGGCCGATGCCACACGCCTCGCCGCCATGCTGCGCGGCGCCGAGCGCCCCATCCTGCTCGCCGGCCACGGCTTCGAGGCACCGGGCGGGCGCGAGGCCCTGCGCGCCTTCGCCGAAACCTGGCAACTGCCGGTCGCCGTCTCCTTCCGCCGCCAGGACCTGTTCCCGAACGACCACCCGCTTTATGCCGGCGACCTCGGGCTGCGGAACCCGGATGCCCAGCGTGCCGCCTTCGCCGAGGCGGATCTGGTCATTGCCCTCGGCACCCGGCTGACCGACATCACCACCCAGGGCTGGAGTTGGCCGGCAGCCGGGCAGCGTCTGGTGCATGTCTGCGCCGATCCACGCTTCCTCGGCTGGCTGTTTCCGGCCGAGCTGGCCATCGCTGCCGACGCGCGCGCCACCATTGCCGCCCTGGCCGCCGAGGCAGCCGCCGCACCAGCCGGCCGTGCCGCCTGGTGCCAGCAGCTGCGCGCCCTTCACGTCGCCGATTGCGGCGTGGTGCCGCGGGATTTCGCCGATGGCGTCGCCTTTGCCGAGGTAGCCAAGCTGATCGAGCAGGTCGCCGCGCCGGACGCCATCGTGACACTGGATGCCGGCACATTCGGCGCACCCTTCTACCGCAAGGTCGGCTGGGTGCCGCCGCAGCGGCTGGTGGTGCCCATCTCGGGTGCCATGGGCTTCGGCATTCCGGCTGCCGTGGCTGCGGCGCTGCGCTGCCCGGGGCGGCAGGTGATCGGATTGGTGGGCGATGGCGGGGCGCTGATGACCGGGGCCGAATTCGCCGTGGCCGTGGCGCGGGGGGCGGCGGTGAAGCTGATCCTTTCCGATAACGGCAGTTATGCCAGCATCCGCATCCATCAGGAGAAGGCGCATCCGGGGCGGGTCTCGGGCACCAGCCTGATCAACCCGGATTTCGCCCAATGGTGCGCCGCCTTCCGGGTGCCGGTGACGGTGGTGAACGGCAAGGCGGATTTCCCCGCTTTGGAAGCGGCTCTGGCGGCGCCGGGGCCGGCCGCGGTGGTGGTGCGGACGTCGCTGGAGGCGGTGCTGCCGCAGCGGCTGGCGGCGAAATAGGCAGGCGCACTCCGTCTAGTGACGAAAGACCGGTGAGGCACTGTCGGGGAGAATACCTTCCCCCCGACAGTGCCTCAC
>NZ_CEEDBP010000059.1:0-23660 GCF_979252845.1 Belnapia sp. AC561
CTTCACCTCGTCGCCTTCGTCTGCCTCATGCTCAAACAGGCCGCGCTACTGAACGGAGGTTCATAACAGCCTCTAGGCGCATCCCTTGGGTCGATCGCATGAACGTCTTGCTCACCGATCCTGCAGGCCGATAAGCTTCTCTCCGGTGCCACATAGCGCGAGGGAGGGTTGGGTGTCCGATTACAACCAGCATCACCCGCGCGGGCCTGTTGCCGCCCTGCGATCGCCGTCGCAGGGCAGACCTCTCCGAAGCTGAGCCGCTTCCGAGCCGGGCTGCCCGAGTTGCATCTGCTTGCCCCCTGCGTGGCCGGCACTGGATCGGGCCTTATCATGACACTCATCAGCTTGCGCGACGTTGGCGTGGTTACGCCGCGGACGCTCTTCCAGAACCTTACTCTTGGCGTCGGACCCGGTGACCGGGTCGGCGTCATCGCTGGCAACGGCGGCGGGAAGACGACCCTGCTCCGGTGCATCGCGGGTTTGGTGAAGCCCGATATGGGCAGCATCACCCTGTCCCACGGCGCATTGGTCGCCCATGTCGAGCAGGACATGCCGGACGCGCTGCTTGGCCTGACCTTCCAGGAAGCGGTGCGGCGTGCCCTGCCGCCGGCCGAGCGGGAGCACGAGGCGTGGCGCGTTGGCGTGGTGCTCGATGAGTTCGAGACGCCGGACGAGCTCCGTGAACGGCCAGTGGCAGCCTTGAGCGGCGGCTGGCAGCGGTTGGTGTTGCTGGCCCGGGCCTGGATCAAGCAGCCCGATGCGCTCCTCCTCGACGAGCCGACCAACCATCTGGATGCCGAGAAGATCAACTGGCTCGAAGGATGGATCTCCGGCGCCGCCGCGCGGACACCCATGCTGGTCGCCAGCCACGATCGCGCTTTCCTGGACGCCTGCACAACGCGCACGCTGTTCCTGCGGCCGGGGGCAAGCCGCCTTTACGCTCACCCTTATTCCCAGGCCCGGCACCTGCTTGGTGAGGACGACGCCGCGCAGAACCGCAAGCATGCCAAGGACGCCAAGGAGGTCGAGCGCCTGCGCCGCAATGCCGGCGAGCTGCGCAATGTTGGTGTGAACAGCGGTAGTGACCTGCTCCAGAAGAAGTCCATGCAGCTGCGCGATCGTGCCGAACGTCTCGAACAGGGCTTGCGCCCGGCCCATGTGGAAAGATCGGGCGAGATCCGCCTCGCCAGCCGCGGCACCCACGCCAGGGTGCTGATCTCCTTGCGCGATGCGATGGTCCGGGCGCCGGACGGGCGTGCGCTGTTCAGCATCACCAAGCTCGATTTGTGCCAGGGTGACAGGCTGGTGCTGCTGGGCCGGAACGGGGTCGGCAAGTCTCAGCTGATCGCTATGCTGCGCCTTGCCGTGGCGCAGCAGGTGGCCGGGGTGAGGGTCGGCCCGAGCGTCGTCCTCGGCTATGCCGCGCAGAGTATGGCCCAGCTGCCGGACGGCGAGACGCCGCATCGCTGCATAGCGGCGCGTCCTGGTCTCAGTGACGGGCGCGCCACCAGCCTCCTGGCCAGCGCGGGCCTCGGTGTGGACACGCACCACAAGCTGATCGGCAGGCTGTCGCCAGGCCAGAAAGCACGGCTGGGGCTGCTCGCGCTCCGGCTGGCGGAGCCAAACCTCTATCTCTTGGACGAGCCCACGAACCACGTGGACATCCCCGGCCAGGAGCGGCTCGAGGCAGAACTGCTAGCGCAGGACGCTACCTGCGTCCTGGTTTCGCACGACCGGAGCTTTGCCAAGACCATCGGGACGCGCTTCGCGCTGATTGAGGCGGGAGCCATACGCGAGCTGGCCGACCCGGCGGAGGCCGGCCTCGAGTAGGCAGCGTGTGCAGGCGAGGCAAGTTCATGTGGGCCAGATATCGCGGCGGTGGCCATCTTGCTGATAGCCGCCGCTGCGGCAACACCATGAAACCCGCCGCCAGCCACGATTGGGGCAAGCTCCGGCAAACACGCGGTAAGCGGGCCTTATCGCGGCTTAACTGGAGCCGATATGAACGCGGCGGGGCGTGTTGCTCCGCATGGCGACACGCTTCGCCTGTGACACTTTTAAGCCGAGCGAGAGGCCGATGGCTCCGCTGCAGAGCAGGAGTGAACCCGGAGCGTGGCGAGGGGTTGTGAACGGAGCGGCAACGTATTGGCGAGCGGGGTCGTCTAGAGTATGAGAGGAGGGAAGCTGGGAGATGGAGAGGTTCGTGCAGATTAACCCGGGGATGCTTTCCTGGGCGCGCGACAAGGCCGGCCTTTCACTCGGGGAGGCCGCCGGGAAGCTCGGCCTCAAGGACAGCGCAAGGTCGACAGGCGCGGAGAGGCTCCAGGCGATGGAGCGCGGGGAGAACGCGCCCACGGAGGCCCAACTCCAGAAGATGGCGTCCGTCTATCGCCGTCCGCTCGTCACCTTCTACATGGCAGCGCCTCCACGCCAGGTTGAGCGCGGACAGGACTTCCGCGCGACGAGCCGCGACAGGTCAGCTCGCGAAGAGTCCCTCCTCGACGCGTTGACCCGCGACGTGGTCGCGCGGCAGCAGATTCTCCGCGATGTCCTCGAGGAGGCCGAGGAGAACGTCCCCCTCGACTTCATCGGATCGAGCAGCATCAGACAGGGCGCCAAGGCCGTCGCGGCGGCCATCCGGACGGTGCTCGGGGCCACCGAGGCTGAGCAACTCGCGGCCAGGGACCCATCCGGTCTCTTCGCCCTCCTCAGGCGGGCGGCCGAGGAGGTCGGCATCTACGTGCTCCTCCTCGGCGATGTCGGATCGCACCACACCGACATTAGTGAGGAGACCTTCCGCGGCTTCGCGCTCGCGGACAAGGCGGCCCCCTTCGTCGTCATTAACGACAACGACGCCGTCACCGCGCGGTCCTTCACCCTTATGCACGAACTCGCCCACCTTTGGATCGGCGAGAGCGGCGTCAGCGGTCCGATGCGCTGGGCGTCGGAGAACGTCGTCGAGCGTTTCTGCAACGAGGTCGCCGGACTCTTCCTCCTCCCGCCATCGGCCCTCGGCAGCATTCCTCAGTTCTCCTCGAACGACACGCAAGCCGCGCTCCACGTGACGCAAACGGTTGCCGAACGATGGCGCGTCAGCCAAGGCGTCGTCGCCTATCGACTTCTCACTGAACGCCGCATCGACGACGCGACCGCCACAAAGCTCTTCGCTATGTTCGCCGAGCGGTGGCGAGCCGAGAAGCAGCGGCGTTCGGACGAGGCTGAAGGTGGGCCCACCTACTACGTTCTTCGCAGGCACCGGCTCGGAACCGCCTTGATGGACGTCGCGCGCCGAGGACTTCAAGACCGGATCCTTACCTACACCCGGGCAGCCAAGCTCCTCGGGGTGAACCCCTCCTCCGTCGGCACGCTTCTGAACGAGCGCGTCCGCGCTGCATGATCTGACCGGATGACGCTCTATCTGATCGACGCGAACGTGCTCATTGATGCGCACGAGAACTATTATCCGTTCGACAGAATTCCGCAATTTTGGCAGTGGCTGTTCAGCCTTGGTCTTGCTGGCGTCGCTAAGATTCCGCCGGAGATCTACGAGGAGGTAGCGCCAAACCGGGGGCCTGTACCGGAATGGTTGCGAGAAAGGCATGTTCGGGATGCCTTGGTGCTTCCGGAGGCGGCGAACATGGCACTCGTGCAGCATGTGCTCGATGTCGGATATGGGCTCGACCTCACCGAAGACGATATCGAGAAGATTGGGCAGGACCCGTTCCTGATCGCTGCCGCGCGCGCGGGCGATGGACGCGTCGTGGTGACGAACGAAGTCTCGAAACCGAGCTGGAGAAAGGGAAAGACGAAGGTCCCCGACGCCTGCACGCGGGTGGGGGCGCAGTCTATGCACGCCTTCGAATTCTATCGGAAATTAGCCTTTTCCATCCCCTTGTAGCCCGCCTTCCCTCCCCTGCTTACCTCTCTCGTTAGGCCTTCCCGTGGATGAGGCCAAGCGCCGGAGCTACCGCCCGGCATTGTTTGCGCTCCGGCTTTGCTGATGGGAGCAACCGCGCCGTGGGAGCGCGCACTGCATTCTGAGGCCGAGGCCGCTCGGGCCAGACTTCGCCCGTCGCGCCATTTCGACAGGGCGCTGTATGCAACAGCGCGGTGTTGCTGCGGCTGCTGGCCGCCGACAGTCTCGGGCCATCGGTCGTCAAACTCGAGCAATGACAGCCGGAGACCCTCAAGCGCGCACCATAGTCCAAAACGGTTGTCCAGAGGTCCGGGTGCGGTACAGATGCATGCCGGGGCATTGTGGGACAAATCGTTGGAGCAAACTGGATTGCCTAATTGAGCCCACCAGCCGCGATTGACCCAACCCAAGTGGAATCCACGAAGGCCGCCTTGGGTCGGGCCCCGCCGTCCCTCGCCCGGCGCCTATCATTGCTAGTGGCCGCGGTCGCGGTACCCCTCCTTGCACTCGCCGCCACCGCCGTTTGGCACGCGCAGGACGGCACGCGGGCGCGGGCGGAAGATGCCCTGCTCGGCCAGACACGGGCGCTGGCGCTTGCCGTCGACCGCGAGTTTGACCGCGCCGAAGCGCTGCTTGACGGTCTCGCCGCCTCCTCTGCCCTGGCGCGGGGCGATTTCGACGCCATCGAGGTAGAGCTGCGCACCGCCTCTGCCAAGTTCGGAGATGCGACCATATCCTTGGTTGCCGCAGACGGCCGGATGGCACTGATGACTGTCTGGGCGTTGGGGGAACGCCGAACGGGGGTCCGCGCCCCGGAAGCTGCGCAGCGGGTTCTCGCCTCGGGACGCGCCGAGATCACCGACCTGTTCCGCGGCACTGCCACGGGAGCGCCCGCGGTCGCCATCGGCGTGCCGGTCTTCGGCCCTCCCCATGACTCGGGGCAGCGCGCGGTGACGGCAACCCTCGGTCTCTCCCTGCCGCAAGCCCACTTGGCCGCGGCGCTCGAGGCGCAGCGCGTGCCCGACATGCCTGGCTCGGTCGGCACGGTGGTGGATCGCGCGGGGACAATCGTTGCCCGGACGCAAGGCGGCGACGGCATCGTCGGCCAATCGATGCGGCCCGAGGTGTGGAGCCGGGTGGCCGCCGCACCCGCGGGCATCCTGCGCGGCACCACCACCCGCGAGGGTATCCCAGCGGTCATCGCCTTCTCACACGGCCCCCGGAGCGGCTACACCTACGTGCTGACCACCCCCGAGACGGTGTTCGAGGCGCCGTTCCGCGCCGCCCTTGTGCGCACCCTGAGCCTGGGCGCACTGATTGCCGCCGCGGGTATCGCGCTCGCTGTCCTGCTCGCACGCCGCACCGTTGCAGCATTTCAACGCCTGATCGCGCTGATCACCGAAGGTGCCACACCGGGACCAACCGGCTTGCGCGAAGCCGACGACCTCGCGGCGGCTTTTGCCGCCACGCTGAAAGCACGCAATCAGAGCGAGCGGCACCGGCGTCTCGTGGTCGCCGAGCTGAACCACCGCGTGAAGAACGTGCTCGCCACCGTGCAGGCCGTAGTGGCGCAAACATTGCGCAATCCCGGTTCCGCCGACCCCGCGCGGTTAGCTGCCGACCTCAATAGCCGTCTACAGGCGCTCGCGCGGGCGCACGACCTGCTAACCGCGGCCTCCTGGGAGGCGGCCGACCTCGACGCGGTGGCCCGCGCCGCGCTCGCGCCTTGGCTCGGCGGGACAAGCGCCGGATCCCGCGTCGACCTCTCCTGTGACCTCGACTCCGGACGGATGAGACAGCTTTCCCCGGCACAGGCGCAGACCTTGGCTCTGGCACTGCACGAGTTGGCCACCAACGCTGCCAAGCACGGGGCGCTCTCTACGCCCGACGGGCTGGTTGCCATCACCTGCCGCGAGCAGCTGGATGGGGAGATGGCGCTGGAATGGGTTGAGAGTGGCGGGCCGGCCATCGCCGGGATGCCGACGCGCCGCGGTTTCGGAACGCAGTTGCTCGAGCGGGCGTTGGCGCGCGACCTAGGCACGGGTGCTGCGGTGGAGCTGCGCTTCGAACCAGACGGCCTACAGGCCACCATCCGCTTCGCGCCACAGAATACCGTTAGCCCACCGAGGTGATCACCTTGGTGGGCCGATTGCAGCACAGCATGGGATCCGCGTTTACACACCGGAAACCCGCGGTTTCCGGCGATTGCGGCAAGCTTTGCCTCACCCGCGGTAAGCGGGGAATTCTAAGTCAGACAGTCATTGGTGGCTGGATGAATAAACAGGAGCAGACATTGCTGAAGACCCAAACCTTCGCTGCCGAGTGGGCACCGCGCCTGCTCAGCGTACTCCGCATCGTCGCCACGCTCATCTTCCTTGAACATGGTACGCAGAAGCTGTTCGGCTTTCCGCCACGCGCCAGCGGCCTGGGGCCCGAAACCTTCTCGTTGCTCTGGTTCGCTGCAGTGATCGAGGTTGTCGGTGGCTTCCTGCTGCTGCTCGGCTTGTTCACGCGGCCCGTGGCCTTCCTCCTCGCGGGTGAGATGGCCGCTGCCTACTTTATCGGGCACGCACCGCGAAACCTCTTCCCGGCGCTGAACGGCGGCGACGCCGCCATCCTCTACTGCTTCGTGTTTCTCTACATGGCCGCCGCAGGCGGCGGGGTCTGGAGCGTCGACGAAGCCCGGGGCCGACGTCCTGGCGTTGTCTAGCCAGGCATGACCCAGCGACGACCCGCTCGCCCGTGGTCAGCCGGTGCAGGACCACCTGCCGCGCGCGTGGGTCGTCCTGCGCCATGACCAAGGCGGCGCCGCCCATAGCCGCCTTGGCATGGCCTTACTCGACGCCGGCGGTGTCGTCCGACGAAGCGCCATTCATCGGATTGCTATCTGGCGCAGTTTGGCTGTCCGGCGGAGAGGCTTCCGGCGCAGGCTTTGTCCGAGTGCTCGGCCGACGCGTGGCGGCTTTCTTTGGCGGCGGGGCCTCCACAGCAGCTTTGGGTGCGACCCGGCGTGCAGCCGGACGCTGCGTGGCCTTCGGTGCGGAAGCTCCAGGCGCCTTGGTCGACCGTGCCGGTTTAGCGGCGGCGGCCGACAGCTTGCGGGCGTTTGCGGTGCACGACGACGGCGCTACTTTGCCAGGCGCGGGCGCTGCTTTACCACGGGCAGACTTGGCTTTCTCCTTTTCCCGGACAGCCTTCTCTTTGTCCTTTCGGGCTGCCAGCTTTTCTCGGATTGCCGCCAGCGCCGCCTTTGCGACCTGCGACCGGCCGGCGTCAGGGGTGGAATCCAAAGTCTCGAAGAAGGCTTTGACGACCTTGTTGGTACCGCGTGGTGCGGATGTGTCTGATTTCGCCATGGAACGTGGTCTCCTATCTGGGCTGGCATAACATTGTTTTGCCGCCGCCATACAAATCGTCACAGTGCGGCAGGCGGTATCGGCGCATCAACCGATTGGCCGACCCGGATGGGGTCATCCGCGGCGACACGGCAAGGCACAGACCTCTGGCAGCGCTCGTCTGGACGGCTGGCCGTGAAACTGGTCTGATCGCGCCAATGGTACCGCCGCTGTGTGAGCGCCACGGGAGGAAGGGTCGTCGATGCAGGCACTCTTGGGCCGGCGCGCTTTGGGCATCGCGGCACTTTCTGCATTGGCGAGGCCTGGGCTGGCGCAGACCGACGCGGCTGCATGGCCCAACCGCCCGGTGCGCCTGATCGTTGGTTATCCTGCTGGCGGCTCCACCGATATCTGTGCCCGCATTCTGGCGGAGGATTTCCGCACTCGCCTACTCCAGCCCATGGTGGTGGAGAACCGCACTGGCGCCAACGGCTCGCTCGGTGCCACCCACGTCGCAGCGGCAACGGACGGCCACACTCTGCTGGTCAGCAATACCAGCACCATGACCGTGAACCACCTGCTCTACCGCGACACGCGCTACCATCCGCTGCGTGACCTGGTGCCCGTCGCTACGATCACTATCAGTCCCTTCATCCTGGTGATCAACCCGCGCAATCCGCGCACCCAAGGCGTGCGGACGCTGCAGGACCTGATCGCGCTGGCACAGCGGCAACCGGGGCGAGTCACCTATGCCTCGGCGGGCGTCGGAAACCTGCAGCACCTGCATATGGAGCAACTGCTGGCGGCGGCGGGCGCCCATATGCTGCATGTGCCCTACCGCGGCTCCTCGGTGGCGACCAACGCGATGGTGGCCGGCGAGGTGGACGTCCTCTTGGACACTCCCACTACAGGTGGCCCCTTGATCCAGGCCGGCACCTTTGCAGCCTTGGCCACCACCGGTGAGACCCGCTGGCGTGAATTGCCCGAGGTGCCGACGGCCAGGGAGGCCGGCTACCCGGACTTCACCGCCGTCTTTTGGAATGGCCTGGTCGCACCAGCCAACACACCACCCGAACTGGTGCAGCGCCTCTATGCTTTGATGCAGGCGGCCGCGGAATCACCAGTAGCGCGCCCTCCGCTGCTCGCCCAAGGCGACATCTTCGTGCTGGATCCCGTGCGCTTCCGCGAGCGCATCGCCACCGATATCGAACGTAACGCCGCGGCCATCAAGACTGCTGGCATCGAGATGCAGTAGGATTGCCGCGGGCAGGAGTGCCCGCAGCTCGTCCTGCTGGCGCTCAGCTCATTCTGTGGAGGCCGCACAGCTTGTTGCCGTCAGGATCGCGCAGGTAGGCGAGGTAGAGTTGGCCGGCGGCGCCCTGACGCAGCCCAGGCGGATCTTCGATTGAAAGGCCGCCGTTCTCGACGCCGGCCTTGTGCCAAGCGTCCGCCTCGGCGGGGCTGGCCATGGCAAAGCCGATTGTGCCGCCATTGGCGTGACAGGCGGGCTGGCCGTCGATTGGCGCGGTGATCATCAAGCGGCCGCCGGCGTGGGCGTAAATCAAGCGCCCTCGCGGGTCCTGGCTGCCTGGCTTGCCCCCGACTGCCGCGAACAACGCGTCGTAGAAGGATTTCGACCGCGCTAAATCGTTGCTGCCGATCATGACATGCGTGAACATTGGAAGTCCTCCCGATCTGGAGCAGCCGGCGCCTGAGCGTAGCGGCAGCAACCAAGACGGAGCTTTGCGCGACGAAGCTGGAAAGCAAAGCAGCAATGGTGCGTCACGTCGCTGGAGTTGGGACTGCGCCACGAAGCGGGATCACCCCCCTCCCCTACCGAACTTAAATCCCGGTCACAGCCCGACCAACCCGGCGAGACTCTCGGCGACCAACTTGGCACGTCGAACATAGGCCCGCATGGTCCTGACGTCCTTGTGGCGGGAGTGCGCCATGATGGCTTCGTCGCGGGCCCCGGCCTTGTAGGCCTCGGTGATAAAGCTGGCGCGCAGGCCATGCGCGGACAACCGCTCGAGCCTGGAGCCGCGCAATTGGTCAAGGCGCCCCGCCGCGCCAGGAGCTTCGGCACGGCGTAGGGGTGTAGCGTGGTCCGCTCTACCGTACCCCAGCGGTCGACCTTCCGAAACACCGGGCCGTACGCGCAGCCCGAGGCGCGCAACCAAGCCTCCATCGACCGGACCGGACAGGTTTCGGGCTTACGGCCGCGCGGGATGCCGAGCTCGACGCCCTGGCCTTCCTGATCGGATTTGGCCCGGGGGATGAGTAGCTTCATGCCATCGGCGGTGAAGGTGATGTGCTCGCGCTCGGCGGTCGCGGCGGCGCGCTCGGCGGTGACGTCCGAGGTGTTCTCGGTCGGTATGTGTCTCTCCTGGCTGTCGGCGCACGCCGACCGTTGCTCGGGGGTGGCGTCGTGCGCCGCGGCCGCAGCCGGGTCGGCGCCGGGAAGCGACCTCACGCTGGCGCCCGCGTCCGCAGGGACGGGGACCAGGGAGACTTCGGTGGGTTCCCGGCGCTCGACCCGGTAGAGGTCGGGCTGCCCTCGCGCTCGGTAATCGAGACCGCGAGGATGCGGTAGCTGACCGAGACCTTGCAGATGTGGCCGTCGGCCTCGTCCTGGACCTGACCGGTGACGTCGTCGCGGGGCGAGAAACGGATCCGGCCGATGCCGTCCGTGCCTTCGAGCCGGACGCTGCCGGGGACGAAAGACCGCGGCCAGGGTGCGGGTGCTGGCGACGTGGTCCAGCAGGACCGTCCCGCCGTCGTTCAGCCGCGCCATGTCCACCGCCTTGGGGGTCATAACGAGCTCCTCGTCGTAGACCCCCCGTGCGCGCCTCGGCGCCCGTCGCCCCGGCTCGTGCCTCGCCGCTTGGCGCTGGTGCCGCCCGCCGCCACCCCCCCTGCCTGCCGCCGGTCATCCTGCCCGCCGCCCCGGCGCGCTCCGTGGTGCCGCTGGGCCACGTGCCCGGCTTCGGGCTGGCGAAGGGGGTTTTCGCCTTCCAGGCGGTCGCAAGGCAGCTGAGCTACAGTGGTAGCTTGGCCTGGGGCCCGGCTGCCCTCTCGTAGCGGTAGCGGTAGCTCTTGGCGCGACCGGAACCAACCTGCTCCGTCGTCCACGAGGTCAGCCCACCGGCGGCCACCATGTCATCCAACGCCTGCCGAGCTTCCTCGCGGAGCTTGACCCGCTGCCGGGTGGTCATCTCGGCGTAGTCGCGGCCCGCCAGCTGCGCCAGCGTCTCGACGCCGATCCATGTGTATGCGGGCTGGGAGTCGATGTAGGGCCACCAGCAGCGCGCGTGGTCGCTGGCGAGCCGGAAATACACGTCGGCATCGACGGCGACGAGGTGCCGCTCTTCCAGGGTGCGCCGGACCCACTCCCCATACTCGACGGTCAGCTTGCTATCGAGCGTGGCGCCGCCCCACTCAATCTTGCCTATAAGGGCATCCGACCACCCGGCACCTGCCAGCCGCCCCCGGCGAGACGCGGCCTCGTAGTCGTCGAACGAGCCGCGGAAGACGCGGATCGTGGTGGTCCGCAGTTCCTCGAGGATGCGGAGTGCGACCAGCAGATTGTTCACGTGGCCGGTTAGGCCCGAAGCGGCCAGCAACTCCCTCCACGACGTCTCCGTCCTGCAGAAGACGAACTTCTCGCCTTGGGCAGTAACTGCCTCGACGCGTCGGGCGCGCAGGCGGAAGCAGGCCATGAGCATATCGCGGTGACGGGTGCCAAGTTCTCTGCCCCGCACCTCAACGACGCTGTGGCCGGGCACGACGTAGATCCGGGCGAAGTCGGCGTCGCTGCTGAGCGACTGCTGGCGCGGGGCGAAGGCGCTGGTGCGGGCTAGGCGGCTCGGCATGACGGCGGGCGCCCGACGGCCGCGCCGGTTCTTCAACGTCCGCTCCAGACGCTCGAGGCGCCGCCTCTCGACCTCGCTCAGCGTCTGCGGCCCACCCTGCACCATGCCCGCCCCCATTCTGACCCCTCTATTCCGGGACCAGCACCGTAGCGGTCCTGGCGACCGCTGTGAGCCCCAAAATGACCCGGCCATTCCCGTGTTATCCACATTCCTGTGGATGGCAGACCCTGCCGACGTGAATCGCAGGGTCACTTTCGGGAATCACGGGGTCATTATCAGGAATCGCGGGGTCAGAATCATCCTATAAGCCTCTGAGTTCGTAGGCGAAAAAACCCATTAGACTCTTATAATTAGATACTCTTTAGACTTCAGGCTGTGGACAACGCCGTGCCTGCCGCCCCTCGCGCAGCGCGGCTACCAGAGCCACCACCCCAACCAACAGAGAGGCGCAGCCGACAACCCAAGCCACACCAGCGCGACGTCGCACTAGTCGTGCACCAGCACCAGCAGGGCGAGGAAGGTCAAGAAAGTAGGCTCAATGAAGGAGAGGATGCGTCACATCCGCGATCCTGGCATCTGCATTGACGCTAAAACGAACGCACGAAGTGACCCTGCGATTCCTTAATGCAAGTTGGTCAGGTCCGTTGAAATTAGGGGACGATGCAACCCACATTTCCCGACAAGCCGGAGGGCGCCGACATGTCCGTGCACCCCTGCCCCATTGGTGTCGCCCGCTTGATGGTCGCTGCGCACGACGCGGTTGCCCTCGTCCATTCCGCTAACCCTATGGGCGCCGGATGGGGGTTCATGCGGCCCGGCCGTCCTGGACAGCACAGTCTCGCAGACGCCGAGCAGCACGCGTTGGCCCTACTGACCGCATTCGCGGAGGACGACGCGCCGCCACAGGCTGATGACAGCGTCGCGCTACCGCTCGAGATACGAATGCTGGAAGACGACAGTTGCTGACTACGCGTCAACCAAAACGTTGACTTCATGACAACAGCGAAAATCATAGAATCCCTCGCAACAAAATCGAAATCAGGCACTTAGCCGGCTGCAGATGCAGTGCTGATACCGTAAAAAGCCGGTAGATAGCCGCTATCTCGCCGGGGCAGCACGGCACGGTGTCGTGGACCTTGGATCACCCGCCGCAGGACCAGAAGCGGAGCCGCTCAGCGATCTGCCAGAGCCTCGTGTCCAGCGGGACGTCGAGACCGTCTAGGAGCAGCAGGCCAGCGTGGCCGCGACAGCACCAGAGCGGGGCGCTGGGACTGGCGCGCCGTCGAAGCAGTGGGTGCCCATGCCGAGAACATGGCAAGAACTGACGCAAAGCCAGCTGGGACCACTGGACGCCTCGTCCAACTAGCTGTTACCTAGCCGCGACCAAGCGGGGATGTAGCGGTGACCGTGATTGCCTGTCTCAGCCAGAAAGGCGGCGTATCCAAGTCGACGCTGGCGCGTGCCCTGGCGGTGGAACTTGCCCGCAGCGGCCTGGCCGTCCATCTGGCCGACCTCGACACCGACCAGGGTTCTCAGATCGACTGGCACCGCGATCGGCTCAGAGCGGGTCTGACACCCGCCCCGCCGACCCAGCTGTATCCCGACCTCGCGGCCGCGCTCACCGAGGCCACCCGGTTTGACGTCCTGATCCTCGACGGCCCAGCCCGCGCTACCCGGGAGACGGTCGCCATGGCCAAGGCCGCCGACCTGTCCATCCTGCCGAGCGGCGCCAGCATGGACGACCTGCGCCCCATGGTTAGAGTCGCGCATTCACTGGTGCGCGCGGGCGTTTCCAAGGAACGCCTAATCTGCGCGCTCAGCCGCATTAGCACCGAGCCTGAGGCGGACGCCGCCCGGGCATATGTCGCCGAGGCCGGATACCGCGTTGCTAGCGGCTATCTACCCGAGCGGGCGTCATACAGGACCGCGCAGAACGGGGGCAGGGCGGTCACTGAGGTCTCGGTGCCGACCCTGAAGGCGGCCGCCGAGGGCGTGGTCCAAAGCCTGATTGACGCCATCCCGGAGTAACGCCTGTGGCCATCGACGCATCCAAGGTTAAGCGACGGCTGCCGCCCCCACCGGCCCCCGAAGAGGGAGCGCCGGGTATCGAGCGGCAACCCGAACCGGCGCCCGATCTGGCTCCGACTGCCGCCGCTCCTGATCCCGCGCTGCCAATCCTCGATGGTCGGCGCATGCGGGCGACCGGGCGGGTCATGCAGCTGAACATCAAGGTAACGGCCGACACCAAGGCCACGATTCTCCGGCTCGCCAAAGAGCGGCAGCAGCTCGTGGCCGAGGTTATCGAGGACGCGATAGCCACTTTGGCCAAAGGTGGCCGCTAGATCGCGACTAGGTAAACGCTAGATAGCCGATAGATCAGATGCTTCTTGGCCAGTGTCCATCCGCGTTTTGCTACCTAGTGCTTCGTAATGAACCGTAATGCCGCAATCTGCGGCAGGTGTGGACTATAGCGAGACCTCGAGGGCGGCCCGACATACGGCTGAGCGTCTCGTTCGGCCCACAGACGCACGGCATCTTGGCCGCACTGGCTGTACAGAACGACATCACCATCGGGTGGATCGTGCGACTGGCGGTGGCGGACTACGCCGCCCAGCACCGGGCGGCCGCCTAACCCAAGCTGCCGCTCCGCCAGTCGCCTGGCATCTCAGCACCGAGCGCCCGGTGAGTGACGCTCCGGAAGAGGGGGCGGGTGACCTCGAGGAAGAAGTTGCCCTCGGCGAGGTCGCTACAGCACCCAACGAGTCCGCCGACCCACAAAGCTTGGTGAATGCCTTCATCCGCGCCCGCTACGAGATCCACAGCTACCGTAGCGCGGCTGTAGTCCTCGCCCAT
Source organism: Belnapia sp. AC561 (assembly GCF_979252845.1). Taxonomy (NCBI): domain Bacteria; kingdom Pseudomonadati; phylum Pseudomonadota; class Alphaproteobacteria; order Acetobacterales; family Roseomonadaceae; genus Belnapia; species Belnapia sp. AC561. Next base: position 13,977 of record NZ_CEEDBP010000059.1, read on the forward strand.
AGCCACCTAACGGAGTCCGCGGAGCTGATGGACGCGCTGCGGGCCTTTCGGATCAGCGTGAGCCGAAAGGAGGCAGGCGATGCGGGGACAGGCAGGCAGCTGGGCCGCCTGCTTACTGCCGAGTAGCGGCCACCTAGCCGCTACCTAGCGGGCACTGGCAGCGGGTCGAGCCGGGCGGGCCTCGGTAGCGCCCGATCCGTATCAGGCGCGTCGGACGGCCGTCGGCGTCTACCGTCCCCGCTGCGACGTCGCCACTCCGCATTCGTCCAGCCCGGCCGACAGCTCGGCCAAGCCCCGCGCCCTCGGACTGCAGCCGCTCGATTGCCGGGTAGACCAGCCAGGCGTGCTGGGTGAGCGTCCGCTCGATCGGCTCCTCGGCCGCGCCACGGTAGAAGCGCACCGGTACGCCATCGCCATCCCGCCGATGACGAAGACGAAGTGGGCGCTGTCGTCCAGCACCTCCAGCCAGGGATAATCGCCGGAGGCCGCGGCGCGCTGTAGCCGGTTACGGCCAAAGGCGAAGGCCCGGCAGCCGACCGACCAGGGATCGTCGCCCATCTCGTAGCTGGCCAGGGCCAGGGCATCGCGCCTGGCATTGGCCAGCATGCGGCCACAGATCCCCAGCCGCTCCTCGGTCAGGGCGGGGTGGAAGTCCCATGGCAGGCGGGTAGGGAGGCGGTGAGGGCGGTTCGGCTTGCTCCATTACGTAACCCTACCATGGCACCAACCTAGAACACGCGGGCGCTGGCTCGGCCGCAGCGTCGACGCATCGGCGATTGCCGGCCCATCAGCTTACCTCTGAATCGCCGACGATTTCAGGGGCGATTGCGGCACTTAATGCAGCATGAGACCACGTTCCCTCTCACGAAGCCGCCCGTGCGGTCCAGGCGGCGAATACCGTTGGCCGCAAACTCGATAGTCCGGTTGCGCGTGTCCGCGCGCCAGAACTGGCGTGTTCTGGGTGGCGCTGTGCAAAAGGCGCACGCGCCCTGCATCAACGTCCAGGCTTCCTCCGCCGTCAGCGACCAGGCAAGCCCGGCACGCTTTGCATTGGACTGGTAATCGAGAAGCAGTCGGTTCCGGACCCGCATCGCATCATCGATGCGGCCACGTGGGCATTGCCCACAACTCCGCTGATGGTCGATAGTCAGATCATTGGTTGACAGCATGACCTGCTCACCGCAATCACACTGGCACTGCCAGTAGGCTTTCCAATCTTGCGTGTACGCATAGCCGATCACTTCCAGCTTGCCGTTCCTGAGCCCGGTCAGATCCTTGCGCAGGCCTTCGCACATCGTACAGCGCTTGGCCCGCTTGAAGTTGCCAACCTGCATATCCCTGCGATGACCGCACTCAGGATTCTGGCATTCAACCAGCAGCATGGTCTGTGCCGTGATCACATGCGGCTCGGTATAGCCGACCACCTTCAGCCGTCCATTGACTTGCCCGACCATATCGACGCGAGGCTGTCCCATTCTATCGCCCTTCTTGACTAAGCCGTTCTCACAGCCAGTGGCGCTTGCGCAGCTGCGTCATCCTGAATGGTCATGCACCGCAGACATGAAGTCCTGACGTTGCGGATAAAATAGCCAAGGCGTGGATCCAGTCGATCAATGTCGTTGGCACGCGTATGCGAGTACCCGGCACCGTCTGGATGGCGCAGGACAAGCCTCTGCGGAGGCGTCCCGCAAGAGGCGCAGTCCCGTGTCACTAGCCCAAGCGCATACTCGTCGTTCAGCTTCCAATCAGCTTGTCGATCGCGCTTAAGGTGATCCAGCAGAAGGGCCTGCGTGGTGTGCTTCTCACTCTGTAGTGCGGTACAGGGAGGGCAGGCCAGGAGCCCCAACTGGGTCGCTCTTCGTAGTTGCCCGGTGGTGCGCTTGAAGGACGCCCCGCAATCGCAGCGACACAGCCAGGCATGGTAGCCATGCTGGTCGCGTCCGCCATGAGCGACGACATGGCCGCCCCTGACACATCGGCCTTCAATGAAAACTTGCTTGAGTTCATCGAGGTAGTCGCACAGCTCGCAGCCAGTGGTCGGGGGATCAATGGCCAGCAGTGCCGAACGGCGCATCTCCGTTTCTGTACCACAATTGGTGCACCTCACCTGCCACTTCGGATAGCCTTTGGCTGTCCGGCCAGTGCGATGCAGAACGGCGAGGCGCCCCATGGTGCTGCCAGTGAAGTCGCTGATGCGGCGTAACGCCGGCGACCGGAGAGAAGCGCCATTCGCAGTCCCTGGGAATTTTGCGGGTTGTTCAGTCGGCGCTTGCGGTATGGCCAACTCTTCACCATCGCCGGGAAAGATTAGGGTACCATCCTGCAAAGCCGTTATCACAGCTTGGAAGCGCGTCGCGGCCTGCGAAATTTTAGCAAGATTGTAGCGGGCTCCTGAGGCATGGCCGGCGTGCCAGAGGACTGTCTGAATGATGTCGACATACTCAGGATCATGCACGGCGATGGATGTCGCTGCGCTACGACGAAAGTCATGGAGGCCGACACGCTGATCAAGAAATTTTAGGGTAGCCTTCGTAACCGCGACGTACAACCGATCATCGCAGAGAGGCGATCCGTGGCTCGATAGCCAGACGGCATTGTCGTGTGGGCGAGTCCAGCGCGCACACAGCTGAGCCAACACCGGCCGATGCGTCCTCAGGTAGGTCTCCAGCTGTGGTACAATCAAAGGCGGAAATGGCGCATCGATCAGCCTGTCCGTCTTCGATGTCCGACCCGCGAGCCGCCAAGCCCCTGTTTCGTCATTCAAGTGCTCACCACGGCGCAAGGCCGCCAGATCGGCGCGACGTAGCGGGCACAGGGCCAAAAGCGCAATGACCAGCCCGTCGCGGAATCGCAGCGCCCTCGTGCGCGGTGTTGGCTCCAAATCCGCGGCCTCCATGAGGCCGAGGCCGAGCACGAGGAGTTCGACCAGATCGGGAAGCTCAGGGCGTGCGCTTGGAACCTCGGGTCTGCGATCACGAGTTCTTACGCGGCGGATCCAGTTCCAGTCCCGGTCCGGTGCGATGGAGGCGATCGCGTCATGGAGTTCCTGCCGACGATTCAGGACAGTCGAAGGCGCATTGCGGCGACTCAGATCCTGCAAGTAGGCGGTCACGCTTGCGGGTGTAACCCGCACGGCTGGCGGCTTGGTCCACTCCTGTGGTCCGATGACTGCCAGCCAACGTCCATAGCCGCTTTCCACTTTGCGATTGCTGATCGGCTTGCAAGTCGCACGCGGCCCTATTTCCTCCTCGTCAAGGATATCGCCCTCCGAGATAGCTTTGCGCCAGGCTTGCTGATCATCGTCTGGCCATTCCTCCAACGGCAGGCACAGCCGAGTTGTGTCGCTTTTGGTGGCCCTCATGGTGCGGCCTTGTTGAGGTATTCCTCGAGCACCTGCCAAAAGCGCCGTACCGCGGCATCGCGGTCATTAAAAGCGTAGCTCCTGTTCACCGTGGTTATCGTTTTATGGCCTAGCACCAAGCGTGCTGTTTCCTTATCGCCCGGCCGTAGCTTGAGATAGAGCGAGATCATGGCGTGTCGGAATAGATGGGGGTGCATGGTCAGCCCCGTGTAGTCGAAGACAACCTTGCTGACCTGGCGACCAAAGGCCTGCGAATTCTTGGCCTTGCCGAGATGGCCAGGAAAGAGCGCGGTGCTGGACGGTTCTGTATGAGCGGGACGGAAGTCGCTAAGATAGCGCCTCAGCAATGCACAGGTGAATATCGGCAGCGGGGAGTTGATGGGATTGTCATTCTTGACCTCATCGGCGGTTAGGATGATGCGGCAGACGCCTGCGGGATGCCGTGGCAGGCTCAGGTTCCGTTTGATATCCAACTCTGCCAAATTGCTAATTCGTAGAGGCAGCTTCAGCAAAATCTCAATGGCCAAGGCACGTTGCATCAGGAGAAATGCGTGGTGTGGCTGCTGTGCCTCCTCGGCAAGTTGCAGAAGCCGCTTGGGCAATCGCAGCAGCGTCACGGCGGCTGCCTCATCGTCAAGGATTGGATGGAGGCGGGTGAGGTTTTTGGCGGTCATTTCCTCGTAGCGCGGCGCCTTCTTGCGGATTGCTTTATGGAGGAGCTGCAACTGCCGTAAATCCTCGGCAGGTGCTTTGACCCAATAACGGGCGATGGGTCGCAGCGCATCCAGCATGCCAGGCAAGGACGGTGGGAACTTACCGTCATGCCTTTTCCGGTAGAATTTAAGACCAAGCCGCACTGTGGGAACATGAACCAGGTCCGCTAGTCGGTGCAGCGTGCTGGGATCAACGCCCTGTTTGACGAGCGCTGAGGCGAACTGGCGAATTTGATATTCTCGATGATGCAGCGTCGCGGGCCGTAAGGCGCGGCTTGGGCCATCGACAAGATCGCCGTCGAGGTCAACTTCTGTCTCGCCACTTGCGAGACGGTCGAGCCAGGCTTGGAGGTCGGCCTGCAGGCTGGCGGGAAAGGCTGTCCAAGGCAGGGCGTAGACATCGGTCCGCAGCTTCCCGGGAAGGGGCATGCCAGGCCAATCCGGCACAGTCTCACAGGCTTGGTTCCAAGCACGGCGAGTCTCGCGCTGTATGCTTGCCGGGCTTTTCAGCTGAACGATCTCCAGATAGCCGGTAAAGCGCGTCAGCATCTCCTCGTCGACCTCGGCAGGACTGATCCCGGTCTCGGTGCAGCAATGGAAAAAGCGCGACAGATTTTTGCGCACCCATTGGTCAGCGATGCGCTCCTGCAAATCCTGCCATTCGGGCGATAGCAGTAGGTTTCGCCGACGCCGCAAATGGGGTGGCAGCACCAGGTCCAAGGCCGCGTTCAGTCGGAAGCGAAGATTGCTCCAGGAGGGCTTGCTGATGCCGTGCGCCATGGGGGCGACGCTATCGAGACGTCGGGACAGGGCACGGCGGTTGGCCGGGATCTGGGCGGGAGCCTCGCCGAGCAGACTGGCAAGCGTGTTTATGGCGGATGCCATTTCCTGCTGCTGAGGCAGTGTGATGGTGCTGGCGTCCGGCAGCGCCGCCAGCACATCGGCCAGGGTCAGGCTGGAGGTGACGATCGGGCTGGCCCTGCTGAAAGGTTCAGGCGTCGGACCGCGGTCAAGGTCTGCTGCAGGCCGCGGTGCCAAGCTTGAGCGACGATTGTGGAGGGTCACGCGGCTAGCCTCTTCGACGATCCGATTGCTTAAGGCTGCCCGAACCAGCGCGGTATAGCAACATAAATTGTGAAAAGGTCACGTCCATATCTTATGTCAACATGGATACCGACAATCTGAATGACGGTATGCGCCCGCTGGCTCACGAATGGGCTTGCTATTCATAGGGCCGCCGTGCCGTTCGTGGTCTCCCTGTACGCCAGCGGCAACTCGATGTCGCAGATCAGCCCCGACGCCTCCCAGGCGAACGACACCCGTCCACCAAGCTGCTGGCCCACAGTTGCCTTCAGCACGCGGGAACCGAAGCCCTGCCGCTGCGACGGAGCCGTGATGGGCGGGCCGCCACTCTCGGCCCAGCGCAGTCGCAATTGCCCCTCGGAGCCGTCTTCCACACGCCAAGAAATCTTGACCCGCCCGCCACATGCGGAGAGCGCACCGTGTTTTACCGCGTTGGTGGCCAACTCGTGCATCGCCATCGCCAAGGGCTGCGTTGCACCGGCCGGTAACATCACGGGGGGACCGTCAAATGTCGCGCTCTGTCGCGTCCCGACAAACGGCGCCAGCTCACCCTGCAGCAATCCTCTTAGGTCCGCGCCGGCCCAGTGGTCGTTCGCCAGCAGTGTTTGTGCCCGCACCAGCGCTGAGACGCGGCCCTCTAGTGCCCGCACGTAGCTCGGCAGATCGGGCGCCCGCGTCAGCCGCACCGCTGCATGCACGACCGCAAGCGCGTTCTTGGCGCGGTGGTCCACTTCCCGCATCAGCAGTTGCCGCGCCGCCTCGGTCTGCCGTCGCTCCTCCACCTCCTGCTGCGCCAGGCGGTACAGCCGGGCGTTATCAATCGCGGTGGCGGCCTGCGCGGCGATGCCGACGAGCAGGCGTTCGGCCCGTTCGGTAAACACCCCTGGCTTGGGATGGCCGAAAAACAGCCCACCCAGCGCCTCGCCCGAACGAGACACCACCGGCACCGCCAGGTAGCTGCGCACCGGCAAGTGTCCCTCCGGCATGCCGCGGTGCGGCGCGTTGCAGCCGTAGCGGGGATCGGCGGTGATATCGTCGGAGCGAAGGACGTCTTCGCCGCGAAGTGTGGGCCCGAATACCGCTGTGGCACGAGGCATCGGAAAGGCAGAAAAAGCCTCCCGAGATGCGCCCGAGAGCGTGTAGAGGGTGTAGGCTTCGCCGCCAGCGCCCTCAATGTTGTAGAAGAAGGCGCCGAAGGCGGCGCCGATGAGCGCTACGCCCGCATCAGTGACCTTCTGCACCAGCCGCTCGAGGTCTAGCTCAGCCGCGATCGCTGCGCCAACGCAGTTGAGCGTCTCAAGTGTCTCCGTCTCGACACGCAGCGCCGCCTCCGCTGCACGCTGGGCGGTGACGTCCACCAGGGTCTCCAGCACGGCCTCAGGCTCGCCTTGCGTGCCATGGCGAAGCACCTTTTGTGCAGCGACTACTATTTCGCGCCCGTCGCGGGTCCGCTGACGTAAGTCGCCCGTCCATTCCCCCGCGCGCTCTAACGCCGCCTCGATCTCCGCACGGGGGATGGGAAACTCCGTCCGCAGCAGCAAATGGGCATCTTGCCCCATCGCCTCTTCGGCAGTCCAGCCGTAGAGGCGGGTGCAGCCCCCGGACCAGAAGCGGATGGCACCGTCCCGTCCGCGGGACATGGCAGCACCAAGATCCAGCGTTGCAACCAGATCTCGCAGCTGCGCTTCGCTCTTTTGCAGCGCCACCTCAGCCCGCTTGCGGTCGGTGACATCCGCCAGAACACCGAGCACGCGTGCTATGCAGCCATCGGCGTTGAGCAGCATCTCGGCTCGCAGCAGCAGCCAATGCACTGAGCCGTCCGGCCAAGCGCAGCGGAATTCCCCTATGAAGAACCGCTCGCCCCGCGCCAACGCCTCCCGCCCAAGCTGTCGCAGGCGCTCGCGCTCGCCCGGCAGGTAGCGCGCCCGCCGCTCTTCGGGTGTGGGCCCCACATGGGTTAGGAACCCGAACAACCGGTTTAGCTCGGGCGAGCCGATCACCGTATCCGTGGCGGGGTCGAGTTCCCAGACGGCCATCCGCCCGGCTTCGAGAGCCAGCCGCAGTCGAGCTTCGCTCTCTTCAAGGGCTGTGGCGGCGCGGTGCTCACCGGTACGGTCGCGGAAGGCAACACCGAGGCCGCGGGTGGTCGGAAAGGCGGTGACCTCGAGCCAGCGGTCGGGGTGTACCACACCGGCCTTCTCGACCCGTGCAGCCTGGCGCGTCACCATCGCTTCGCGCAGGAAAGGCTCAAGCCAACTGCCACCGCTTCCGGGCAGCACATCCCAGATCGGCCGACCCAAGGCCGCCGCCGCGGAGACGCCGTAGTAGGCGGTGCAGCCGGCGTTGAAGGTCACGAAACAGAAACTGCGGTCCAACTCGTAGGCGTTGTCGCCCAACGCCTGGAACAACGCCTCGCTGACCAGGTCGTGCGCCTCGTTCGTGGCCCCCACGTTGCTGCTCACCTCGACGACTGCGTCGCTATGCTGGAGATTCACCAAATTACAGCGCAACGCACCCGGCAGAATAGCGAGCAATAGCGGTAGAAAGTCTTTGGCATATGTTCCCGTCCGCGCCTGCGATCAAGCCACGGACCGCGTGTTCCCGTCGCGTTTCCGGCCGCATCGCCTGGAGAGGCCGGCCCCCAAAAAAGGACAAGTTTGCCGGGCACACGTGGATCGTCATGATCTACCATTATCGCAAACTGGCTCGTCGCCCAAACTCGACCTCAATAATGATGGGCCTCGTAACTTCGCTCAAAATTTTTCTATTTTCAACACAAATAAACAGATAAGTGTTGTGAAAGGTCTAGAAGATTTTTCTAGACATTAAAACTAAATCTTTCTTTAGAAAAATTGGAAGATGTTGATTGATACTCAATCTATTTGTACAAGACGGCAACTTGTAAAATCAAAGAGATTCGAAGTGGTAATAAAGTTTCCGGATCGTAGCTGTTGCCTTTCTCGCTTCGAAAAAGGACTGATTTCAGATTTTGCGGCAAGTCTTCCTCAAGCAGATCTCGATTTCATAGAGGACGAAAACGGTTGCGAGTTAGCCATGTTCAGTGTGGGAAGGTTAGAGTTTTGTCTGTGGCGTCAGAAAAATATCGTAATAGTTCAAGGTTTCGTCGGATGCGGCGAGATTAATATTTATCAGGAGCTAGTAGCTTGGACTCAATTAGAGACAGTCTACGAAGCGTTGCAGAAGCTGCAGTCGCTGTCGGTTAACCTGCGTTCTAGCCCGGATCATGCACGAGGGCTGGCGGACATGGCGCAAGCCATTGATCGAGAATAGAATTCGGCTGCGCGACCAGAACCCAGCCAAATTTCGGAGCCCATGCCTGCCAAGGTGGAAGCTACCCCCGCGTTGCCCGGCCTGTCACCGGTCTGCGGCAAGCCCATCATCGCCCGTTTCGACGGCGGCCAGCTCTCCTCAGATGCCGGTGTGCTGGCGCTGCGCGAGATCGAAAGCCGCCTCGGTATCGCTGACCGCCTGGCCGCCTGCGTGGCCGATCCCCGCGCGGCGGGGCGGGTCGTCCATGGCATCGCTGACATTCTGCGCCTCCGAATGCTGATGATCACCGCCGATTACGAAGACGGCAACGACGCCGACAGCCTGCGGCACGACCCGGCCTTCAAGCTCGCCCTCGGCCGGCTGCCCAATGGTGCCGCGCTGTGCTCGCAGCCGACCATATCGCGGCTCGAGAACCTGCCGCGGCGGCGTGACCTGCTGCGCATGGGCCAAGCCACGGTCGGGCTTTACTGCGCGAGTTTCCGTCAGATACCGCGGCGCATCACCCTCGACATCGACGACACCTTCGATGCCGTTCATGGCGGGCAGCAGCTGCGGCTGTTAAACGCCTACTACGACGAATACGGCTTCCAGCCGATCGTCGTGTTCGACGGCCAGGGCCGCCCCGTTGCCGCCCTGCTGCGCCCGGCGCGTCGGCCGACCGGGCGGGAGGTGAGTGGCTTCCTCCGCCGCCTGGTACGCGAGATCCGCGGCCACTGGCCGCGGGTCGAGATCCTGCTCCGCGCCGACAGCCACTACTGCGCTCCCGAGGTGCTGGATTTCTGCCGGGCTGAGCGGCTGGATTTCATTCTCGGCGTCGCCACGACCACCACGCTGCGCCACCATGTCGCGGCGCTGGAGCACAGCTCCGCAGCCCGGCAGACCGACACTGCCGGCCAGGACAAGCTGCGTCGCTACAAGGAATTCCACGACGGCGCCGCCAGCTGGAGCCGAGTCGAGCGCATCATCGCCCGCGTCGAGGCCAGCCCGCAGGGCACCGACAGCCGCTTCGTCGTCACCATCCTCGCCGGCGACACGCCGCGCACGCTGAACGAAGAGCTCTACTGCCGCCGTGGCCAGGCCGAGAACCATATCAAGTGACCGCCACCTTTGACGCTATGGCGTGGAGGACAAGCCGAAGGGATTTCAGGTCATCCCTCGCCGCTAGAGCGTTTTCCTATCAGTCTGCGTCATAGCCTGCGGCGGTAAAGTAGTTAGTGCACTCGGTTGGGGTGAAGG
>NZ_CEEDBP010000060.1:0-23424 GCF_979252845.1 Belnapia sp. AC561
GTGGAGGTGGCGGCGCCGTATGACCTGGCGTTGCTGCGGGAGGTCTGGGGGGTGCTGACGGCGGCGGGGGCGGCGCGGGTGGTGGCGCGCTTCCCGGACCGGTGGCGGGAGGATGTCACGGCGCAGATCCGCGGCGTGGCGGAGCGGGGGATGGCGCTGCCGGCGACGGCCTATGTCGAAGCGATGGACCGGCTGGCGGTCTTCCGCTCCGGCGTGACGGCGGATTGGGGCGATTACGATGCGCTGGTGATTCCGACCGGGTCGGCGCCGGCCTGGAAGGCGGAGGACGAGGCGCCGCCAGGGCTGACGCCGGCGACGCAGGGGATGTTCTGCGGCTGGGTGAATGCGGCGGGACTGGCCTCGATCAGCGTGCCGGGGAGGCCGCATCCGGATGGGCGGCCGATCGGGGTGCAGATCGTCGCGCCCTTCGGCGGCGATGCGCTGGTGCTGGAATTGGCGCGGAGGCTGGAGCAGGCATCGCCCTGGGTGGATCGTTGGCCCGCCATGGCCTGACTTCGGCCGGTCCAGGGGACGCCCGTCCCCTGGCAGGGGCTTTGGGGACAGCGTCCCCAACCTGCCTTCAGTGACGACTGCCGAGATAGGCGTCCAAGACCCGCGGATCATTGGCGAGTTCGCTCGATGGCCCGTCGAACAGCACCCGCCCATTCTCCATCACATAGGTCCGGTGGGTGACCGCCAGCGCGTAGCTCGCCATCTGCTCGACCAGCAGGATCGAGAGGCCTTCCCGGTTCAAGGTGCCGAGCACCGGGAAGAGCATGTCCAGCACCAGCGGCGCCAGGCCCAGCGACAGCTCGTCGATCACCAGCAGGCGCGGGCGGGAGAGCAGGCCGCGGGCGATGGCGAGCATCTGCTGCTCGCCGCCGGAGAGGGTGCCGGCTTCCTGGTCCAGCCTTTCGCGCAGGCGGGGGAAGAGGGTAAGGATGCGCTCCTGGTCGGCGGCGACGCCCGTCGGGTCCGAGCGGATGCGGCTGTAGCTGCCCAGCAGCAGGTTGTCCTTCACCGACTGGTCGGCGAAGACCATGCGGCCTTCCGGCACCATGGCGAGGCCGCGGGCGACCATGCGGTGGCTGCGCTCGCCGGTGACGTCCTGGCCATCGAAGCGGACCTGGCCGGCGGCGGGTTTCAGCACGCCGGAGACGGCGCGCATGAGGGAGGATTTGCCGGCGCCGTTGGAGCCGATGACGCCGACGAACTCGCCGGGGGCGACGGTGAGGTCGACGCCGCGCACCGCCTCGATCCGCCCGTAGGAGACGCGGAGGCCGCTGACGGAAAGCAGGGGGGCGCTCATGCGACGGCTCCCAGCTGCTGGGTGCCGTGGCCGAAATAGGCCTCGATGACGGCGGGGTTCTGCTGCACCGCGGCGGGCGGGCCATCGGCGATGACCTCGCCGTGGTCGAGCACGGTGACGCGGTCGGAGACGGCCATGATCATCTCGACGTGGTGCTCGACCAGGATGATGGTCATGCCGCGATCGGCGAGACCGCGGATGAGCCTGATCAGGTCCTCGATCTCGCCATGGGTGAGGCCGGCGGCGGGTTCGTCCAGCAGGAGAAGCTTGGGGCGCAGCGCCAGGGCGCGGGCGATCTCCAGTCGGCGCTGATGGCCGAAGGGGAGGTTGCGGGCCTGCTCCTCGGCGAATTCCGAAAGGCCCACGACGTCGAGCAGCAGCCGGGCCTGGGCGAGCATCGCGCGCTCATCCGCGAGGAAGCGGGGCAGGCGGAGGATGGTCTCGGCGAAGCCCGACCGGTAGCGGATGTGGCAGCCGACCAGGACGTTCTCCAGCACGGTCATGCGGCCGAAAAGCTCGGTATTCTGGAAGCTGCGGGCGATGCCGAGGCGGGCGAGGGCATAGGGCGGGCGGTCGCCGAGCTTCTCGCCGAAGAGCGTCACCTCGCCGGAGGTGGGTTTGTAGAAGCCGGAGACGATGTTGAGCAGGCTGGACTTGCCGGCGCCGTTGGGGCCGATCAGCGCATGGACGGTGCCGGATTGCACCTCCATCGAGACATGGCCGACCGCCGTCAGCCCGCCGAAACGCAGGGTGAGGTCGCGGGTGATGAGGCTGGCCTGGCCGGGGGCGTCGCGCTCGGTCGCAAGGGCCTCGAAGCCCGGGACGAAATGGGGCCAGGCGCCGGTGGCGCGATCCCCGGTGGCGCGGGAGAAGAGCCGGGCGCGCAGCTTGGCCAGCGACCCGACGATGCCGTCCGGCATCAGGAAGAGCACCAGGGCGAGCAGTGCGCCATAGGCGAAGGTCTGCCATTCCTGCAACCCCTGCAGCGCCTGGGAGGCGAGGAAGAGCGCGCCGGTGCCGACCAGCGGGCCGGCGAGGGTTCCGCTGCCGCCGAGGATGGTCATCAGCAGGAATTCGATGGAAGCGCTGAAGGTGAAGCTCTCGTAGTTCACGAAAAGCGCGAGATTGGCGAAGAGCCCACCGCCGAGGCCGGCGAAGCTGGCGGAAATTGCGAAGGCCAGGGTGCGGATGCCGGTGACGTTGATGCCGAGCGCGCGGGAGGCGTTCTCGGATTCCGCCGTCGCCCGCATGGCGCGGCCGTAGCGGGACTTGGCCAGCGCGTATTGCACCCAGAGCGCCAGCAGCAGGCAGCCGGCGATGAGGTAGTAGTAGTTGAAGCCGGCGACCCGCGTCGCCATCAGCCGGGTGCCGAGGATCGTCGGTCGCGGCAGGCTGGCGAGGCCGGAGGCGCCGCCGGTGAAGGACACCCATTCGCGCAGGATGTTCACGAAGACGAAGCCGAAGGCGATGGTGATGACCGTCAGGTACAGGGCGCGGACGCGGACGGTGGGGTAAGCGAGCATGGCGCCCATCAGCGCCGGCACCGCGACGGCGAAGACCATGCAGGCGGCGAAGGGAAAGCCGGCGCGGAGCGAGAGCAGCGCCGCGGCATGGGCGCCGACGCCCATCAGCGCGGCCTGGCCGAGCGAGACGAGGCCGGCATAGCCGACCAGGATGTTGAGGCCGATGACGACGATGGCGAGGATCATCGCCCGCATCAGCAGCCGCAGCTCGTAGCTGGTGGGGAAGCGGATATCGAGGACGTCGCCCATATAGGGGAAGATCAGCAGGGCAGCGACCAGCAGGACGATGACCGCGCCGGTGATTAGGCGGCGGCTCATACCTTCTGGAACTCCTTCTTGCCGAAGAGCCCCTGCGGGAAGATCAGCAGCAGCAGCACCATCAGGGTGAAGCCGATGGCATCGCGCGCCGCGGTCGAGAGATAACCCTCGATGAACTTCTCCGCGATGCCGTAGAGCACGCCGCAGACAACGACGCCGCGGGCATTGGCGATGCCGGCGATGATGGCGACGAGGAAGCCCTTCAGCCCGATGATGGCGCCCATGGTGGAGTTGGCCTGGATCACCGGGCCGATCAGCACGCCGGCAAGCGAGCCGAGGATGCCGGCGAGGCCGAAGGCCATCAGCGTGATGCGGTCCGCATCGATGCCGACCAGCCCGGCGGCGGTGCGATTGTAGGCGACCGCCCGCATCGCCCGGCCGAGCAGGGTGCGGCGGTAGAAGAATTCGAGGCCGCCGGCGACCGCCAGCAGCGCCACCGGCAGCAGCAATTCCTGCGGGTAGATGCCCGCGCCGGCGATGCGGATGGGATGCTCGGTCAGCGGCGTGGCGAAGCCGCGGGGGTTGGAGCCGAAGAGGGCGGTGGTCGCGGCCTCGATCATGGTGCCGACCGCGATGGTGGTCAGCATCCAGCCGACGGCATTGGCCTCCCGGTTGAAGGGGCGGACGAATCCGCGCTCGATCGCCGCGGCGGCCAGCGCGGCGGCGAGGATGGCGAGGGGGGCGGCGGCCAGCAGCGGCAGGCCCTGGTCCATGAGCAGGACGGTGAAGACCGCGCCCAGCATGAAGATATCGCCGAAGGTGAAGTTCACCGCCTTGGCCGCGCTGAACATCACGTAGAAGCCGAGGCCCACCATCGCATAGACGCTGCCGACCGAGAGCCCGGTCAGCAGGTACTGGATCACGGCTTCCATGGCGGGTTGCCTAGTTCCGCATGCCGAAGGGGGTGGCCTCGATCGGCATCAGCACGCCGTTGTGGAAGGCCTGCATCTTGTAGGCCTCGGGCAGGATGGCATCCATCCGTTCCTGGTTGCCGCGGATGAAGGCGGGGCGGTAGTCGGCGACGATGCCGGTATAGTTCACCCGGAACATCGCATCGCGCAGCTTGGTGCGGTCATAGGCGCCGGCCAGCTTCAGTGCCTCGGCGATGAGGTAGGTGGCGTCGTAGGCATTGCCCATGGCGGAGGGCAGCTGCAGGTCCGCGGTGGTGCGGATCTGGTTGGGAAATTTCTTCTGCATGGCGGCGAAGGCCTGGGCGGCGCGCGGCGGCAGGGTGCCGTTCCAGTTGAAGGTGCCGGCGACCATCACACCCTCCGCCAGGGGACCGACCGCGGTGGCGAAGGCCGTGGTCAGGCCCCAGGCGGAGACGATCTTCGGCTTGTAGCCGATGCGGTCCATCGACCGCAGCATGTTGGCGCTCTCGCGGTCCACCGCCCAGAGGATGACGGTATCGACGCCGGCATCGCGCAGGCGGATCATCTGCGCCGACATGTCCTGGTCGCCGATGTTGAAGGTCTCCTTGCCCGCCAGGGTGATGTTGGCGCGGCGGGCGGCGGCCTCGACATCCGGCAGGGCGCCCTGGCCCCAGGCGGTGCCCTCGTAGACGAAGGCGATCTTGCCGGACTGGCTGCGCTGGCGCGCCTGGTCGACCAGGTAGCCGCCGACCCAGCGGTCCTTCATGGAGACCCGGAACATCCATTCGTTCTGGCCATTCTGGTGCTCGATCACCGTGGTGCCGGCGGAGATCGGGCCGATCCAGGGCAGGCCCATCTCGGCCAGCGGCTCCCGCAGGGCGATGGCATTCGGGGTGCGGCCGCCGCCAATCATGATGACGCAGTTGTCGCGTTCGCCGATGCGGCGGCCGTTGTCCACGGCGCGGGCGGGTTCGCCGACGTCGTCGTAGATGACGAGCTTCAGCGGCTTGCCGAGCACGCCGCCGGCGGCGTTGATCTCCTCGAGCGCGGTCTCCACCGCGATGCGCAGCATCCCGCCGTTGTTGGCGAGCGGGCCGGTCATCTCCCAGGAGGCGCCGATGCAGGGCTCGGCGCGTTGCGCCAGGGCCGGCGTCGCCAGCATCGCCGTGGCCAAGCCGCCGAGGACGGCACGCCGCCCGAGGCTCCAGATCTGTCCTGCCATCGCGCATTCTCCCCGCGTTGCGGCCGCGGTCCACGGGGCGTGGTCGGGGCCAGTGCGGCAGGGTCAAGCAATCGTCATGCCGTGCCTGCGATGGCGGCAGCCGCGGGATGGCGGCGGCAGGCTGCCGTGATGCATGGCAAACCCTGCCCGGCTTGCGGGCAGCGAAGAGGCTTCACCGACGCCGCCGCCTGTCGCACCATGCGGGAATGAGCGATCCCACCTCCCTGGCCGGCAAGCACTTCCCGCTCCGCGCGGGCTTCGACGTCGTCGTCGCCGGGGCGGGGGAGGCGGGCATCGCCGCCGCCCTGGCGGCGCGACGGGACGGTGCCTCCGTGTTGCTGGTGGATGAGCATCCGCTGGACCCCGGGTTGATCGGCATGGATGTGCCCTGGCTGTTTGGCGGCCGGCTGGATGCCGCGGTGCAGAACCCGCAGCGGATGGAGGAGCGCGTCGTCGCGGCGCGGCCGGGCTTGCTGGCGGCGATGGAGGCGGGGGTGGAGGTGAGCCTCGGGACCTCGGTCTGGGGCGGCTTCGTGAAGGGCGTGGCGAGCCGGACCCTGGTGCAGCCGGTGCTGGGGCTGGCGGATACGCGGACGGCCTGGCTGGTGGGCTTCGGCCGGCTGGTGGTGGCGACCGGGGCGCGGGACGTGGTGGTGCCGCTGCCGGGCTGGACCCTGCCGGGGGTGATGGGGGCGCGCGGCTTCGACGCGGCGCTGCGGCTCTATGGCGCCTTCGCCGGGCGGCGGGTGGCGGTGGTCGGCGGCGGGGCGCTGGCGGCGGGCGTGGCGGCGGCGGCGCGGGAAGCGGGGCTGGCGGTGGTCGCCGAGGCGCGGGATCCCGGGCCGCTGCGGATCGAGGGTTCGCTGGAGGTCGAGGCTCTGGCCTGGGCCGGCGGCAGCGTGGCCTGCGATACGGTGGTGCTGGCGATCGACGTGGTGCCGAACCTGGAACTGCCGGACGTGCTGGGCTGCGCCATCGGCTGGGACGCGGCTCGCGGTGGCTATGTCGCCGCGGAGACGCCGCTGGTGACGTTGGTGGGCGATGCCGCCGGCACCGCGCCGGCGACGCGGGCGGCCTGGATGGCGGCGGCGCTGGCCGCGCCCGGCGCCATGGTCTGCGCCTGCGAGGAGGTGCTGGCCGAGGATCTGCGGGCGCTGCGGCCGCCGCGCTACCTGGCCGCCGAGGGGCCAGGGGCGGGGCTGGAGGCGCTGGGCGCGCTCAACCAGGACCAGGTGAAGCGGCTGACCCGCGCCGGCATGGGCGCCTGCCAGGGGCGGCGCTGCCGGGATGCGGTGCAGGCCGCCCTCGGCACCGTACCGCATGCCAGCCACCGGGCGCCGCTGCGGCCGCTGCCGCTGGCGGTGCTGGCGGCGCTGGAGGAGGACCCGGCGCTGCGGGAGAATTGGACCGGCTGGTTCGGTATCGCCGGGCAATGGCTGCCGCATTGGGAACCGGTGCCGGACAATCCGGAGTTCATCGGCGGGCGGCTGAGCCAGGGGTCGCAGGAATGATCGTGATCATCGGCGGCGGCGTCACCGGGCTTTCCACCGCCTTCTGGCTGGCGCGGGAAGGCCATGCGGTGACGGTGGTGGAGAAGGGCATCGTCGGCTGGGAGGCCTCGGGCCGCAATGGCGGCGGCTGCACCCATCCGTACAGCCCGCTGTTCCGGGAGGAGCAGCGGTTGTGGCCGATGATGGATGCGTTGCTGGGCCATCCCACCGAATGGCGGCCGAACCGGATCAAGGTGGCGCTGGACGAGGGCCAGCTCGATCGCGTCTGGAAAAGCACGGTGCTGGCGACGGACCAGGGCTTCGCCGCGGAGGCGCTGGACCCGGCGCAGCTACGGGAGTTCTGCCCCTGGGTGGGGCCGCAGGCGGTGGGTGGCGTCTTCTGGCGCTATGGCGGCCATGCCAATCCGCAGCGGACCTCCCAGGCCTATGCCTGGGCGGTGGAACGGCATGGCGGGCGAGTGCTGCAGCATACCACCGTCACCGGCATCCGCACCGCCGGCGGCAAGGCGGTGGCGGTCGAGACCAGCGCCGGGGAGATCGGCTGCGATGCGGTGGTGCTGGCCGCCGGGCCGCATACCGCACGGCTGGCGGAGCGCTTCGGCCAGCGCATCCCGGTGGCGCCGGCCCGGGCCGAGATGATCGTGACCGAGCCCTTGCCGCCCATCCCGCATGGCGGCATCGACGGAAACGGGCTCTATGGGCGGCAGACCCTGCGGGGCAACCTCGCCTATGGCGGCGGGCCGCATGAGTGGCTGGACATGGAGGGCGATGCGACGCCGCGGGCGGTGAATACCCCGGTGCTCGCCAGCCTTGCGCGGCGGCTGACCGAGATGTTTCCCGGCGCGGCGCATGTGCGGGTGATCCGCAGCTGGGGCGGGATCATCGAGAATACGCCGGATGGGCGGCCGATCCTCGACCGGCTGGAGGATCCGGGGAATGTGGTGGTGGCGACGATGTCCTCGGTGGGCTTCGGGCTGTCGCCGGCCTCGGGGCGGGCGATCGCGCAGCTGGTGACGCAGGGGGACTGCGACTTCGCCGACCTGTCGCAACTGAAGCTGTCGCGCTTCGGCAACCTGCCGCGGGACTGGCGGGCGCGGCAGGGCTGGGAAGCCCTGCCGCTGTAGCGCGGGCTAGGCCCAGCGCCAGTCCTGCACGTTCCAGGTGATGTCGGTGACATACTGGTTGGCGACCGGACCCTGGAGCTGCCTGCGCTTCAGATGGCCCTGCACCGAGCCGCCCTGGGCGGCGAAGGGGACCTCCTCATGCAGGATGGCCTGGACCTGCTTGTAGGTGGCGATGCGCTCGGATTGCTCGGTCTGGGTCACGCCGAGTTCGAGCAGGCGGTCGACCTCCGCATTCTCGTACTGGACGTAGTTGCTGCCCTGGCGGTGCTTGGCCGGGATCATCCTGGAATGGGTCCGGGCGGTATAGTCGGGGTCGAGGCCGACGGTCGGGTCCCAGGCGACCAGCAGCGTGTCGAACCTGCTCTGCGTGGTGTATTCGCCCCAGACCACGCTGGCCGGCATGTTGCGGATTTCCATTTCCACGCCGATGCGCTTCCAATTCTGCTGGAACAGCGCCTGGCAGCCCTGGCGGGCGACATTGCCGGCGGTGGTGGACATGGTGAACTTGAGCTGCACGCCGTCCTTGGCGCGGATGCCGTCGGCGCCGCGGCGCCAGCCGGCCTCGTCCAGCAGCTTCTCGGCGCCGGCGGGATCGGCGGTGTAGTCCCGCAGATCGTTGTTGTAGGCCCAGTGGCTGGGCTGCAGGTACGACAGGCTGCGCGGCCAGGTGCCGAAGTAGATGTCGTCGATCGACTTCTGCATCTCGAGCGCCATGGTCAGGGCGCGGCGCACCTTGGGATCGGCGAATTGAGGCTTGCCGCAGTTGTAGTAGACGAATTGCACGTTGGGGCTGGGGTAGGAGAAGAAGTCGCGGTCGGGCAGGGCGCGGGCTTCCGGCCAGCGGTCGGGCGGCACGCCGCCGAGGGCGAAGTGATCCACCTCCCCGGTGCGGGCCTGGCCATAGGCGACCTGCTGGTCGGGGACGAATTTATGGATGAACTGGCGGATGCGCGGGGCGCCGCGGTGGTAGTTCGGGTTGCGCTCATAGACCATGTGGCTGCCGGCGGTGCGGCTGCGCAGCAGGTAGGGCCCGGTGCCGACGGGGTTGCTGTTGAAGGCGGCGGTCTGCACCGAGGCTTCCTTCGCCAGGATATGCATCGGCACGATGTGCATGTTCTGCCAGGCCCAGAGGAAGGGCACGAAGGGTTTTGCGAGTTCCATCTCGATGCTGTGGTCGTCGATGACGCGGAAGGCCTTGATCAGGTCGAAGCCGGAGCGCGAGCGGACCGCGACGGCGGGGTTCATGATGGTCTGGTAGGTGAACTCGACATCGCGGGCGGTGAAGGGCTGGCCGTCGCTCCATTTCACGTTGCGCTTGAGGGCGACCTTCCAGGTCAGGCCATCGGGCGAGATGCCGCCATTGGCGCGGCTCGGCACCTGCACGGCGAGGTTGGGGATGAACTCGCCCTTGTCGTTGACGTCCCAGAGCGCATCGAAGAGGCAGGCCTCGGGCACGTTCTCGGTGCCGGCATTGACGTAGAGCAGCGGGTTGAACTGCACCGGCTCCTGCGTCATCGCCAGGATCACCCGGTCGCGGTTCAATGATTGTGCATGGACCGACGGGGCGGCGAGCAGGCCGAGGCCGGCGAGCAGCGCGCCGCGGCGCGGCAGAAGAAGCCCTGTCATGCCCTGTCTCTCCTATCGGTCCATGCGCAGGCGCGGGTCGAGCGCATCGCGCAGCCCGTCGCCCAGGAAGTTGAACCCCATTACCGTGAGCGTAATGGCCGCGCCGGGCAAGATGGCAAGCCAGGGGACGGTATCGAGATAGCCTTGGGCATTGG
This sequence comes from Belnapia sp. AC561, assembly GCF_979252845.1. Lineage (NCBI taxonomy): Bacteria > Pseudomonadati > Pseudomonadota > Alphaproteobacteria > Acetobacterales > Roseomonadaceae > Belnapia > Belnapia sp. AC561. The sequence continues at coordinate 9,661 of NZ_CEEDBP010000060.1, forward strand.
TCAGCATGTTGCCCCAGCTCGCCAGTGGCGGCTGTACGCCGTAGCCGAGATAGCTGATGTAGCTTTCCATCAGCACCGCGCTGGCGACCTTCAGGGTCGCGGCGACGAGGATGGGCGCGGCTGCATTCGGCAGCAGTTCCTTCACCATGATCCGCGCCGGGGAGGCGCCCAGCGCCCGGGCGGCGGCGATGAAATCCTGTTCCTTCAACTGCAGGATCTCCGCCCGGACGATGCGGCTGACCTCCATCCAGGAGGTGAGGCCGATGACGAGGGAGATGGAGACCAGCGTCGGCGGGACGAAGGCGGCGACCACCAGCAGCAGGAAGACCTGGGGAAAGCACAGCATGGTATCGACGAAGCGCATCAGCAGCGCATCGGCGAAGCCGCCGAGGTAGCCGGCGAGGATGCCGACCAGCGCGCCGGTCAGCACCGTGGTCAGCATGGCGACGACGCCGACCGTGAGCGAGACGCGGCCGCCGTAGAGCAGGCGGGAGAGGGTGTCGCGGCCGAGCTCATCGGTGCCGAGGGGGAAGGAAGGGTCGGCGAAGGGCGCGAGGAAGCGCAGCCGCGTGTCCAGCAGCGTCGGGTCCTGCGGCGCGATCAGCGGCGCGAACAGCGCCGCGGCCAGCAGCAGGGCGACGACCAGCCCGCCGGCCAGCGCCAGGCGGTGGCGACGGAAGCGGCGCCAGACGCGTGACTGCATCACAGGCGTACCATCATAGCCGAACCCTGGGATCGATGGCGGCGATGGCGATATCAGCGAGCAGGTTGCCGGCGATGACGAAAAGCCCGGTGAACATCATCAGCCCCATCAGCACCGGATATTCCTTCATCCCCAGCGCATCGACGAAGAGCCGCCCCATGCCGGGCCAGCCGAAGATGGTCTCGGTCACCAGCGCGCCGGAGAAGAGGAAGGGCAGCTCCACGCCCAGCAGGGCGATCAGCGGCTTGGCGGCATTCGGCAGCGCATGGCGCCAGAGCCGGGCGGACAGCGGCAGGCCCTTGGCCCGGGCGGTGCGCATGAAGTCCTGGCCCAGCACCTCGAGGAAGGCGCTGCGGGCATAGCGGGACCAGGTGGCGGTGATGACCAGGGCGAGCACCAGGGTCGGCAGAACCAGGTGGCGCAGCAGGGACAGCACGTCGCCCTCCTCGCCCAGCTCGAACATCCCGCCGGAGGGCAGCCAGCGCAGCTCGATGGCGAAGACGTAGATCGCCATCAGCCCGAACCAGAAGGTGGGGAAGGACAGGGCGAACAGCGCGCCGCTGGTCGCCAGCGCATCGAAGACGCTGTAGCGCTTCACCGCGCCCAGCACCCCGATGCCGAGGCCGAGCACGATGGCGACCGAGAGCGCGCTGCCCATCAGCAGCAGGGTCGCCGGCAGGCGTTCCAGCACCACATGCAGCACCGGGCGGCCGCCGAAGAAGGTATTGCCCCAGTCGCCGGTGAAGATGCCCGCGGCCCATTTCAGGTATTGCAAATGCACCGGCTGGTCGAGGCCGAAGACGGCCTTGATGCGCTCGATGTCCTGCACTTGGATCGAGGGGTTCAGCGTGTAGATCGCCAGCGGGCCGCCGGGCGCCAGATGCATCAGTCCGAAGCCGATCAGCGAGACGCCGATCAGCAGCGGCACCGCCTGGGCGAGGCGGCGGAGGATGAAGCCGATCATGCGCCCACCATGTGGCAGGCGACGCCATGGCCGCCGCCGAGGTCGCGGGTGCTCGGCGCGACCTGGGCACAGAGCGGGATGGCGAGCGGGCAGCGCGGGTGGAAGCCGCAGCCGGCCGGCGGATGCGCCGGGCTGGGGACATCGCCGGCCAGCACCTGGCGGCGGCGGGCGCCACCTGGCATCGCCTCCGGCACCGCCGAGAGCAGGGCGCGGGTATAGGGATGCTGCGGGTTGAAGAACAGCGCGGCGCGCGGCGCGGTTTCCACCACGCGGCCGAGGTACATGACCGCGACGCGGTCGGCGACATGGCTGACCACGGCGAGGTTGTGCGAGATCAGGATATAGGAGAGCCGCATCTCCTGCTGCAGCCGGCGCAGCAGGTTGATGATCTGCGCCTGGATGGAGACGTCGAGGGCGCTGACCGGCTCGTCGCCGATGATGAGTTCCGGATCCAGCGCCAGGGCGCGGGCGATGCCAATGCGCTGGCGCTGGCCGCCACTGAATTCATGCGGGTAGCGCTGCGCCGCCTCGGGCGGCAGGCCGACCAGGCGCAGCAGCCTTGTGATGCGGTCGGCGCGGTCGGATTCGGTGCCGATGCGGTGGATGGCGAAGGGGGCGCCGAGGATGCCGGCCACGTTCATCCGCGGGTTGAGGCTGGCATAGGGATCCTGGAAGATGATCTGCATGCGCCGGCGGAAGGGCGCCATGGCGCGGCGGGAATGCCCGGCGATGTCCTGGCCGCCGAAGCGGATGGCGCCGGCGGTGGGGTTCACCAGCTTCAGGATCGCCTTGCCGGTGGTGGTCTTGCCGCAGCCGCTTTCGCCGACGATGGCCAGGGTCTCGCCGCGGGCGACGGTGAGCGTCACCCCATCCACGGCGCGGACGAGGCCGGTCTGCCGGCGCAGCAAGCCGCCGCGCTGGGGGAAATGGACCTTGAGGTCCAGGACCTCGAGCAGCGGCGGCTCAGCCATCCAGCGGATTCCAGCAGGCGGCCAGATGCGTCTCGCCGCGGAGCGGCGGCGCCTCGGCGATGCAGCCGGAGACGAGGCGGGCGCAGCGCGGGGCGAAGGCGCAGCCGTGCGGGCGTTCGGCCGCGCCCGGGACCATGCCGGGGATCTCGTGCAGCCAGGGTTCGGGTTCGGCCAGGATGCGGGGGATGCTGGCGAGCAGGCCTTGCGTGTAGGGATGGCGCGGCGCGGCGAAGATTTGGTCGGTGGGGCCGGTTTCCACGATGCGGCCGGCATACATGACGGCGACGCGATGGGCGGTCTCCGCGACAACGGCCAGGTCGTGGGTGATGAGCAGGACGGCGGTGCCCAACTCCTGCTGCAGGCCGGCCAGCAGCTCGAGGATCTGCGCCTGGACGGTGACGTCGAGGGCGGTGGTCGGCTCGTCGGCGATGAGCAGGGCGGGGCGGCAGGCCAGCGCGATGGCGATCATCACCCGCTGGCGCATGCCGCCCGACAGCTCATGCGGCCAGGAGGCGGCGGCGCGGGCCGGGGCGGGGATGCCGACGAGGTGGAGCATGGCCTCCGCCCGCGCCTGGGCCTCGGCGCGGCCGAGCCGGAGATGGCGGCGCAGCGGCTCGGCGATCTGCGCGCCGACCGGCATGACCGGGTTCAGCGAGGTCATCGGTTCCTGGAAGACCATCGAGATCCGGTGGCCGCGCAGCCGTGCCATGACGGCTTCCGGAAGGTGCATGAGGTCGGTGCCGTCGAGCAGCACCTCGCCGGCCGGCAGTTCGGAAAGGGGCGGCTCCAGCAGGCGCATCAGCGCCATGGCGGTCATGGTCTTGCCGCTGCCGCTCTCGCCCACCAGGCCGAGGGTCTCGCCGCGCCCGAGGTCGAAGGAGATGCCGTCGACCGCGCGCAGCACATGCGGCGGGTCCGGGATATGGACAGTGAGGTGCCGGACGGAGAGCAGCGGCGGAGCGGCGTCGGAGGCGGTCACCGTGCTTTGCCACTCCGTCGCCGGGGAGCGGCAGCATGGCATGCGCGCTCCGCCGGCCGCAATCGGTCAGGCGAGGTCGTAGCCGTATTCCGCGGCGGCCGAGGTCAGCCATTCGAGCGCATTGGCGGCAAGCGTGGCGAAGACGATCAGGTCGTAGGCATCCGCGGCGGTCTGGTGCAGCAGGCAGGAGAGATGGGCGATCTGGGTGGAGGCGACGCGGCCGGGGCCGAAGGCGCGGGGATGCAGGTCGATGCGGCAGCCCTTGGCCAGCACCGCACGGGCCCTGGCGCCGGCGAGGCCGAGGGTGCAGCGGCCATGCGACTGGTCCACCAGCGCGGCGCCGGCGGCGAAGGGCGCCGCGCGGGCGAGGAGCGCGCCCTCGCCCGCGCGGGGGGCCGAGAGCAGCCAGGCATCGGGCTGGATCCAGAGCGCGGTGACGTCGCCGGCGGTGGCGCTGGCGCCGGGCGGCGGCAGGGTCAGGCCCAGGCCGGCGGGCGTGGCGCCGCGGCGGGCGGTGACCTGCACCAGCTCCCGCGCCGGCAGGGTGAGGCGCAGCGGGGCAGGGCCGGGCAGGCCGGGTGGGATGAAGCCGGCCAGCGGGGCGATGGGCTCAACCGCGGACACGGGCATTCTCCGGGTCGTAGTGGTGCGGGCTGCAGATGGTGACCGGCACGGCTTCGTCGAACAGCGGGTTGGCGGCGGTCAGCGTGCTGCCGATGCGGGCCTCGCCGTCGCGCAGCATGGCGAGGCCGATCCAGCCGGGCTGCACGACGCTGCGGGTGACGCTGGTGATCCAGCCGAGGCTGGTGCTGCTGCCGGGCTCGACCAGATGGCTGCCGGCCTTGATCTGCCTCGCGGGATCGGTGCTGCGCAGGCCAACGAGGCGGGGGCGCGAGGGGTCCAGCAGGCCGGGGCGCTGGGCCAGGGCGCGGCCGATGAAGTCGCCGCGCTTCTTCAGCATCCGGCCGAGGCCGCAATCCGCCGCCGTGGTCTGGCCGTTCAGCTCCGGCCCGGCGACATGGCCCTTCTCGATCCGCAGCAGGCCGAGCGCCTCGACGCCATAGGGCTCGATGCCGAAGGCGGCGCCGGCGGCCAGCACCGCGCGCCAGACATGCTCGGCATAGCCGGCGGGGGTGGCGATCTCATAGGCCTGCTCGCCGGAGAAGCTGAGGCGGAAGAGCCGGGCGGGGACGCCGGCGGCGGTGCAATCGGCGACCGCCATGAAGGGGAAGGCGGCGTCCGAGACATCGACGCCGCCGATGACCGCGGCGATGGTGGCGCGGGCCTGGGGGCCGGCGATGGACATGGTGGCCCATTGGTCGGTGACGCTGGCGAGGGAGACGTCGAGCTCCGGCCAGCAGGACGCCAGGTGGAATTCTATGTGCTGCATCACCGGCCCGGCCTGGGCCGTGGTGGTGGTGACGAAGTAGCGGTCCGGGCCGAGGCGGCTGGTGGTGCCGTCGTCGAGGACGATGCCGTCCTCCCGCAGCATCAGCCCGTAGCGGGCGCGGCCGACCGGCAGGGTCGAGAAGGTATTGGCGTAGATGCGGTCGAGGAAGGTGGCGGCATCCGGTCCCTGCACGTCGATCTTGCCGAGGGTCGAGACGTCGCAGACGCCGACCTTGGTGCGGACGGCGCGGGCCTCGCGCATGACGCTGGCCCAGGCGTCGGCATCCCCGGCGCGGGGGTAGTAGGCCGGGCGCTTCCAGACGCCGGCATCCATCCAGACGGCGCCGGCGGCATCGTGCCAGCGGTGCAGGGCGGTGCGGCGGGTCGGCTGGAAATGGCGGCCCACGCCCTCGCCGGCCAGGGCGCCCCAGGCGATGGGCGTGGTGTAGGGGCGGAAGCGGGGCAGGCCGACCACGCCGATGGACTCCCCGCGCGCTTCGGCCAGTACCGCGGCGCCGACGATGCCGCCGGTCTTGCCCTGGTCGGTGCCCATGGCATGGGTGGTGTAGCGCTTGGCATGCTCGATATGGGTGAAGCCTTCCCGATGCGCGAGGCGCATGTCGGCGGCGGTGACGTCGTCCTGGAGATCGACGAAGGCCTTGCCGCGGGCCTTCACCTCATAGAGCGGGAAGGGCGTGTGGCTGAGGCCGAAGGCTTCGGGCAGATCGGGTGCCGGGGCAGGCCTGAAGCCGGCGGCCTCGGCGGCGGCGGTGCCGGCGCTCGCGCCATCGGCCGCGGCGGCGGCGATGCCGAAGACGCCGCGGCAGGCGCCGGCGCTGCGTTCCCGCTGCACCGGGGCGCCGGGCAGGAAGGCCTGCCGAACCTCATCCCAGGTGAGCGGCGCGCCGGATTGGCTGGCGAGGTGGACGGCGGGGTTCCAGCCGCCCGAGATCATCAGCAGGTCGGCCGGCAGGGCGGCGGATTGGCCGGAACGACCGAGGCCGCGATGGCGGATGCCGAGCAGGGCGAGGCCGCCGATGGTGCCGCAGACCTCATGCCCCGCATGCACGGTGAAGCCATCCTCGCGCGCCTGCTGCATGGCGGGGCTATCGGCGCGGGGATCGATGATGGCGGTGACGGCGGCACCGGCCTCGGCCAGGGCATAGGCGCTGGCATAAGCGGCGTCGTTGGTGGTGAAGAGCGCGGCGGTCTCCCCGGCGCGGACGGCCCAGCGGCGGGCATAGGCGGCAGCGCTTCCGGCGAGCATCACCCCGGGCCGGTCATTGCCGGGGAAGGCGATCAGGCGTTCATGCGCGCCGGTCGCCAGCACGACCTCCGCGGCACGGATGGTCCAGAAGCGCTGGCGCGGCTGGTGCGGCGCCGGTTCCGGCAGGTGGTCGGCGACGCGCTCGATCGCGCCGAGGATGCCGTGGTCGTAGAAGCCGAAGACGGTGGTGCGGGACAGCATCGTGACCTCGGGCATATCGGCCAGGGCGGCGATGGCGGCGCGGCGCCAGCCTTCCTGCGCCGGTTCGGCCAGCAGCCCGCCGCCAAGGAGGAAATCCTGCTCGGCCAGCAGCACGCGGGCGCCGGTGGCACCGGCCGCGCGGGCGGCGGCGAGGCCGGCGGCGCCGCTGCCGACCACCAGCACGTCGCAATGGGCATGGGCGCTTTCGTAGTGGTCCGGGTCCGGCACGCCGCTGGCGCGGCCGAGGCCGGCGGCGCGGCGGATCAGCGGCTCGTAGACCCGTTCCCAGAAGGCGGCGGGCCACATGAATGTCTTGTAGTAGAAACCGGCACCGAGGAAGGGCGAGAACAGGCCATTCGCCGCCATGCGGTCGAAGGTGAGCGAGCCCGCGCGGTTCTGGCTTTCGGCGGTGAGGCCCTCGAAGAGCTCGGCGACGGTGGCGCGGGTATTGGGCTCGCGCCGGGCGCCGCCGCGCAGCGCGACGAGGGCATTGGGCTCCTCCACGCCGGCCGAAAAGATGCCGCGCGGGCGATGGTACTTGAAGCTGCGGCCGACCAGGCGGACGCCATTGGCCAGCAGCGCGGCGGCCAGGGTATCGCCGGCATGGCCGGTGTAGCGGCGGCCGTCGAAGCTGAAGGCGAGGCGGGTGCCGCGGTCGACATGGCCGCCGGCGGCGACGCGATGCGGCTGGCTCATGCCCCGGGTCATGCCCCGGGTCATGCGGGCGTCACCGCGCTGATCTCATGCGTCACGGTATGGCGGCGGACCTGCAGCCAGGCGCGGCAGCCGCTGGCATGCTGCCACCACTCAAGCGTCCAGCCCTTGGGGTTCGCCCGGGTATAGACGTAGTCGTAGAAGGCTTCGGTATCCGCCTCGGGCGCCGGGCGGCGCACGCCGGCATCGCCGCGGAAGCTGAACTCCGCCTCGTCGCGGGGGCCGCAATAGGGGCAGGGGATGCGCATCGGTTATTGCATCCAGGGGTAGGGGCCATTGCCCCGTTCATCCAGCGCACGGCCCTGGCGCAGCCGGTCCAGGGTGAAAGCGGCGTTCAGCGGGTGGGGCTCGTCATGCGCGATGGTCCAGGCATGGCACCAGCCGCTGCCCGGCGTCGCCTTGAAGCCGCCGTAGCACCAGCCCGCGGTCATATAGAGGCCATGGATCGGCGTCTTGCAGATATAGGGCGAGCCATCCGGCGTCATGTCCATCACCCCGGCCCAGGACCGCAGCGCGCGCAGCCGGCCGAGCGCCGGGATCATGCTGACGCCGGCGGCGAAGACGTGCTCGGCCTCCCGCAGGGTGCCGCGCGAGCCGTAGCTGTTGTAGCCATCGAGCCCGCCGCCGAAGACCAGCCCGCCCTTGTCCGACTGGCTGATGTAGAAATGGCCGGCGCCGAAGGTGACGACGCAATCGATCATCGGCTTCAGCGCCTCGGAGACGAAGGCCTGCAGCAGGTGCGTCTCGATCGGCACCTGGATGCCGGCCATGTCCGTCAGGGTGGTGGTATGGCCGGCGACGGCCAGCCCGACCTTGGGCGCCCGGATCTCGCCGCGCGTGGTGTGCACGCCCTGGATGGCGCCAGCCTCGATGATCATGCCGGTGACTTCGCAATGCTCGATGATGTCGACGCCGCGGGCATCGGCGGCATGGGCGAAGCCCCAGGCGACGGCATCGTGCCGGGCGGTGCCGCCGCGGCGCTGCACCAGCCCGCCCATGACCGGGTAGCGGCCGTTGTCGAGGTCGATCAGCGGGCACATCGCCTTCACGCCGTCGCGGTCCAGCAATTCCGCGTCGATGCCGCTGAGGCGCATGGAATTGCCGCGGCGCATGGCGGCGTTGCGCTGGGCGTCGTTGTGGAACAGGTTCACCACGCCGCGCTGGCTCATCATCACGTTGTAGCCGAGCGACTGCTCGAGCCCTTCCCAGAGCTGGAGCGACTTCTCGTAGAAGCGGTTGTTCTCCGGCAGCAGGTAATTGGACCGCACGATGGTGGTGTTGCGGCCGGTATTGCCCTGGCCGATCAGCCCGCGTTCCAGCACCGCCACGCGGCGGATGCCATGCACCTCCGCCAGGTAGAAGGCGGTGGCGAGGCCATGGCCGCCACCGCCCACGACGATGACGTCATAGGCCGACTGGGGCGAGGCCTTGCGCCAGGTCTGGGTCCATCCCCGATTGCCGCGAAGGCCCTCGGCGGCAATCCGGAAAGCGGAATAGCGCGGCATGCTGGATGGTAGGGGCGGCGCGCGACGCGTGACAAGGGTCCGTTGCCGGTTAGAGTGGTGCGAAAGCTCGGGGCCGAAAGATCGGAGATTGCCCATGTCGCGCCTGTTCCATGCCGGCAACCGCGAATTGCAGGACCGCTACGACGGCCGCCGGGTGGCGGATACGCTGGAGGCGCGGCGGCGGTCCGAAAGCTTCCTGCCCGAGCATGTCGCCATGATCGAGGCGGCGGCCTTCTTCTTCCTCGCCACCGCCGCCGAGGGCGCGGTGGATTGCAGCTTCAAGGGCGGGCCACCCGGCTTCGTCTGCGTCACCGGCCCGGCCGAGCTGGAATTCCCCGACTACGACGGCAATTCGATGTACCTCAGCCTGGGCAACATCCGGCTGAGCCCGGGCATCGGCATGCTCTTCGTGCCCTTCGACGGCAGGTCGCTGCGGCTCAGGCTGCGCGGCCGGGCGGCGCTGGTGGAGGATGCGGCGCGGCTGGCGGCGATCCCCGGCGCGCGGCGGCTGGTGCGGGTGGCGGTGACCGACATCTTCCCGAATTGCCCGCGCTACGTGCCGGACCTCGCGGCTGGCGCGCCCTCGGCCTATCTGCCGCGGGAGGATGGCAGCCAATTGGCGCCGGAGTGGAAGGGCCGGGACTATATCCAGCCGATCCTGCCGCATGACGACCCGCACCGGAGCTGACTGATGAGCATCCCGACCGAGACCATCGCCGTCCCCGGCCTGCCGGGCGAGGCGGAGATCCTGGTGGACCGCTGGGGCATCCCGCATATCAGCGCCGGCAGCGAGGCCGCGGTCTTCTTCGCCCAGGGCTTCAACGCCGCGCGCGACCGGCTCTGGCAGATGGACACCTGGCGCAAGCGCGGGCTGGGGCTGCTCGCCGGCGACCTCGGGCCCGCCTATGTCGAGCGCGACCGGGCGGCGCGGCTGCTGCTCTACCGCGGCGACATGGCGGCGGAATGGGCCGAGTATGGGCCGAGCGCCGAGGCCTGGACGACCGCCTTCGCCGCCGGGATCAATGCCTGGGTCGATCTGGTGGGGCGGGAGGCGGCGCGCCTGCCGCTGGAATTCCGCCTGCTGGGAACCACGCCGCAGCGCTGGACCGCCGAGGATGTGGTGCGCTGCCGGGCGCATGCGCGGGTGCGCAACCTCGACAGCGAGGTGGCGCGCAACAACATCGCCGCCCGCTTCGGCATCGCCGCCGACCGCTTCCACAAGCTGCTGCAGCCGGACTGGCAGGCGACCCTGCCCGAGGGATGGGAAGCGCTGCCGATCCCGCCCGAGGTGCTGCGGACCTATCTGCTGGCGACGGAGCCGAATGCGATCGGCACCGGGGAGCCGGCCGATCCGCTCGGCGCCGAGAACCACGGCAGCAACAACTGGGCATTGGCGCCGTCGCGGACCACCACCGGCCGGGCCATCCTCGCCAGCGATCCGCACCGGGTGCATGAGCAGCCCTCGCTGCGCTACGTCGCGCATCTGACCGCGCCGGGGCTGGACGTGATCGGGGCCGGGGAGCCCGCGGTGCCGGGGGTGAGCCTCGGGCACAACGACCGGATCGCCTTCTCCCTCACGATCCATCCGACCGACCAGGAAGACCTCTACGTCTACGAACTCAGCCCGGAGGACCCGGAGCTCTACCGCTACGGCATGGGCTGGGAGCGGATGCGCCGCGTGGTCGAGAGTATCCCAGTGAAGGGGGAGGCGGCGCGCGAGGTGGTCCTGCTCTTCACCCGGCATGGGCCGGTGCTGCATCTGGATGCGGCCCGGCACCGCGCCTATGCGCTGCGCAGCGTCTGGCAGCAGCCGGGAACGGCGGCCTATCTCGCCAGCCTCAACTACCTGAAGGCGCGCGATTGGGCGGAGTACACGGCGGCGCTGGAGGGCTGGGGCGCGCCCTCGACCAACCATGTCGTGGCCGATGTCGCGGGCAATATCGGCTGGGCGGCGGCGGGGATGGTGCCGATCCGGCCGGGCTGGGACGGGCTGCTGCCGGTGCCGGGCGACGGGCGGCACGAATGGGCGGGGCTGCGGCGATCCTCGGACCTGCCACGGGCAGCGAACCCGAACTGCGGCTGGCTCGGCTCGGCCAACCAGATGAACCTGCCGGCGGATTACGACCACCGGGAGAAGAAGACCGGCTTCGAATGGACCGATGCGGCACGCTACGACCGGCTGTCCGAGATGCTGGCCGGCGACCGGCGGTGGTCCGTCGCGGAGACGCTGGGGCTGCAGACCGACGTGACCTGCGTGCCGGCCCGGCGGCTCTGTGCCCTGCTGGCCGGCGATTCAGCCGCGGTCGCGCTGCTGCGCGGCTGGGACCACCGGCTGGGGAGCGAGAGCGGGCCGGCGGCGCTGTTCGAGATCTGGTTCGCCAAGCATCTGGTCCCGGGCGTGATGCGGGACTGGGCGCCGGAGGGCATGGCGGCGATGGTCGGCGTGCCGGATACGCAGCTCATCCTCGCGCTGGTGGAGGCGGCCGCGGCCGCCGACCGGGCGGCGTTGTTCGACAGGACCCTGGCGGCGGCCTGGGCCGAGGCCGCGGCGCTGCTCGGACCGGATCCGGCGGGCTGGGCCTGGGGCCGGCTGCACCAGGGCTATTTCGAGCATCCGCTGTCGCGCCTGGCGCCGCAGCTGGCCGGGCGGCTCGATGCCGGGCCGGCACCCAAGGGCGGCTCCAACCTCACCATCAACAACAACGGCTGGCGGGCGAAGGACTTCCGCGTGGTCTCCGGCGTCTCCTGGCGGATGGTGGTGGATGTCGGCGACTGGGACGCCAGCTTCACTATCAACAGCCCGGGCCAGTCCGGCGATCCCGCCAGCCCGCATTACCGCGACCTCTTTCCGCTCTGGGCGCGGGAGGAGTACGTGCCGCTGCTGTTCAGCCGGGCGGCGATCGAGGCGGCGGCGGAGCACCGTATCCGGCTGGTCCCGGCGGCGGCGGGGTCCTAGGCTGGCCGCAGCGCAGCGAAGGAGTTTGCCCCGATGAACGTGATGGCCCGCAGCGAGTCCGAACAGGCCCTGGTGCAGACCGCGAAGCGCGTGCTGCCGGCGGGGGGCTTCGGCAACTTCGCCTCGGACATGATCATCCGCGAGGGGCGCGGCGGCCGGGTCTGGGATGTCTCCGGCAATGAATACGTGGATTTCCTGCTGGGCTCCGGCCCGATGTTCATCGGCCATGGCCATCCGGATGTCATCGCCGCGGTGCAGGCGCAGATCCCGCTCGGCACCACCTTCTTCGCCAACAACGAGCATGGCATCCGCCTCGCCGAGGAGATCGTCGAGGCGCTGCCCTGCGCCGAGCAGGTCCGCTTCGTCAGCACCGGTTCCGAGGCGGACATGTATGCGCTGCGGGTGGCGCGGGCCTTCCGCAAGCGTGACCGCATCCTGAAGTTCGAGGGCGGCTACCACGGCATGTCCGACTGGGGGCTGATGAGCCTGGCGCCGAAGAGCCTGGCGAATTTCCCGAATGCGGTGCCGGACAGCGCCGGCATTCCGAAATCGGTGCAGGAGGAGGTGCTGGTCGCCCCCTTCAACGACCTGGAGACGGCCCGCAGCCTGATCGCCGAGCATCACGACGAGCTCGGCGCCATCATCGTCGAGCCCTTCCAGCGGCTGATCCCGCCGGCACCGGGCTTCCTGCAGGGGCTGCGCGACCTCGCCACGCAGTATGGCATCCCACTGATCTTCGACGAGGTGGTCACCGGCTTCCGCTTCGCCTATGGCGGCGCCCAGACCTACTACGGCGTGACCCCCGATCTCTGCACCCTCGGCAAGATCATCGGCGGTGGCTTCGCCCTGGCGGCGATCGCCGGGCGGGCCGATATCATGGCGCATTTCGACCGCGGGATCGTCGGCGACGACGGCTTCCTGATGCAGGTCGGCACGCTGTCCGGCAATCCGGTCGCGGCCGTCGCCGGGCTGGCGACGATGGCGGTGCTGCGGCGGCCGGGCGCCTACGAGGGGGTCTTCGAGACCGGCCGCACCATGATGCGGGAGATGGCGGGGATGCTGGCCAGGGCCGGCGTGCCGGCGCAGGTGATCGGCGAGCCGCCGCTCTTCGACGTGGTCTTCACCGCCGAGGATGTCCGCGACTACCGCGGCACGCTGCGCGCCGATGCGGCGGTGCAGAAGCACGTCAACGCGCATCTGCGGGCCAGCGGCATCCTGAAGGGCGACAGCAAGTACTACATCTCGCTGGCGCATGACGACCGCGACGTGGCGCAGACCCTGGAGGCCTTCCAGGGCGCGCTGGCGACGCTGCCAGCGCGATGAGGCCTAGGTAGAGCGCACCCAGCCGCCGTCGATGTCCAGGATCGCGCCCTGGACATAGCCGGCCTCGTCGCTGGCGAGATAGGCGACCATGCTGGCGATCTCGCCGGGCTCGCCGAAGCGGGCGACGCCGGTGTCCTTGGCCAGGGCGGCGCCGGCGGCCTCGTCGTCCAGCCCGCGCTCGCGGGCGACGGTGGCGATGCGGCCGGTCAGCCGCCCGGTGCGGATGCTGCCGGGGTTGATGCAGTTCACCCGCACGCCTTCCGCCACGCCCTTGTCCGCCAGCGCCTTGGTCAGGTTCATCAGCGCGGCATTGACCGAGCCGCCGATGGCGAAGTCGGCGCTGGCGACCTTGCCGCCGACGCCGGCGATCATCACCACGGTGCCGCCCGAGGCGCGCAGATGCGGCCAGGCGGCACGGGTCAGGCGGACGGCGCCGAAAAGCTTCAGCGCATAGCCATCCGCCCAGATTTCGTCACTCAGGGTGGCGAAGTCGCCGCGCTGGGTGGCGCCGGCGCAATTCACCACCAGGTCAAGCCGGCCGAAGCGGGCGACCGCCTCGGCCACCGCGGCATCGGCGGCAGCCGGTTCGCGCAGGTCGGCGGTGAAGGCGGCGCAGCCGGGCATGGCGGCGGCCGCAGCCTCGATCGCCTCGGCGGAGCGGGCGACGAGCAGGACGCGCATGCCCTCGGCGGCGAGGCGCTGGGCGATGGCGAGGCCGATGCCGCGGCTGGCGCCGCTGACGATGGCGGCACGGCCGGCAAGGTTGAGGTCCATCAGCCGCGGCCCGCCCGG
>NZ_CEEDBP010000061.1:0-22938 GCF_979252845.1 Belnapia sp. AC561
GACCTGGACTTCGACCTGTCGCCGCCCGGGGCCCGGCCGCCGGCACATGCGGCCGGAGCCAGTCCCAGCCGGCGATCAGCGCCAGCACCGCGGCGAAGCTCATCTGGAAGCTCGCGCCGAGGATCGCCGCCGGCTGCAGCAGCAGCACCGCCGCCGCCGCCATCGCCAGCCCGCGCAAGGTCAGCGCCCGCCGCCCGGCCAGCAGCGCCAGCGTCGCCACCGCCGCGGTCGCGAAGCTCCGCTGCATCGGCACCTGCGACCCGCTGACCAGCATGTAGACGCCGCCGAGCGCCAGCGCCGCCACCGCCGCCAGCGCCTTCACCGGCAGCCGCAACGCCAGCCAGGGCACCAGCGCCAGCAGCCAGCGCAGCACGAAGAAGCCGAGCCCCATGACGATGGCGATATGCAGGCCGGAGACGCTGAGCAGATGCGCCAGCCCGCTGTCCCGCATCGCCGCCAGGTCGGCCCCGCCGATCGCCGTCTGCCCGCCGGTCAGCAGCGCGCTGGCCACCGCCCCGGCCGGCCCCGGCAGGGCGGCGGTCACCCGTGCCTCGATGCCGGTGCGGAGCGCGGCGAAGGCCGGCGGCGCCGCCTCGCCGGCGGTCAGCCCCGCCACCCCCAGCGCCGTGCCGCTGGCCCCGAGGCCGGAGAACCAGGAGGCCCGCTGGAAGTCAAAGCCGCCGGGATAGGAGGGCCCCATCGGTGCCCGCAGCAGGGCGCGGACCCGGATCCCGTCGCCCGGCACCGGCCGCGCCGGGTCCTGCGACTTCAGCCGGATGCGGATGCTGCGGCCGAGCGGCGCGCCGCCATCCAGCCGTGCTGCCTCGATTGTCACCCGCCGCCCTTCCGGCAGCAGGTCCACCGCCACCACCCGGCCGCTGACGATGCTCGCGGTGCGCGGCAGTTCCAGCGCCGGCGCCTGCCGCCCGGCCTGCCAGGCGGCGACGGCGAAGCCGCAAAGCCCGGCCGCGGCCAGGCCCAGCAGCCAGCCCGCGAGCGGCCGGCGCAGGCCGAGCCAGATGGCCAGCAGCAGCAGGGGTGGCGCAACCCAGACGACCTCGGCCGGCGGTTCGGCCGGCAGGGCGAAATAGGCCAGCACACCCACACCGAGGGCGATGGCGAGCCAGGGCGCGAGGCGCTGCCGCTCGCCCGCCAGATGCGTCAGCCAATGGGAGGTCCATCGGAGCAGCCATCCGGCGGCCAGGAATGTGGGCTTGCCGGACCATCGGGGGGTTGGCCGGGCGAGGAGGAGACTCATTCGACTCGGGCAATAAAGCAGCGACTCGGCAATTTCAACCAAAAGGCGAGCAAGTCCTATTTTTCGAGGTAACATGAACAGACGTCCACATTGCAATTTTTCAAGCAAATATTTTGCAAAATATTAGGATAATATTCTTTCAACTTAGGAACCGCAGGCCCCGCCTGGCGCCGGATTTCCCCCGCAAGCCGTTCTCCGGTAAGCTCGGCGCCCCTCGGCCAAGGTCCCCCATGAGCGTCCGTACCCGCTTCGCGCCCTCGCCCACCGGCTTCCTGCACATCGGCGGAGCCCGCACGGCGCTGTTCAACCTGCTGTTCGCCCGCCACCACGGCGGCCAGTACCTCCTGCGGGTGGAGGACACCGACCGCGCGCGCAGCACCGAGGATGCGGTGCAGCAGATCCTGCACAGCCTCGAATGGCTCGGCCTCAGCCCGGACGAGCCGCCGGTCTTCCAGAGCAGCCGCGCCGCCCGCCACGCCGAGGTGGCGCGCGAGATGCTCGCCGCCGGCCGGGCCTATCACTGCTGGTGTACAAGTGAGGAACTCGTGGCCATGCGGGAACAGGCCGTGAAAGAGGGCCGCCCGCCCCGCTACGACGGCCGCTGGCGCGACCGCGACCCGGCCGAGGCCCCCGCCGGCGTCCAGCCCTCCATCCGCCTGAAGGCCCCGCGGGAGGGCTCGACCGTGGTCGAGGACCTGGTCCAGGGCCGGGTCGAGGTGCAGAACACCGAGCTGGACGACATGATCATCCTCCGCTCGGACGGCACGCCGACCTACCTGCATGCGGTGGTGGTCGACGACCACGACATGGCCATCACCCATGTCATCCGCGGCGACGACCACCTGACGAACACCTTCCGCCAGGTCCAGGTCTACGACGCCATGGGCTGGACCCGCCCCCGCTTCGCCCATATCCCGCTGATCCACGGCGCCGACGGCGCCAAGCTCAGCAAGCGCCACGGCGCCGTGGGCGTGATGGAATTCGACGCCCAGGGCTTCCTGCCCGAGGCTGTCTGCAACTACCTGCTCCGCCTCGGCTGGGGCCATGGCGACGAGGAGATCCTCGACCGCGCCCGCGCCATCGAATTGTTCGAGCTGTCCGACGTCGGCCGCGCCGCCTCCCGCATGGACTACGCCAAGCTGACGCATCTCAACGGCGTCTACCTCCGCCAGGCCGACGACGACCGGCTGGCCGCGGAGGTGCTGAAGCGCCTCGCCGCCCGCGGCGTGCTCTTCGGCACCCTGGGCGGGGACCGGGTGAAGGCGCTGATGCCGGCGCTGAAGGAACGCGCCAAGACGCTGGAGGAGCTGACCGGCGCCGCGGTCTTCGCCGCCCAGGAAGGCCCGCCGAAGCTGGATGCCAAGGCCGCGGCGATGCTGACGCCGGAGGTCAAGGCGCTGCTCGCCGACCTCGCCCAGTTCCTGAACACCGCGCCCTGGGAGCGGGAGGATCTGATGAACTGGCTGCGCGACTATGCCGACGTGAAGGGCGTCAAGCTCGGCCAGGTCGCCCAGCCGCTCCGCATCGCGCTGGCCGGCAGCACGCAGAGCCCGCCGATCGATGCCGTCCTCTGGGCGCTCGGCCGGACCGAGGCGATGGACCGCATCCTGGCCGCCGCCGAGTAGGCGGACTCAGCCGGCCAGCACCACCCGCAGCGGTGCCGCCGCCGTCGCCACCTCCACCGGCAGGCGGCCCGCCGGATCGCCATCCGCCTGCACCGCGACGCCCTCGCCCCCGCTGGCACCCTCGATCCGCAGCCAGTCCGCCTGCCGCAGCACCACCCCGGGCATGCGCGGCAGCAGCCCGAGCGGCAGCGCCGCGCCATAGCCCGCCGTCGCCCAGGGCCCCGCGCCGGGAAACAGCGCCACCTGGAAGCCGGGCCGCGCCATCTCCGCCGCCGGCGCCAGCAGGTGCCGCCCGGCATAGAAGCGCCCCTTGGTGACGATGACCGACCGCGCCGCCACCGCCCCATCGGCGAAGACCACCCGCAGCGGCGGAAAGCCGTAGCGGCCGAGCTGGCGCATCGCCCCCCAGACATAGGCCCCGCGCCCGAGGCGCCGCTTCAGCCCCAGGTCCAGCGCCTCGACCACCGCCGCATCGAAGCCGGCCCCCAGCATCTGCACGAAGAGCCGCGCCGAGCCGTCGCCGAAGCGGGCGATCCCGGGATGCACCCGGCCGCAGCGCCCCGCCGCCAGCGCCGCCGCCGCCGCCTCCGGCCGGATCGGGATGCCGAGCTCCCAGGCGAAGACATTGGCGGTGCCGAGCGGCAGCACGCCCATCGCCGCGCCGCTGCCGTCCAGCCCCGCGGCGACCTCGGCGATGGTCCCGTCGCCGCCGGCGGCGACCACCAGCGGCACCCCCGCGGCCGCCGCCGCCCGGGCCAGCGCCATGGCATGGCCGGGATGCGTCGTCTCCGCCAGGTGATGCGCGCAACCCAGCCGGTCGAGCCAGGCCAATGCCCGGCCCAGGCGCTGCCGCCGCCGCTGCCCCGCGGCCGGATTGAAGATGATCAACATGCCGATCTTATCGCAACCGCCCGTGACGGTTTTCCGTCATTCGCCGGTCATGCCGCTGACAAGCCGATGCCGCGCGGCGAATCTCCCCGGCCCTGCCCTCCTGACGCTTTCATCAAGGCTTCACCGCACGCCCGCCGCATCCGCGTTACGGCCACCGGGAGATCGTGACCGGGAGTCGGGCGCCCCCTTGGCCCGCCCCGGCGGATAGCGAGGGCACCGCGATGCAAGCCGCTCACCCGAAACGCCGCTACCGCGGCATCTTCCTCTCCGACACCCACCTCGGCATGCGCGGCTGCCGCGCCGACTTCCTGGCCGACTTCCTCCGCCACACCGAATGCGAGCAGCTCTACCTCGTCGGCGACATCGTCGACGGCTGGCGCCTGCGCAAGTCCTGGTACTGGGACGCCGACCACGACGAGGCCATCCGCCTCATCCTCAAGCAGGCCCGCGCCGGCACCGAGGTCACCTATATCCCCGGCAACCACGACGAGATCTTCCGCAACTGGATGGTGGAGGGCCTCGAGGTCGCCGGCATCCGCCTGGCGCGGGAGGCCGTCCACCAGGCCGCCGACGGCCGCCGCTTCCTGGTCATCCATGGCGACGAATTCGACGGCGTCATCCGCTACGCCAAGCTGCTCGCCCATCTCGGCGACTGGGCCTACGACGCCGCCCTGGTGCTGAACCGCTGGTTCAACGCCGTCCGCCGCCGGCTCGGCTATCCCTACTGGTCGCTCTCGCAATGGCTGAAGCGCCAGGTGAAGGAGGCGGTCAAGGCGATCGACCGCTTCGAGCTGGCGCTGGCCAACGAGGCCCGCCGCCGCGGCCTCGACGGCGTGATCTGCGGCCATATCCACCATGCCGAGATGCGGGAGGTGCACGGCATCACCTACATGAACGACGGCGACTGGGTGGAAAGCTGCACCGCCCTGGTCGAGCATGCCGACGGCCGCTTCGAGCTGATCGACTGGGCCCGCGAGATGCGCCAGGCCGCCGCGCCGGATGCCGAGGACCAGCGCCTGGCCATCGCCCGTGCCTGACGCCCTGTCAGGTCCTCCCCTGGGGCCCACCCCGCTCCGCCTGCTGATCGTCACCGATGCCTGGGCGCCCCAGGTCAATGGCGTGGTCCGCACCCTCTCGACCATGGCCGCCATGCTGCGCGCCGCCGGCGACACGGTGGAGGTCATCGGCCCCGACCGCTTCCGCAGCATCCCCATGCCCGGCTATGCCGAGATCCGCCTCGCCCTCGCCCCCCGCCGCCGGCTGGAGACGCTGGTCGATGCCTATATGCCCTGCGCCGTGCACATCGCCACGGAAGGCCCGCTGGGCTGGGCCATGCGTGGCATCTGCCGCCGCCGCGGCTGGCCCTTCACCACCGCCTTCCACACCAAATTCGCCGAATACATGCGCGCCCGCGCCGGCGTCCCCACCGCCTGGTCCTGGCGGCTGCTGCGGCATTTCCACGGCCCCGCCCAGGCGACCATGGCGGCGACGCCCAGCCTCCGCGCCGAACTCACCGCCCGCGGCTTCCGGCGCCTGCGCCCCTGGACCCGCGGCGTCGACCTCGCCCGCTTCCGCCCGGAGAACCGCGCGACCGAGGCCTTCCCCGGCCTGCCCCGCCCCATCTTCCTTTATGCCGGCCGGGTCGCGGTGGAGAAGAACATCGCCGCCTTCCTGGCGCTCGACCTGCCCGGCAGCAAGGTGGTGGTGGGCGACGGCCCGCAGCGCGCCGCGCTCGAGGCCCGCTTCCCGGAGGCCCACTTCCTCGGCTTCCGCGACAACGGGGCGCTCGCCCGCAGCTATGCCGGGGCGGATGTCTTCGTCTTCCCCTCCCGCACCGATACCTTCGGCCTGGTCCTGCTGGAGGCCATGGCCAGCGGCACCCCGGTCGCCGCCTTCCCCGTCACCGGCCCGCTGGACGTGGTGACGGACCCGCGCGTCGGCGTGCTGGACCAGGATCTCCGCGCCGCCTGCCTCGCCGCCCTCGCCTGCGACCGTGCCGCCGCCCGCGCCCATGCCGAGCGCTTCTCCTGGGAAGCCTCGCTCGGCCAGTTCCGCGGCGCCCTCGCTCCCTTCCAGCCCGCCGAGGCCCTGCCATGAGCACCACCGAAGGACCCGCCATGCAATCCACCAGCCTTGCCGATACCGGCCGCCTCCGCATGGCCAACCTGCCGCTGTTCTTCCGCCGCTGGCTCTCGGACCCGCTGCAAATGGGCTCGATCGTCCCCTCCTCGCGCTTCCTCTGCCGCCGCATCGCCGATCTCGTCGCCGCCGGTGGCGACGGCCTGGTGGTCGAGATCGGCGCCGGCACCGGCGTCATCTCCCGCGCCCTGATCGAGGCCGGCATCGCCCCGGAACGCCTGGTCCTGGTCGAGATCGTCCCCGAGATGGCCGACCACCTGCGGGAGAGCCTGCCCGGCACGCATGTCCTCTGCGCCGATGCCTTCGCCCTGCCCCAGCACCTCCGGCCCCGCCTGGCCGGGCCGATCGGCACGGTGATCTGCGGCATCCCGCTGGTGATGCTGCCGCTGGAACGCCAGCGCCTCTTCGTCGAGCAGGTGGAGCGCATCGCCCCCGGCCTCGGCTTCCTGCTCTATACCTATTGCATCACCTCGCCGCTGCCGTACCGCAGGCTGGGGCTGAGCGCGGTGCGGGAAAGCTGGACCCCGCGCAACTTCCCCCCCGCCAGCATCTGGCGCTACCGGCCGCTGACTTCCAACTGACGCCCAACCGCCAAGTCCCTGCAACATGCGGCGGCTAGGAGCAGCGCCGCACCCGATCTGGACTGGACCCCATGCGCAAGCTGCTGCTCCTCGCCACCGCCGCCATCCTGCTGGCACCCGCCGCCCGGGCCGATACGAGCTTCGAGGCGACCCTCGCCGGCCATGCCATCCTGCCGGCCGACAGCATGGCCCAGCCCCCCGCCGATGCTCCGCAGGACGCCCGGTCGGCCGGCAAATTCACCGGCCCCGGCAACCTCCGCACCGACCGCCCGGCCAGCATCCCCGGCACCACCGGCCCCGCCCCGGCCGGCCGGCCCACCGGTCTCGCCCTGCCCTTCACCGGCCAGGCCACCCAGGGCTTCTCCGGCATCAAGCCGGTCGAGGGCGCCCCCGGCGCCTACTGGGTCCTCACCGACAACGGCTTCGGCAACAAGCGCAACAGCCCCGATGCGCTGCTGATGCTCCACCGCATCCGCCCCGACTTCCGCAGCGGCCAGGTCGCGGTCGAACAGACCATCTTCCTCTCCGACCCCGACCGCCGCATCCCCTTCCGCATCGCCCATGAGGGCACCGAGCGCCGCTACCTGACGGGCAGCGACTTCGACCCGGAATCGATCCAGCCCACCGCCGACGGCTTCTGGATCGGCGAGGAATTCGGCCCCTTCCTGATTAGGCTCGACCGCGAGGGCCGCGTCCAGCAGGTCATCGAGACCACCATCGAGGGCCGCCCGATCCGCAGCCCCGACCACCCCGCGCTGCAACTGCCCGCCAGCCCCGCCGCCACCACCGCCTTCGACTCCGCCCGTAGCGGCGGCTTCGAAGGCCTCGCCGCCAGCCCCGACGGCAGCCGGCTCTACGCGCTGCTAGAGAAGCCGCTCCTCACCCCCGCCGGCGCCGCCGAGGGCCGCTTCCTCCGCATCGTCGAATTCGACACCGCCCGCGCCGCCTGGACCGGCCGCGTCCTGCGCTACCGCACCGAGGAAGGCACCACCTCGATCGGCGACTTCAACATGATCGACGACCGCCGCGCCCTGGTCATCGAGCGCGACGACGGCGAGGGCGACCCTTCGCTCGCCTGCGCCGCCGGCAGCAACCCGCCCGGCTGCTTCGCCAATCCCGCGCGGCTGAAGCGGATCTACGTCGTCGACCTCGGCGCCACCGACGCGGAGGGCTTCGTGCGGAAGCTCGGCCATATCGACCTGATGGCGATCCGCGACCCGGAGGGCCTCGCCCGCACCCGCGGCGACCGCGCCGCCGGCCTGCCCGCCGACCGCTTCGGCTTCCCCTTCTTCACCATCGAGAATGTCGCGGTGGTGGATGCCGACCACATCATCGTCGGCAACGACAACAACCTGCCCTTCAGCGCCGGGCGGCACCTGACGCGGGCCGACGACAACGAGCTGATCCTGCTGCGGGTGCCGGAGCTGCTGCGGGCGCGGTAGAAGCAAGGCCTCGGGGAGGAAAGGCATTCCTGTCCGAGGCCCCCTGCCCAAGGCCCCGTGCCCGATCGGCAAAGCCCAAGAATTTAGCCCGTTGATGCAATTTTAGAATATTTTGAGAGGTTCCCATTCTTCGTTTTTGTTTTTGCTTCTTTCTGGAATAATCAACAGCACGCGATTATAGTCGCCAACACTCGACGGGATGCAACGCTTGCGCTGACATCCCGTCGCGTTGGATCTGGGGACGGGCACAGTAATTTTGGTGGAAGCGTCCTCCCGCGCATCCCGTCGCCGCGCGCGCCCCATCTGGGCCCATCTCGCGACCTTTGCCCTCTCGATCGTCATCCCCCTCTGGGGCCTGGTCGGGTTCGTCGCCTGGACCTCGCTGCAGGGGGAGAAGCGCGAGAACCAGCAGCAGACGATGCTCGTCGCGCGCAGCCTGGCCCTCCAGCTCGACGGCGAGCTCGCCGGCTTCGGCGGCGTGCTCAAGGCCCTGGCGACCTCCCCGGCGCTGCAGGACGGCGACTTCCGCGGGTTCCAGGCGCAGGCCATGCAGGTCGTGCCGGAAGGCGGCGCCATCGTCCTGCGCGACCGCCGGGGACAGCAGCTGGTCAATACGCTCTTCCCCTTCGGCACGCCCCTCCCGGTCACCACCGCCCGGGAAGTCCTCGCCGCGGATGCCTGCGTCTTCCGAACCCGCGCGCTCTGCGTCTCCGGCCTCTACACCGGCACCACGGACCCACGGCCCTATGTCCTGCTGGACGCGCCGGCGCTCCAGGCCGGGGAGGTCGCTTTCGCGCTCAACGTCGCAATCCGGGCGGAGTCCCTGGCGTCGCTCCTGGCCGGCCACCGGCTGCCGCCGGGCTGGGCCGTCTCCATCCTGGACCGGGACGACCACATCGTGGCCCGCTGGCCCGACCACGGCCGCTTCGTCGGCAGCCTGGCCAATGCCGCCCTGCGGGAGAACTCCAGCGCGGCCGAGGGCACGGTGCGCAGCGTGAACGTCGCCGGCGTGCCGGTCTGGGGCGCCTATGTCCGCCTGCCGAACTGGGGCTGGCGGGTGGCCCTCGGCGTGCCGAAGGCGGTCCTCGATGCCCCGCTGCGGCGGTCGGTGCTCTCCCTCGGGGCGGTCGGGCTGGCGGCGATCGCGGCCTCGGTCGCCGCCGCGCTGCTCTATGGCCGCCGCCTCGCCCGCCCGATCCGGGCGCTCGGGCGCGCGGCGGCGGAGATCGGGGCGGCCCCGGCGCCGGGGCTGCCGCCGGGGCCGATCTCGATCCGCGAGCTCGACCAGGTCGCCGCCTCGCTGGCGGCAGGCGAGGAACGGCTGCGGCTGGCGCAGGAGGCAGGCCAGATCGGCATCTGGGAGGTCACGCCGCAGACGGGCCTGTCGGTGGTGAGCGCCTCGCAGGCCCGGCTCTACGGCCTGCCGGCGGCGGCGGCGCCGCATGAATTCGGCTGGGATGCCTGGCTCGCGCGCGTCCATCCCGAGGATCGGGTGCATGCGATGGCCGCGGCGAATGCCGTGGCCGCGTCGGGCGGAACCTATGACCATGAATTCCGCATCCTCCGGGCCGATACCGGCGCGGAGCGCTGGATCCGGTCGCGCGGGCGCTGGTCGGCGGACCGCGACGGCCTGGGCGGCGGGCGCTTCGTCGGCGTCAGCATCGACATCACCGAAAGCAAGTCTGCCGCGAATGCGCTCGCCGCCAGCGCCGCCGAGTTCCGCGCCATCTTCGAGACCTCCGTCGTCGGCAACGTCCAGGCCGATGCCGCCACGCTGCGCCTCATCCGGGCGAACCGCTGCTTCTGCGAGATCCTGGGCCGCCCGGAGGCGGCGCTGGTCGGCGGCACGACCCTCCTCGAGCTGATCCACCCCGCGGACCGCGCCGCCAGCGAAGGCGGGCTGCGCGAGGCGATGGCCGAGGGACGCCCCTATCGCGGGGAGATGCGGCTGCTGCACCAGGAGGGCGGGTCGCGCTGGGTCCTCGTCTCCCTGGCTTTGCTGCCGGGCGTGGCGGGGCAGCCGGCGCGGGCCGTCGCCGCGGTGCAGGACATCACCGACCGCCGGCGGGCCGAGGAGCGCCAGGCGCTGCTGGCGCGGGAGGTGGACCATCGCGCCAAGAATGCGCTCGCGGTGGTGCAGGCCGCGCTCCGGCTGACGCCGAAGACGGATGCGGCCACCTTCGCCCGGGCGATCGAGGGCCGCGTCAATGCCCTGGCGCGGGCGCAGACGCTGCTCGCGGAAGGCCGCTGGGGCGGGACGCTGCTGCGCACCCTGATCGAGGGCGAGCTCGCGGGCTTCATCGAGCTGGATGCGACCGGCGGCCGGGCCCGCGCGAAGCTCGAGGGACCGAGCCTCCTGGTCTCGGCGGAGGCCTCGCAGCCGCTGGCGATGGTGCTGCACGAGCTGGCGACGAATGCGACCAAGTACGGCGCCCTTTCGGCGCCGGGCGGCTGCGTGCGGGTCACCTGGTCGGTCGATCCGGCGGATGAGGTGCTGCTGCTGGACTGGATCGAGACCGGCGGCCCGCCGGTGCCGGGACTGCCGGCCAGGCTGGGCTTCGGCTCGCGGGTGCTCGAGGCGACGCTGCAGCAGCTCGGCGGCAGTGCCGCTTCGGAATGGCACGCCGCGGGCCTGGCCTATCGGCTGCGCGCGCCGCTGGCCCGGCTCCTCGCGGACCAGCACGCCTGACCCCATGGCGGCGGGAAGCGGCGGGCCGCCTCACTGCCCGCCCGCATACCGCTCCCAGGCCGTCTCGACGATCGCGATATGCCCGCGCATCTCCCGCGCGGCGGCGGCCGCATCCCCGCGCAGGATCGCCGCCACCACCCGGCCGTGCTCCGCCCGGGATTGCGCCAGCCGCCCCGCCGCGCGGAACTGCGCCCGCCGGAACGGCGACAGCCTATCCCGCGTCGCCAGGGTGATCTCGGCCAGGTAGTCGTTGTGGCTGCCGGCATAGACCGCGTTGTGGAAGCGCTCGTTCGCCTCGTGATAGGCCTCTGGGTCCGCCGCCCGCACCAGCCCGGCGAAGCCCGCGTCCAGCGCCTGCAGCGCCCGCCGCTCGGCCTCGGTCATCTGCGCCGCCGCCGCCGCGGCGCAGAGCGCCTCCAGTTCCGCCATCACCTCGAACATGCCGCGCAGCCGCGCCGGCGTCGGCCGCGCCACCAGCGCGCTGCGATGCGACCGGGTCTCGACCAGGCCGGAGGCCGCGAGGTCCCGCAGCGCCTCCCGCACCGGCGTCCGGGAGACGCCGAAGCGCCGGGCGATCTCCGCCTCCTCCAGCGGCATGCCGGGGGCGAGATGGCCGCGGATGATGTCGTCGGCGATGGTCGCCCGCAGCGTCTCCGTCCAGGTCCGCCCGGCGATCACCGGCCGCGGCGGGCCGGGCGTCCTGAGATCCATCGCGCGCCGCGCCTCCCATCCGAGCAAGCGTCGCCACAGGCCAGGGCGACCCGCCCGGGACTCCGCGGCGGGTGGCTCAGACCCGCTTGGTATTCCGCCAGGGCGCCCGCGGCCGGGCCGGGCCGCCGCGCCGCACCACCTGCGCGCCGCCGCGCGAGGCGGCATTCTCGCCGGCCATCTCCAGCGCCGCCTCGGCATCCGCAGCGACGGCCTGCTGCGCGGTCTCCTCGACGCGCGGCGCCTCGCCGGCGATCAGCATGGCGATGGCACCATGCGTCTCCTTCACGGCGCCCTCGTTGCGGGTCGCCACATGCGGCTGGCCGGCGATGGTGAAGATCCGCCGCTGCATCGTCAGCCGGGCGACCTGCTCGTCGGTGGCGGGAAGGAAGGTGCAGCCGCTGGCCTTGGCCGCGGCGATCTGCTCAGGGGTCAGTTCCATGTGTTGCAACATAGCACTTCCGCCGCGAAGGGCGAGGACCCCCGGCCCGATGGCACCGCGGCGGCCGGGCCTTTCGCCATGCTGCGCCGCATCACGAAAAGATGCGCGCCGCCCCGCCGGACCGCGAAGCCCGCCGAAACGCTGTCTTTGAGCCCGCAGGCCGGCGCGCCGTTACGCAGCGTCACCCGTCCGCGGCTTGACCCTCCATTGGAAACCATGGAGTTTCCGCGCTCGGAAACTATTGGGTTTCCTTACCAACCGGAAGCTCCCGATGCCCCGCGACCCCGCCCCCCACCGCGCCGCCGCGGCCCCCCTTCCGCGCGCCTCGCTTTCCCGCGCGCCGCTGGCCCGCGCCGGCCTGGCCACCCTGCCGCTCGTCCTGCTTGCCCTCGCCGGCTGCAAGGACGAGGCGCCGAAGCCCGCCGCCCCGCCGCCGGCGGCCGTCACCGTGCTGCCGGTGAAGCCCGAGACCGTCGCCATCACCACGGAATTGCCGGGCCGCACCACGCCCTTCCGCACCGCGGAGGTCCGCCCCCAGGTCGGCGGCGTCATCCAGGAACGGCTCTTCGCCGAGGGCGCCCAGACCACCGCCGGCCAGCCGCTCTACCAGATCGACCCGGCGCCCTTCGAGGCCAGCCTGCAGAGCGCCCAGGCCAGCCAGGCCCGGGCCGAGGCCGCCGTCGTCTCCGCCCGCAGCACCGTCAACCGCTACCAGCCGCTGGTCCGCGCCCGCGCCGTCGCGCAGCAGGACCTGGACAATGCCCTGGCGACCCTCCGCCAGGCGGAAGCCGACGTCGCCTCGGCCAAGGCCAGCGTCACCACGGCGCGGCTGAACCTCGGCTATACCAAGGTCGTCGCCCCCATCCCCGGCCGCACCAGCCGCTCCTCGGTCACCGCCGGCGCCCTCGTCACCGCCGACCAGGCCACCTCGCTGGTCACCATCACCCAGCTCGACCCGATCTATGTCGACGTCACCCAGCCCTCCTCCACCCTGCTGCGGCTGCGGCGCGAGCTGGCCGCCGGCCGGCTCCGCCGCGTCGCCGACGACCAGGCCGAGGTCCATCTCACGCTGGAAGACGGTAGCGACTATGCCCGGCCCGGCCGGCTCCAGTTCAGCGAGGTGATCGTCGACCAGGGCACCGGCTCGGTCACCCTCCGCGCCGTCTTCCCCAACCCGGACGGCACCCTGCTGCCCGGCATGTTCGTCCGCGCCCGGATCGAGGAAGGCACCGCCGAGGGCGTCCTGATGGTGCCGCAGCAGGCGATCGGCCGCACCCCCAAGGGCGAGGCCACGGCGATGGTGGTCAATGCCGAGGGCAAGGTCGAACCCCGCATGCTCCGCACCGACCGCGTCATCGGCAACCGCTGGCTGGTCTCGGACGGGCTGAAGCCGAACGACCGGGTGATCGTCGAGGGGCTGCAGCGCGCCCGCCCCGGCGCCCAGGTCCAGGCGACTGAAACCACCCAGCAGGCGCTCGACAACCCGCAACCCGCGCCCGCCCCCGGTGCCGGAGGCGCCCCTGGCTCCCCCACCCAGCGCGCCGCGCGCTAAGGGAAGCCCCGCATGTCCCGCTTCTTCATCGACCGCCCGGTCTTCGCCTGGGTGCTCGCCATCGTCACCATGCTGGCCGGCATCCTGGCGATCCGCAGCCTGCCGATCGCGCAGTATCCCTCGGTCGCGCCGCCCGCCATCTCGGTCACCGTCGTCTATCCCGGCGCCTCGGCCGAGACGGTGCAGAGCACGGTGGTGCAGGTGATCGAGCAGCAGCTCAGTGGCCTCGACAACCTGCTGTACTTCTCCTCCCAATCCGCCAAGGACGGCAGCGCCCAGATCACCCTGAGCTTCGCCCAGGGCACCGATCCGGACACCGCCCAGGTGCAGGTCCAGAACAAGGTCCAGCTCGCCGTCCCCCGCCTGCCCCAGGCGGTGCAGCAGCAGGGGCTGCGCGTCGCCAAGGCCACCCGCAACTTCCTGATGGTGGTCGGCTTCGTCTCCACCGACGGCAGCATGACCAGCGGCGACATCGGCGACTTCATCGCCTCCACCGTGCAGGACCCGCTGAGCCGCACCCCCGGCGTCGGCGACTACCAGCTGTTCGGCGCGCAATACGCCATGCGCATCTGGCTCGACCCGGCGAAGCTGCTGAACTACAGCCTCACCCCCGCCGACGTCGCCGCCGCCATCCAGTCGGAGAACGTGCAGGTCGCCTCGGGCGAGCTCGGCGCCCTCCCCGCCGCCCCCGGCCAGCAGCTCAACGCCACCATCATCGGCCCCTCCTACCTGCAGACCCCGGAGCAGTTCGGCGGCATCCTGCTGCGGGCCGATCCCGGCGGCGCCCAGGTCCGGCTGCGCGACGTCGCCCGGGTCGAGCTCGGCAACGAGAATTACGCGACCGCGACCAAGTTCGACGGCAATCCCTCCGCCGCCATCGCCGTCAACCTGGCGGCCGGTGCCAATGCCCTGTCGACCAACAGCGCGGTGCGCGAGACGATCGAGCGCCTGCGCCCCAGCTTCCCCGCCGGCATCCAGGCAGTCTATCCCTACGACACCACCCCCTTCGTCCGGCTCTCGATCAAGGAGGTGGTGAAGACCCTCGGCGAGGCCATCATCCTCGTCTTCCTGGTCATGCTGGTCTTCCTGCAGAATTTCCGCGCGACGCTGATCCCGACGCTGGCGGTGCCGGTGGTGCTGCTCGGCACCTTCGCCCTGCTGCTGGCCTTCGGCTTCACCATCAACACGCTCACCATGTTCGGCGTGGTGCTGGCCATCGGCCTGCTGGTCGACGACGCCATCGTCGTGGTCGAGAACGTCGAGCGGGTGATGGAGGAGGAGCACCTCTCGCCGCTGGAAGCCACGCGCAAGTCGATGGACCAGATCAGCGGTGCGCTGGTCGGCATCGGCCTGGTGCTCTCGGCGGTCTTCCTGCCGATGGCCTTCCTCGGCGGCTCCACCGGCGTCATCTACCGCCAGTTCGCCGTCACCATCGCGACGGCCATGGGACTTTCCGTGCTGGTCGCGCTGATCTTCACCCCGGCGCTCTGCGTCACCCTGCTGAAGCCGCGCAAGCACGGCGCCGGGACCACCGGCCTCACCGGCTGGTTCAACCGCAGCTTCGACCGCGGCAACCGCGGCTATATCCGCGGCCTTTCCGCCATGCTGCGCAAGCCGCTGCGCTGGCTGCTGGTCTATGGCGTGCTGGTCGGCGGCATGGGCTTCCTCTTCCTCCGCCTGCCCACCGCCTTCCTGCCGGATGAGGACCAGGGCGTGCTGTTCATGCAGATCAGCACCCCGCCCGGCGCGACCGCGGACCGCACCCAGCGGGCGCTCGACGCGGTGAGCGACTATCTGCTGACCGAGGAGAAGGGGGTCATCACCTCCGCCCTCACGGTCAATGGCTTCAGCTTCGGCGGCCGCGGCCAGAATGCCGGCCTCGGCTTCGTCACGCTCCGTCCCTGGGACGAGCGTCCCGGGCCGCAGAACAGCGCCCAGGCGCTGGCCGGGCGGATCATGGGCCATTTCGCCGGCTACCGGGATGCGATGATCTTCGCCTTCCCGCCGCCGCCCATTCTCGAGCTCGGCAACGCGACCGGCTTCGACCTGATGCTGGTGGACCAGGGCGGCGTCGGCCATGCCGCGCTGCTCGGCGCCCGCAACCAGCTCCTCGGCATGGCCTCGCAGAACCCGCTGATGGTCGGCGTCCGCCCCAACGGCCAGGACGACGAGCCGCAGTACCGGCTGCTGATCGACTGGGAACGCGCCCGGGTGCTCGGCATCTCGGTCGCCTCCATCAACAGCACCATCTCCGCCGCCTGGGGCTCCAGCTACGTCAACGACTTCATCGACCGCGGCCGGGTCAAGCGCGTCTACATGCAGGGCGAGGCCAGCGCCCGCATGGCGCCCGACGACCTGGAGCACTGGTTCGTCCGCAACGCCGCCGGCCAGATGGTGCCCTTCACCGCCTTCGCCCGGGCCGAATGGACCCAGGGCTCGCCCCGGCTCGAGCGCTACAACGGCCGCCCCTCGATGGAGATCCTCGGCACCCCGGCCCCCGGCCAGACCACCGGTGCCGCCATGGACGCGATCGAGCAGATGGTGAAGCAGCTGCCGCCCGGCATCGGCCTCGAATGGACCGGCCTCTCCTTCGAGGAAAGGCTCTCCGGCAACCAGGCGCCGGTGCTCTATGCCATCTCGCTGCTGGTGGTCTTCCTCTGCCTCGCCGCGCTGTATGAAAGCTGGGCGATCCCGGCGGCGGTCATGCTGGTGGTGCCGCTCGGCATCCTCGGCGCCGTCGCCGCCACCACCCTCCGCGGCCTTGCCAACGACGTCTACTTCCAGGTCGGCCTGCTCACCACCATCGGCCTCGCCGCGAAGAACGCCATCCTCATCGTGGAATTCGCCAAGGAGGAACACGACAAGGGCGCCAGCCTGATCGACAGCGCGATCACCGCGGCGCGCCAGCGGCTGCGGCCCATCCTGATGACCTCGCTCGCCTTCATCCTCGGCGTCATGCCGCTGGCCATCTCCACCGGCGCCGGCTCCGGCGGGCAGAATGCCATCGGCACCGGCGTCATCGGCGGCATGCTCTCGGGCACCATCCTCGCCCTGATCTTCGTGCCGGTCTTCTTCCTGGTGGTCCTCCGGCTCTTCAAGGTCGGCGAGGCGCCGAAGGAGGAAGCGAACTCCGTATCCGATGCCCAACCCGTGCCCCGGGCCCAGCCCGCGGCGGGAGAATGACCATGCGCCGCACCCCGCTTCCGGCAATCGCCCTCGCCAGCCTGCTGCTGTCCGGCTGCAGCCTGATCCCCGACTTCATCCGGCCGGCCGCGCCCATCCCCAGCGGCTGGCCGGAGGGCCCGGCCTATCGCCTGCCGCCGCAGGCGGTCAGCACCACGGGCGGCGCGCCCGAGGTCACCGCCGACAACATCGGCTGGGAGGATTTCTTCCGCGACCACCGCCTGCAGCAGGTCATCGGCCTGGCGCTGGCCGAGAACCGCGACCTCCGCACCGCGGCCCTCAACGTCGAGGAGTCGGAAGCCCAGTTCCGCGTCCAGCGCGGCGCCATCCTGCCGGATTTCGGCGCGAGCGGCGCCCTCTCCGCGACCCGCACCCCGGTCGCCTCCTCCTCCTTCGCCGCGCTCATCCCCGGCGCCGGCGGCACCAGCAGCACCCGCGGCCTGAACGTCCGGCAATGGAGCGCGGGGATCGGCTTCACCTCCTACGAGATCGATCTCTTCGGCCGGGTCCGCAGCCTCACCGCCCAGGCCTTCCAGCTCTACCTCGGCTATGCCGAGACGCGACGCAGCACCCAGCTCAGCCTGGTCTCCCAGGTCGGCAATGCCTGGCTCGCCATCGCCGCGGACCAGGAGCTGCTGGCGCTGACCCGCTCGACCCTCGCCAACCAGGAGGATGCCTACAAGCTGACCAAGGCCGGCTTCGACGGCGGCACCGCGACGGCGCTCGCGCTGCGCCAGGCGCAGACCGCGGTGGAAACCGCCAAGGCCAACCTGGCGCAATATACCCGCCAGCTCGCCCAGGACCGCAACGCGCTGGACCTGCTGGTGGGCCAGCCGGTGCCGGATGCGCTGATGCCGGCCGCCACCCTCGATACCCCGCTGCTGCCGGCCCGCATCCCGGCGGGCCTCACCTCCGCACTGCTGCTGCGCCGGCCGGACGTGCTGGCGGCCGAGCACAACCTGATCGCCGCCAATGCCAATATCGGCGCCGCCCGCGCCGCCTTCTTCCCCTCCCTCAGCCTTACCGCCAGCTACGGCTCGGCCAGCTCCGGCCTCAACCGGCTGTTCCAGGCGGGGTCCAGCGCCTGGACCTTCGCGCCGGCGATCAACCTCCCGATCTTCAACGGCGGCATCAACCAGGCCAACCTCGACCTCTCGAAGCTGCAGCGCGACCGCAACGTCGCCCAGTATGAGCGGGCGATCCAGATCGCCTTCCGCGAGGTGGCGGATGCCCTCGCCGCCCGCGGCACCTACGACGACCAGATCGCCGCCCAGACCCGGCTGGTGGAGGCCTATGCCGATGCCTATCGCCTCTCGCTGCTCCGCTTCCGCAGCGGGCTCGATACCTACCAGGCCCCGCTCGACAGCCAGCGCGCGCTCTTCACCGCGCAGCAGCAGCTCATCAGCCTGAGGCTGGCGCGGCTGCAGAATCTCGTTACGCTGTACAAGACCCTCGGCGGCGGCTGGAGCCAGCGGACGATGGTGGCCGCCGAGCCCCGCCAGGTCGCGGCGCGGCCCATCGCCGCGACGCGGCGCTGAGCCTTCGGCAGGAGCAGGATCGGCCATGTCCACCACCACCCTGCCGCGGCGGCTGAGCGAGGCCGAGCGGCGCAGCGCCCTGGTGCAGGCGGCGGAGGAGGTCTTCCTCCGCCACGGCTATGCCCTCGCTAACATGGACGAGGTCGCGCAGGCGGTGGGGATGTCGAAGAAGACCCTCTACCAGCTCTATCCCTCGAAGGAGGCGCTGTTCGATGCCGTGGTCGGGCGCTTCTGCGCCCCCATGCAGGTCACGACCGAATCCGCCGAGCCGGGCGACGCCGAGGCGCTGATCCGCGTGCTGGACTCGGTCGCCCGCCACATCCTCTCGCCCCGCCACGTCGCCCTGTTCCGCGTCATCGCCTCCGAGGTGCATCGCGCGCCGGAACTGGCGGCGGCGGTGCAGCGGTCGCGCAACGGCGGCACCGGCGTGGTGGAGGACTGGCTGCAGGCCCAGGCGCAGAACGGCTGGCTCGATGTCGAGGATGCCAAGGAGGTCGCGGGCATGCTGATCGGCATGGTGATCGGGGAGCCGCATATCCTCATGCTGCTCGGCCAGCGGGAAGCGCCGGATGCGGCGGAGATCCACCGCCGCACCCGCCAGGCCGTCGCCATCTTCCTCGGCGGCACCCTGCGCGAGGGCGCCTCCTGGCCGGGCTGAGCGCCTATTCCGCCGCCGCCACCCGCGGCCGCAGGTCGGTGCTGTAGTCGAGGCTGACCGGCGTCTCCGCCTCGAAGGGGCTCTTCAGGTCGAGCGCCTTCGCCGTCTCGCGCAGCGCCGGCAGCACCTCCTCGCCGAACAGCCGGATGCAGGTCAGGCTGTCGGCCTGGCTGACGGCGCCGTCGTTCGCCCAGAGCGCCATGATCCCCGGCCGCGTCGCCTCCATCACCTGCCGCAGCTTGGCGACCACCGTCTTCGGCGTTCCGGCGATGATCATTTTGTCGCGGATCTGCTCGTCGAAGGTCGGGCGCTTCCGCGGGCTGGTCCCCCGCCCGGTCGAGAATTCGACGAAGCCGCGCCGGTTCTCCGGCGAGGAGTAGCCCGCCGGCGTGCTCCAGACGGGATGCGCGAGGCCGGTGAACTCGCCCTGCATCCAGGTGAATTGCCGGGCATTCTCCAGCGCCTTCTCCTCGGTCTCCGCCACATGCACCTGCTTGAGGTAGCCGTGGTATTCCGGCCCGCCCTGGAAGCCGACCTCGGCGGCGGTGTCGTCGTAGAGCTTCCAGATCTTCTGCGTCTGCTCGACGGTCGTGTTCAGCGCGATGTAGGGATAGCGGTGCTGCGCCGCCCAGATCACCGTCTCCCGGCTGATGACGCCGGGCACCCAGACGCGCGGATAGGGCTTCTGCAGCGGCACCGCCCAGGGGTTCACCACCCGGTGCTGGTAATGCGTCCCCTCCCAGCGGAAGGGCCCCGGCTGGGTCCAGGCCTTGATGATGAGGTCATGCGCCTCCTCGAAGCGCTCCCGGTTGAAGGCCGGGTTCACCCCCGTCGCCAGCTGCTCCTGCCCGCCGCCGCGGACGAAGCCGGAGACGAGGCGCCCCTTCGAGATCATGTCGATCATCGCCAGCTCCTCGGCCAGCCGGATCGGGTTCTCCGCCAGCGGCAGCGGATTGCCGAGCATGACGATCTTCACGCGCTTGGTCAGGCCCGCGAGCAGCGCCGCGAAGATATTGGCTTTCGCCTGCATGCAGAACGGGGCGTTGTGGTGCTCGTTCAGCATGATGCCGTCGAAGCCGACGTTCTCGGCGAGGACGTATTGCTCGATGTACTCGTTGTACAGCCGGCTGCCCTGCACCGGGTCGAAGTGGCTGTTCGAGAACATCAGCGCCGTCGCGCCGAACTCCAGCCCCTTGTCGGCCGGATAGGTCGCCATCGGCTGTTCGGTGAAATACATGATGTGCATGGCGCTCTCCCCTCAGCCGATGAAATCGGTGACGAGCCGGGCGAATTCCGCCGGCTGCTCCATCTCGACGCAGGCCCCGCAATCCGGCACCACCGCGAGCCGCGCACCGCTCAGCCCCGCCATGACGCGATCGGCGGCGCTGATCGGCACCACCCGGTCCTCGGCGCCCCAGACCACCAGCGCCGGCGCGCGGATCGCGCCCAGCAGATGCGGCAAGGTCTGGCTATGCATGTAGGGCTTCCAGGCGAGGCGGAAATTCATCTCCCGGCAAAGGTCCCATTCGACCAGCTGATCCGTGCTCGGCTCGGCGCCGTACACGGCCTCGAAGGCCCGCTGCGCATGGAAGCCCGCCCGCGCATAATCGATGTGGCTGACCAGCGCCTGGTCGAGGATGTCCCCCTGCGGCGGCTTGAACCCCATCGGCCCGACCAGCACCAGCTTCGAGAAATCCCGCGGCGCCAGGCTCGCCATCTCCGCGGCGATCCAGCCGCCGAAGCCGAGGCCCAGCAGGCTGGCGCGCGGGACCTCGAGCGCCGCGAGCATCCCCTGGTACACTGCGACGAGATCGCGCGGATGCCGCATCCAGGCCGCGCGTTCGGAGGCGCCATAGCCCGGATGCTCCGGCAGCAGCAGGTCGTACCGCTCGGCCAGCGCGGCATAGATGGGCAGTTGGTCCGGCGTGCCGATATCCCGGTGCAGCACCAGCAAGGGCTGGCCCCTGCCCGCCCGTCGCAGCCGCAGCTGCAGGCCGGCGACGGCCACATGGGATTCCTGCCATGCAAGTGGCGAGGCCATTCCGTTTCTCCCGTGTTCTTGCCCGAACGCTTGCAGCCGCCACCGGCCCTGTCAATGCGATCGCCTCGCGCGACGTCGTTGACGCCAACTGGCATCGCACCGCAGCATCGGCGCAAACGCCAGGAGGAAACCGCCATGTCCCGCTTCACCGGCAAGACCATCCTCATCTCCGGCGGCGCCCGCGGCCAGGGCGCCGTCGAGGCCCGCATGATCGTCGCCGAGGGTGGCCGCGTCGTCATCACCGATGTGCTCACCGCGGAAGGCGAGGCGCTGGCCGGCAGCCTCGGCGCCGCCGCGCAATTTCTGCACCACGACGTCACCGAGGAAGCCGGCTGGGCCGCCGCCGTCGCCGCCGCCGAGGCCCTGAGCGGGAAGCCCGGGGGAGGATTGCATGGCCTGGTGAACAACGCCGGCATCTACCAGCCCGCCACGCTGATGCAGACCGATGCAGCGCTGTTCGAGCGCCACATGCGCATCAACCAGCTCGGCTGCTTCCTCGGCATGAAGGCCGTGGTGCCAGCGATGGAACGCGCCGGCGGCGGCGCCATCGTCAACATCTCCTCGACCGCCGGGCTGCGCGGCTCGCCCGGCGCCTTCGCCTATGGCGCGACGAAATGGGCGCTGCGCGGCATGACCAAGGCGGCGGCCGTCGACCTCGCCCCGCGCAACATCCGGGTGAACTCCGTCCATCCCGGCCCGATCGACACCAAGATGCTCGATGTCCGCACGCCCGAGCAGAATGCGACGCGGCTGCAGTCCGTCCCGATGCGCCGCCAGGGCACGGCGGAGGAAGTCGCCAGGCTCGTGCTCTTCCTGCTCTCCGACGACAGCAGCTACATGACCGGCGCGGAACTCGCCGTCGACGGCGGCGCCTCGCTCTAGCTTGCCGCCTCCCCGGGGCCGCGCCAGACTGACGCCCAAGCAAGACGAAACCGGGGAGGCCGCCATGACCTTGATCGCACGCCGCAGCCTGCTGGCCGGGGCCCTCCTCTCTCCCGCCCTCGCCAGCGCCCAGTCCGCCTATCCCGCCCGCCCGGTCCGCGTCATCAATGCCTATAGCCCCGGCGGCACCGCCGATGTCGTCTGCCGCATCATCTTCGCCAGGCTCTCCGAACGCCTCGGCCAGGGCTTCGCGGTCGAGAACCGCCCCGGCGCCGCCGGCACCATCGCCGCCCAGGCAGTCGCCCGCGCCCCGGCCGATGGCTATACGCTGCTCTACGACGCGACGGCCCATTCGGTGAATCCGTCGCTCTTCGGCGCCAGGCTGCCCTACGACACGCGGCGCGAGCTGCTGCCGGTCTTCCTCGCCATGGTCACGCCGAATACGCTGATGGCGACCAATGGCTTCGGCCCGAAGACGGTCCCGGAGCTGATCGCCCATGCCAAGGCCAGTCCCGGCACGCTCGACTGCGCCTCCACCGGCATCGGCACCGTCCAGCACGTCTCGCTGGAGCTGCTGAACCACCGGGCGGGCATCCGCATCAACCACGTGGTCTACCGCGAGATCGCGGCGGCGCGGAACGACCTCACCTCCGGCCGCGTCCCGCTGCAGTTCAGCAACGTCCCCGCCACCCTGCCGGTCACCCAGGCCAACCAGGCCCGCTGCCTGGCGCATTGCGGCCCGGCGCCGATCGCCCAGCTTCCCGGCATCCCCGGCTTCGCCGAGACCCTGCCCGGCTTCGAGACCTGGGAATGGAACGGCGTCTTCGCCCCCGCCGGCACCCCGGCCGAGGCCATCGCCCGGCTCAATGCCGAGCTCAACGCCACCATCCGGGACGCCACGGTGGCCGAGCGCCTGGGCGGCCTCGGCGCCCTGACGCGGGCCAATACGGTCGAGGAATTCGCCGCCTTCCGCGAGCAGCAGATCGGCTTCTTCGCCGAGATGGTGCAAATGGCGAATATCCGCATCGACTGAGGCCCCGGCATTTCCGCTACACTCCGGGCGCATGACCGATAGTGCCCCGCTCGTCATCTGCCTCGGCCATCTGGTGGCCGACCACACCTTCTGGGTGGAGGACATCCCCCAGCCTCCGGCCAAGGCCGTCGCCCGGCGCTACAGCCTCGGCGTCGGCGGCCTCGCCGCCAATGCCGCCATCGCCGTCGCCCGGCTCGGCGGCCGGGTCCGCTTCTGGGGCCGCATCGGCGACGACCGCAACGGCAGCACCCTCGCGGCCGAGCTCGGCGGCTTCGG
>NZ_CEEDBP010000062.1:0-21204 GCF_979252845.1 Belnapia sp. AC561
AGGATCCGGATCTGCGCCGGCTTGTAGTCCTGCCGCAGCCGCTGGTAGCGGCGGATCGCCTCGACATGGCTCTCCCGATACTCCGGCTTGGCACGGCTGCCGTCCGGATTGGGGATGAAGCCTTCAGCGATCAGGTAGCGGATCTGCCGGGGCGTCTCCCCCACGACCTCCGCCAGCTCGGTGATGTTCAAGGTGAACCTTCTATCGGCGCATTTTCTTGTCGATAGATGTCAGAGGATCAGGATTGATACAAGAACATTCGACGCAATTTTTTGTCGAATAGCTTTGCGTTAGATTTGTTTTGCCTCTGAGCACGTGACAGCAGGACAGAGCGACCCTGATCGACGACTGCCGCAGACGTCGTGGCCGTGGTAGCCGGCGCGCCATTCCATGGGGGCAAGCTTGCCAGGCCAGCGTTGCTGTGGGGTGCCAAGATACCCAGGTGCGGGTGATCTCCAGATCAAGGATTGCTCCATGGCGCTGTCACCGGACCCGAAGCTCCACCAGGCCCTTGCTGTGGTCGCCAAGGCAATCGCTGACGGCAAGTTGCCGTATCCCACGGACGAGGTAGACCAGCCGCCTGTGGGCGGTGATGATCCGACCCTCATCGGGCAGCTGGATGCGGAGGGTGGCGAGGTTCTGGGCGAAGCCGCTTTGGCGGTGGCGTTTGGAGCTTTCGCCGCGCGTGGTGGTAACGATGGGCCAGTGCACACCCTGGTTGCTTCCATCGGTCTCATGGCGATGCTCGCGGGAGAGGAACCTGATCCCCCGGCTGAGATCGGCTCGGTGCTGACCGATGGCGATCAGGTCGAGACGGAGATTGATCAGGCTGGCGAGCTTGCCGACCAAGTCTATGCCAAAGCGAAGTCTTGCGATGAGGCGATCGCGGCGCTGGAAGCTCGGATCGTCGGCACCGCCATCACGCTCGCCGGCTGCACCTTGCCAGACGATCAGCACGATCAGCAGGCCGTACGAGCGCGAGCAGCGCGGTACCTGGCACGGCTGTCAGCAGGTTTGCTTTTGATGAATCAAGCTCTCCAACATAGCGCTGACAAGCTGGCTGCCGTTGCAGAAAGCAGCGAGCACATTTGAATTTCTGATGGAATGACGGCGAGCGTATGATGTGATTGACGGGCCCGTAGCCAACCGAAGCGGATGCTGTCGATGCTGAGGTTGTTTTGGTTCTCCCGCGCTTTCCGTGCTGCTGTTTCGGTATCACGCGGCATGGAGGACGCGGGCATGGAGGAAATTGGGGCATGCTCGGCCGTACATGGTTCGCTTAAGCATTTTGATGCGGTTGATCTGTCCCGCTACGGGGCTCGTTGTCCATGGCCGAGGCTGCGCTGGTAGTGGCTGTGAACCCGGCGCGAGGGCATGGCACAGCCCTGACAGACGGTGGCCCCGGAGCGGGCCTCGGTAAGGATGCTGGCGCGATCAGCCTTGGGCAAGGGTTTCGGATGCAATCTATGAGGGGCGGCTGTCAGCCTACCTGGCGTGCGGGCAGCAGGCCTTGCTCCTTGCCCAGGCTGCCCATCCGGCACTCATGTCGCATGGGCTGAAGTTCTACGAGGTAGCTCGTGAGGGTCGCTCACAGTGCTTCGACGAGGAAGTGGCGGAGGTGATAGCTATCTAGCACGACCTGATGCGCCACAGCTGGCGCGACCGGCATGGGATCGAGCATCCAATCATAGCGGATGACGTGTTGGTTGTCGCGCTTTGGAACGTCCAAGTGAACGCGCTCCGCAATGCGCTGCCCGACAACGCACGCGTTGGCACGGTGGACAAGTTCTTGGGCCAAGGAGGCCGCCGTTGTATTGGTGTCGATGACGAGCTCAGCGGCCGAGGATATTCCCCGCAGCATTGGCTTCCTGTTCAGCCGCGAACGACTCAACGTCGCGGCTTCACGTGCCTGCTGTCCTGCCGTCGTACTTGCCAGCCCCAAGGTGCTCGAAGTGTCCTTCAACACAGCCGAGGACCTACGGCTCGTCAACACGCTGTTCTGCGTTCATGCCTGGTGCACATAGCCTTAGTGTCCATCCGGGAAGAGATTGAGTGATCTGAATCGGTTGTGATTGGCTGAAGTCGGCGGGTTGGGGAAGACGGGTGTTCATGTGGGCGCCCGAGAACCGGCCAAAATACGACCGCAGCAAGCTGCGCTATCCGAGTGATCTGACCAACGAGGAATGGTCGATCATCGGCCCGCTGATCCCGGATGCGAAGGGCGGTGGCAACAAGCGGACGATCGACGTGCGCGCGGTGCTGAATGGGGTGATGCACATCCTGAGCACCGGCTGCCAGTGGGCGGCGCTGCCGAAGGACCTGCCGCCGCGGAGCACGGTGAACGATTACCTACGGCGCTGGGACGAGGACCGCACACTCGATCGGATCCACCACGCGCTCTACGTGCTGTGCCGGGAGCAGGCTGGACGCGAGGTCAGCCCGACGGCCGCAATCATCGACAGCCAGAGCGTGAAGAGCGCGGAAAAGGGGGGGCCTGCATCGACCCCTCGGGCTACGACGCAGGCAAGAAGATCAAGGGCAAGAAGCGGCACGTCCTGGTCGACACCCAAGGCCTGCTGATGCAGGCCATCATCCACGCCGCCGACATCCAGGACCGCGATGGTGGCGTGCTGCTGATGGGGTCGCTGTTCGGCCTCTACCCCTTCCTGCTGAAGCTCTACGCCGACGGCGGGTACCAGGGCACTAACTTCCAGGCCGGGCTGCGCACGACTTGCCACCACATCAACCTCGAGATCGTCAAGCGATCCGAGGTGCACAGGTTCGTCGTGCTGCCGAAGCGCTGGATTGTCGAGCGCACCATCGCCTGGCTCAACCGCTGCCGACGATTGGCCAAGGATTGGGAGTGCCTGAACCGTCGCGCGCTTGCCTTCCTGCGATGGGCCTCCGTCCGCCGCATGCTCCGAAGACTATGTCAGAAAACTAAATGATCCCGGATGGACTCTTATAGAATCCCCTTCGCCCAGCGGGGCCTGACACCCACGAAACTTGTGAACTGCAATAAGGCGGATGACGACGTGATACTGAGATTTCTATCCAAGATCGCGCGCAACATCATGCTGTCAGGCGCCGCAGCTTCCATGATGATATCCGGCATTGTTCATGCCCAGACCACGTACTTCCGTGACGAGCATGGGCGCGCTGCCGGTCGCGCGGAAGAACGCGACGACACAACGATCTTTCGTGATGACCGTGGACGAACAACAGGGAGGTCCGAGCAGCGCGGGAACACCACGTATTTCCGTGATGACCATGGGCGGACTACTGGCCGTGCCGAGCAACGTGGCACCACCACCTACTACCGGGATGAGCGTGGCCGTACGACTGGTACGTCGGAACGGCGTTAGGGTCCTCGGGTCAACCCCGACAGGGTGTCCCAGGCCGGCACCGAAGGCCGTGGTCTTTCAGGATGTGCGCCGGGCCAATTCCTGCTTGGCGTTCCACACCGCGTCCTGATCCATGTCGGCTTGGCGGACCATCCACTGCAGGTAATCGAGGGGCGCGTCTGCCCAGGCCATTCCGCGGTGCTTGCCGAAAGGGATATTAGGCAGGAGCTTGGGCTCCCCGGTCCATTCGATCATCTGTTCGATTGTTGCGACCTGCAGAAGCTCGGCCAGCAGGTGGGCGGTGACCCAGGCATCCGGGCCCGCCCGGTGCGGCGGCATGGCCAGGCCCGGATCGAGGCGAAGCTGGCGCCAATAGCGTAGGACTTGGTTGGAGTGTCGCGGTGCCTCCGGCCAGACGCGCAGCGCAACCTTGTAGGTGCAGATCCACGGCAGGGTGTCGGTTGTGGTCTCGGTCACGAACCGGCGCTCGAACTCGCAGTGGTGGGCGACCAGGACGTCGGGCGGCGGGCCACCCCAGACGGCTAGGCGCAGCCGGTCGTGCGTGCAGACCGGCGTGTCGGCGGTGAAGTCCGCTTCGGTGATGTGGTGTACCGCCATCGTCTCGGGCGGGATCCCGTGCAGCGGCCGGTACAGACGCGCCATCGGCTTTTCCACCATGACCCCACCGGCATCATGCACCACGTCGGCTCGGCCCACCTCGATGATCTCGGCCGGAGGCTCGGTGCCGGTGGTTTCCAGGTCGATGATGCGGAGCCGGGTCATGCTTAAGGATCGGTTCCATAAGGTGGCGCCGCCTTTCGATGGTCGCTTCTGGCCGAAGAAACAACCTTCTCAACCCAGTGGGCATCCACGCCGGTGGGACGATTGCGGGTGACGACGCGGCTCACCCCCGGATACCCGCGCGGATCGCGCCGCGCTCGCCGGCAAGAGTGTCCGGGCAGGCCAGGCCGAGGACCAGCCGGGCGCTCATGAAAGGCACTCCGGCCCGTAAGCGCGCCCGCGTGCCGCAGTCGCCACTGGCTTCCAACGGCACTGTCCGCACCCCCTCCAGCGTGCGCCGGTCGCCCATCGTGCCGGGCTGCAGCCCGGCGCAGGCGGCGGGCAGCGCAGCCAGCAGGCGTGCCGGCGGCAAGCTGGCCAGCTGCACCTCCTGCGCCGCCAGCTGCGGGGTTTCCAGCGCTGCGGTGTGCAGCCAGGTCGTCGCCTCGATGATCGGCCTGACCTCGCCCCCATTCCCCGCCAGCAGCCGCAGGAAGCCCAGGAAGGCCCCCTCGCCCGCCGGCAACAGGACCGGCGCGGTGCCGCCGCGCAGCCGGTAGCCGAGCTTGCCCTCCAGATGCGCCAGCAGCAGCGCCGGAACATGCCCGGCCGCCTCGCGGATGGCGCCGTGCAGCGCGGCAGGATCGGCACGGCCGCTGCGCTCGACGAAGCGCGCACAGGCATGCCGGTTGACCTCAAGCAGGCGGTGGATGCCGCGGACGCTGGCCGACTTGCCGGCCAGGCAGAGCAGCCCGTCAACCACGATCCCGGGCGCCTCCCAGGCCTGGTGGGAGTGCGGCAGGCCCGGGGCAAGGGCGCTGGCCGTCAGTGCTTCG
This sequence comes from Belnapia sp. AC561, assembly GCF_979252845.1. Taxonomy (NCBI): domain Bacteria; kingdom Pseudomonadati; phylum Pseudomonadota; class Alphaproteobacteria; order Acetobacterales; family Roseomonadaceae; genus Belnapia; species Belnapia sp. AC561. The sequence continues at coordinate 4,961 of NZ_CEEDBP010000062.1, forward strand.
TGCCGCCGGCCGGGGTGGTGGCGGTGCGGCGCCGCGGCATCGAGCGCCGCGACGAGCGCCCGGAACAGCCGGCCGCGGGCCACCGCGTTGAAGGCTGGTGGCCGGGCGAGGACGGCGGCAATGCGCGGGACCCGCGCCGCGAAGGCCGGCCGCAGCGCCGCCACCGCGCGGTCGGCGGCGGCGGCGACGTGCCACGGCGCCGGGCGGGATGCGCCGCGGCGCAGGCTGGCAAGCGAAGGTGCCGGCAGGGTAATGCGCGATGTGGCGGTCATCGGTCTGGCGTCCTTCCCGTCTCCTGGATCAGGAGACTGCCAGGATGGCACGTCAGGAACGGACGGAGCGGCGCCTGGCATCAGGCCCGGGCGCCGGCATTCCGTTGCATCAGCGCCTCCCCAATCGCCGCCAGCCGCTGGCGCAATACCGCCGGCGCCAACACCTCCACCGCGTCGCCCCACTGGGTCAGGTGGGTGGCGATTTCCTCGAGCCCGCCGGCCCGGAAGCGCACCAGTAGCGTTCCGTCGGCTTGCGCCTCGCGGGTCTGGCTGGCGTGGAAGTGCCAAGCCTCGGCATCCTGCGCCGCACCGGCGTCGAAGCGCAGCACCACGTCCACTGGCGGCTCGCGCCAGACCCCGAAGCAGTCCCGCGTCAGGCTGGCGAGATCGAAACCCGGGCGGGGCGTGAAGCTCCCCTCCGCCACCTCGGCCGCCAGCACGCGGTCGAGCCGCCAGACCGCGGCGTCGGGCTTGCCCGGCTTGACCGCCAGCAGATAGGGCCGCGCCCCGTACAGCAGGCCGCAGGGCTCCAGCAGGTGCACCCGCACCTGGCCGTTCGGGCTGCGGTAGCGCAGCCGGACCTGCCGGGTGGCGAGCAGGGCATGGCGCAGCGTCTCGATGACGCCCTCAGGCACCGCCACGCGCGGACCGGGCCGGGCGGCCAGCCCCTCGCTGGCCAGCAGCGCCTCGACGTCCGGCTCGGCCCGCCGCTTGGCCGCCTCGTCCATGCTGGCGCGCAGCTTATTGGCGGCCGAGCGCAGCGTGGCGGCGCGTGCCGTCAGGCCCTCGTCGGCCAGGCGGCGCGCTGCGGCCTCGATCTCGGCCATCTCCTCGGGCGTCATGCGGACCACCCCGAGCAGGGCGTTCGGCCGCATCCGCCAGCGCTTCTCGCGCTCATCGGTCGGCACTTCCTCGATCTCGCCGCAGGCCTGGCGGATCGCCGCCAGCAAGCGCTCGACTGTGCGTCGGCCGCAGCCCAGTTCCGCCACCAGCTCGGCCATGGTCCGCCCGCTGCGCGTCGCGGCCAGCGACAGGATTAGGTCGAGCGCTTGCGACAGCTTCTCGTGGCGGTCCGGCATGCGGCGGTGTCCTCCTGAAGCCCGGTTGTCTTGGTAGCGACCCAAGCCTAGCCGAACCCCGCCGCCGCGGTGGCGGAGCCGGCACAGGATGGCGGGATCGGCTCACGCCGCCCGCGCCGGCAGGAAGCCGATCGGCACCGTGGCGCCGGGCTTGGCCCGGTGCTCGCGCTCCAATGCTGCCAGCAGCGCCGCACCGTCGTTCAGTGTGCCGGCGACCTCGGCCAGGCGGCGGACCAAGTCGAAGTCGGCCGGGGTCAGCCGGTCGAGCCGGGCCAGACCGGCCGGCGGCGGCGGCGCGAAGCCGCGCCGCCAGGCCAGCGCCGCCTGACCGGCATTGAGGAAGCCGAAGCGTGCCTTGACCAGGAACCGACGCTGGCTGGCCGGGTCGAGCCGCTCGGGCAGGTTGGTGGTGCAGCAGAACGGCAGCGGATGGCGCTCCATCCAGGTCAGCATCTCGTTGACCTGGCTGATCTCCCAGGAGCGCAGCGCCAGGCCGCGGTCGCTGAGCAGGCTGTCGGCCTCGTCGAACACCAGGAAGGCGCCGCTGTCGCGCGCCTCGTCGAAGGCGCCTGCGATGCGCTGCTCGGTTTCGCCGACGTAGGGGCTGACCAGGTCGGAAGCGCGCTTCTGCAGCACCGGCAGATCCATGGCCGCCGCCAGATGCCGGGCGAAGGCGCTCTTGCCCGAGCCCGGCGGACCGGAGAGCAGTAGGGAAACCCGTCGCGTCGCTCCCTGGCGCGTCAGACGTGCAACCAGAGCGGCGAGGTCGCAGTCGGCGCTGACCAGCGCCGGGTCGAAGGCCTCGCCGGTGCCGTCCGGCGCCGGCCGGCGGCCGCCGGCCATGGCCCGGGCCACGCCGGAGACCGCCCAGCGCACGGTCTCGGCGTCGCCGCCCGCCAGCCGTGCCGCCCGCATCGCCGAGTGGGCCAGGGCCGGCGAGGCCGGCAGCAAACGGGCCAGGCCAGCGGCCTCGCCGGCCGGCAGGTCGATGCCCTCGGCCTTGGCTGCCGCCCGCCACAGCCGCTCGCGCACCGGCGCCGGCGGGATGCGCAGTTCGATGCAGCAGGCCATGCGGCGCAGCACCGCCGGCCCGAAGCTGGTGATGTCGTTGGCGGTCCAGATCACCGGCACCGGGGCGGTCTCGATTAGCCGGTGCACGTGGGCGCGCGAGCCACCAATCCGGCCCTGCCCAAAGATCGAGGGCCCGCCGCCGAACAGGTCTTCGGCCTCGTCAAGCAGCAGCATGGCCGGCGCGCCGCCGCCGAGCAGGCGCTGAGCAATGCGCAGCGCGGCCACCCGCTGGTAGCGCTCGAGCTCCTCGCCCTCAGGGCCCTCCAGCCCAACCTCGTAGATCGGCACCGCTGCCTCGGCGGCAAGCGCCGCGGCGAAGGTGGTCTTGCCGGTGCCGGGCGGGCCGTAGAGCAGCACATGCACGCCGGCCGCCCGCTCGGCCACCGCGCCGCGCAGCAGGGCGCGGACGTGCCCGGCCTCGGGCCCAAGGTGGGCGAAGGCGGCGAAGGACAGCGGCGCCCGGGCCAGCGGGCCAAGCAGCGCGGCGCGTAGGTCAGCTGGTGGGCGCGGCTCAGAGATCAGACTGAGCAGTGACCGCAGGATCTCGAGGCCGTTGCCATGGTCGCGCAGCAGCAGGCCGGCGTTCCGCAGCGTCGCCTCCGGGCGCAGCCGCTCGGCCACTTGCTGCGGAGCGGCGTCGAGCAGCAGGGAAAACAATGGCGAGGTGGCGGTCAGCCGCAGATCCTCGTCGATGCTGCCGGCCAGGGCATCCCAGAAGTTCTCGACCGCCTTGAGGGTGGCGTAGTCCGCCACCAGGGTAAGGATCCGCTCCTCCAGCAGGTCGAGGCCAAGCAGCCGGGCGAGTGGGCCGAACGGCCGCTGTGCCCGGGTCGGCTCGGGCACCGTCGCCAGCGCCTCGCGCAGCCGTCGCCAAGCGGCCGCGGTAGGGCGATCGTCATCGTTGGGACGCGCCCAGGCGCGGAGGAAGGGCGCGGGCAGGTCGAGCCGCAGCCGTCCGGCCAGTTGGGCCGCCCAGTTGGTGATCAACTGCGCCTGCTGGGAGTCGGGATGGGTCGCCTCGGCGGCGGCGCGGAGGTAGCCGGCCAGCCGGCACTGGGCGTTGCGGGGCAGGGTCTGCAGGTTGAGGACGCGACGCCGGCGTGATGACATGCGGATCTCCGTGGCAGTAGCGAGACCAGGAAGATAGCAGGGCAGTGCGTCTGAAACGGACGCAAGCGTCCGGCGCCGTCTTTGGGATCAGTTGCCTCCTCCTTGCGGCGGCGATAGCTGGCCGTCGCACATCACGTTAAAAGGAGGCACTCAGCCAGACGCCTCTTTATGCTTGTATTGCCCTAGCTTTTCATCTATAAAGAGGCTCTTAGTAAATAGAGGCGCTCGCACTATGCCGCAGTCCCAATCGCCCAATCTGCCGCTGTTCCAGCTGACGATACGCCTTGAGCGGGTGGTCGCGAATGCCTTGTACGAGAAGGCCGACCGCTGCGGGCAGGAGCCTGCGGATTACGCCGCCGGCGTGCTCGCTCGGGATGTGCTCGACGTGCTCGGTGAAACCGACCAAGCGACCGCCCGCCGCATCGAGGCGGAACTCGAGGTCAGGGCGCGGGCCATCGCCCTCGCCCGCCGCTTCTCGCCACCGGACGCCTTCGACCCGAACGTGACATTGAAGGTCTTCCGGGAGTTCCGGACCGATGCGGAGCTTCGTCGGCTTTACGAACGCGCCATTGGCGATCGGCCCGGCAATGAGCGCGGAAACGCATTGAAAGCGAAATTAAATCGCTCTTTGGGAGCGTTGTCCAAGGCCGCCGTCGGCGCCGAGGTCGAGACCATCGACGGCAACCCGGTCAAGGTGCAGGTGTCGGGTGAGTACATCTTCTCCTACACCCTGCTGAAACCCGGCGAGCCGAAAGCGTGGGCGCGTCGCTGATGGCGCCAGGTAACTGCATGACCGATGCCCTGAACGACCGCGCATTGGGTTGCATGTTGGGCCTGGCCGTCGGCGACGCACTCGGCACGACCCTCGAGTTCTCGCGGCGGGACACCCGTCCGCACCACACCGAGATGACGGGCGCTGGACCCTTCGGACTCGAACCCGGTCAGTGGACCGATGACACCAGTATGGCGCTCGCCCTCGCCGACAGCCTTATCGTGTGCCGAGGGCTGGATGCGGCGGACCTGATGACGCGCTTCCTCGCCTGGCGGACCGACGGTGACTACTCCTGCACCGGCACCTGCTTCGACGTCGGCATCACCACCAGTCAGGCGCTCAACCGCTTTCGACGGACCGGCGATCCTTTCGCCGGATCGACGGCGGATGACACCGCTGGCAACGGCTCGCTGATGCGGGTGGCACCCGTCGCGCTTCATGCGCTGCGGGACCCGGCACTGGCGACGCGGATCGCACGGGACCAGAGCCGGACCACGCATGGCGCGCCTCAGGCGGTCGAGGCGTGTGAGTTCTTCGTGGCGCTGCTGCGTGAGGCCATCCTTGGTGCGGACGGTGCGACGTTGTTCACGCCCCGCCCCTGGGAGGGCCACCCGGCCATCCAGGCCATTGCCTCCGGCGCTTGGCGCGGCAAGGCCCGCGCCGGCATCCGCTCCAGCGGCTACGTGGTCGACACCCTCGAGGCCGCGCTGTGGAGCGTGGCGAGCACCACGAGCTTCGAGGAGGCGCTGATACTGGCGGTGAACCTGGCGGACGACGCCGACACGGTGGGGGCTGTCGCCGGCCAACTCGCCGGTGCCTGCTACGGCGCCGGTGCCATCCCCGAACGCTGGCTCCAGCCGCTGGCCTGGCGCGAGAAGATCGAAGCCTTTGGCCACGGATTGCTCGAGACCGGCAGCGCAGCGGACAGCCCGGTCTGAGCCGACCCTGAAAGCGACCCCCACTGCATCCATCCAAAAGGGAGAGGCCATGACGAGCAACAAGCCTTGGCTCCTGGTAGCCGAGCCGGACTACTTTCGGGACGTCATCGGCAGCATGATCGAATTCCAGCCCAATGCCCGCAAGGATCCCGGCGTCGTTGTCCGGTTCGGCCTCATGGGCGATGGGATCCGCCCAAATTATCAGTTTGAGGCGCCCCCCGATCGCGTCCAGGCTTACAAGGGTAGTGGTCACAAACCGGATGCCAATGCCCCGGCTAACCGGTATCGGGACGACGAGCTTTCGGCGGAGCGGTTCACCTTCCCGGAGTTGCAGTCCCTGCTACAGCGTTGCCTCGACATCCGGAGCGGGAAGCAGGATCCGTCCCCTCAGGGTGCCGGAGCATGACCATGCGGAACAGCAACCGCGTCCGCACGAGTGTCACCGATCCGCTGCAGATCAAGAGCATCGAAACCCCTGGCGGCGGTCGGATCGGCATGACGTTTTGCCCAGGGAAACGCCAGGTTGGAGCGGTGAGCGGCACCTGGGCACGCGACCTCGCCTTGGACCTCGCCGTGATCCACGATTGGGGCGCCACGGCAGTCCTGACGTTGATGGAGCAGGCCGAGCTGGTGCGGTACGGCGTTCCCAATATCGGCAGCGCCATGACGGCGCTCGGTATGGAATGGTACCACGCGCCGATCCGCGATGTGGACGTCCCGGGACGGGCGTTCGATGAGGTTTGGACCGAGGCGGGCGAACGGCTCCGCAAACACCTGTCGGAGGGCCGCAAGGTGGTGCTGCATTGCCGCGGTGGCCTTGGGCGAACCGGCACCATCGCGGCGCGCCTTCTCGCCGAGTTGGGTGTGCCGGCGGCGGATGCCATTCGCCGGGTTCGCAAGGAACGCCCCGGTGCCATCGAGACCCCCGAGCAGGAAGCGCATGCCCGGGCGGTCCGTCCCATCGCGCCGCCCATCATCACCGGTCCAGCCGGTCGCTCCTCGACATCTTCAAGGAAAACCTCATGACGGCGGAACGCAGCAGGTTGTTCGTCACCCATAGCGGGACCTTTCACCTCGACGATGCTTTCGCCTATGCCGCCCTACGGCTGGCGCATGGGCTTGGTGCGCCTGGGACCGACCACCAGCTGGTGCGGACCCGCGACAGAAAGGTCTTCGTCCAGGCCGAGATGATCTGGGACGTCGGCGGCATCTACGACGCCGCCACCGGTCGCTTCGATCATCATCAGCGGGACGCCCCAAAGCGGGAAAGCGGCACGCCGTTGAGCGCCGCGGGTCTGGTCTGGCGGCACCATGGCGAGGCCACGGTGCGGGCGCTCCTGGGAGCATCGGCGGCCGACCCGACGCTCGTGGCGAAGGTGACCGCCGAAATCGACCGCGATGTCGTCAACCGCATCGACGAGATCGATCATGGTGAGAAGCATCCCGAGGATTCGCTGGGCCTGACGTCGGTGGTGGAGGACTGCAACCTGTCCTGGGATGGCCCGGGTTTCGGGGATCAGGCGGTGGAAGATGCTGCCTTCCTGCGGGCAGCCGGTCTGGTCGAAGGCTTCCTGCGTCAACGTGTGGAAGCGGTGCGGGCGCGCCTTGCCGCCTCATCGGTCGTGCTCGCGGCCCATGCGCAGTCCGCCCATCCCCATATCCTGGAACTCGGTCGCAAGATGCCCTGGCAGGATCCGGTCTTCCAACACGACCTGCCGGTCGATTATGCGGTCTATCCGGTCGCGCAGGGCAACTGGATGGTCGATGCCATGCCGCTGGCATCGGGCTCCTATGCCCAGCGCCTGCCGTTGCCAGCGGCCTGGGCCGGGCTGCTGGACGCCGAGCTGGCGACGGTGTCCGGTATTCCGGATGCGGTGTTCGTCCATCGGGAACGCTTCGTCGGCGCAGCGCGCTCGCGCGCCGGCGCGATGGCGATGGCGCATCGTGCCTTGGAGCTGGGGCGTCCCCAGCTCTGACCCGATCCACGGTGCCGCGAGCCGGGTACAGGGCGTAGGCGCGTTGGCTAAGCCTGCATCGTGACGATTTGGCAGAGCAGTTTGCCGTTTGCCGAAGCGCCATAGCACGATCGGATTAGCGACGCTTAACTCCAAAGGAATTTGAATGACCAACTTGCTCCAAGAGCGTCGGTTGCTATTGCCTGAATTCGAAGCAGCCCTTCTGAACGGTGTCCTACAACCACTGCTGCTCTTGATACAGCGCGACCGGGATTTGATCGCCGAGATCCGGACTAACTTACTAGATGTTTACTGCAAGGGGCAGCGTCTCATCAGCGTGCGGCCCATCAAAAACGGAGTCTACCGCTTCCAGTCGAACAAGGCCTTCTGGTCTCAGGAATCGGAATCTTTCGGCACCAAGGACGCCATCCAATCCTTCTGTGATAGCACCGTGCCGTTCATTAAGCAGCGGATCGCTGAACACTCCCACATCGGCAAGGAGATCGAGGTCGAGCAACTGCTTGTTCGGATGAACAACCTCGAAGAGCTCAATACCGACTACATCGCCGTCGACCGCCAAGGAATTGCTGAAGAGGGCAAAGGCCGCACGGATGTGATGGGCGTCTACTGGCCTGGTCCGCAGCGCAGATTCGCCACTTCGTTGACCTTGGCCCTGATCGAAGTGAAGTACGGCTTGAAGGGAGGTGTCGACGGCCTTGATGAGCAGATTAAGCGCTACTACGATGACTTGTGCAAAAACCTGTCCCGTGTTGTCCCGGCGCTTCAGGATCAACTTTGGCAGAAGGCACGACTGGGCTTCCTCAATGGCCTGAGCAAGGGAGCATGCGCAAAGATCCAAACACTGAAGATTTCGCAGGAGGTCGAGGCTGTTCGGATCGCCATTGCGCTTGTCGACTACAATCCGCGTGCGCGGCAGCTGAATGAGGAAAAGCTCCGCACGCTGCCCTTCGCCCACCAAGTCGACTTGTTCCATCTCGGCTTCGGCCTGTGGCATGCGAACTCCGCATTCCATGTTCAACAGCCGTCAGCCGCACCGGCTGATTGGCTGGACCTTGTCAGGAAAGGGCAGTTCGATAAGATTCCCAATCCGCTGCCTTGGATCGATTCAATTGAGTTCGGCCACTTGATTCATGGCTACGACGCGGCGCGCGACATCGGCATCCATGAGTTGGGGCTCTTCGCCAACGCCAAAAGCGACTATGCCGACGCGTCAGGTCGATGGGAAGGGACCGCGGCCGAGCTTTGGCTGTGCTTGTTCTACGAACATCGACGGTCTCGCCATTCCGGCGAGCCAGAAGAGTATGACATCGATGGTGCCCACGGGCACATGAACGCGCTTTGTGGCGCGCTGCGTGAGCGTCTGCAGATGGTATCGGATACCGAACGGATCACCTTGATAGGGTGGATGGCGACTGCCTTGAAAACGGAGATAACGTAGCCCTTGACATGCATGACCTTCGCTTGAGAGGGCAGAGTATGAGGTTGGAAAAATTGGCTAGGTCCCAGTCATGGAGCCAACACCATGCCGCGCTTGTCTTGGTGCTTCGGTACGAGCAACCACTATTCCAAAAATGCTGGGCCCTTGGATTGAGATTCAGAACACGGAATAAGCCCGATCCATCAGGTTGGTTTCGCTTCAATGGGGCAGTGCATCGGTTGAACACCTCCATGCTAGGCCGATGTCTCTCACCAGCTTATGCAGCAATGCCAACCTACTTCCGCCTTCCAGCTGCGGTGTTCCCCGACCCAGCCGTGGTGACGGCTGAAACGCCCCGGCCGACAACGAAGTGTCGGACTTCGCGGTCGAGGCCGGGTTGCAGGCCATGGACTGGGAGCCGCGTGGCCATGCACCGCCGCGGTCGCAAGCCGGACCTTGCCGCGCAGCATCGGGCGAGGTCCGCGAGCACCTCGGCGTGGAGACCCAGCGTCAGTGGTCGGACAAGGCCATCGCACGCACCACGCCATGCCTGCTTGGACTGTTCTCGGTGATTACCCTGCTGGCAGCTCGTCTCGACGGCCGCGTCCGTCTCAAGGTCACGACCAGCGCCTGGTACCACAAGCAGCGGCCGACCTTCGCCGACACTCTCGCCGCGGTACGACGCGAGATCTGGAGCGAGCAGGGTTTCGTCATGTTCCGGCAGACAGCCGATACCGCGAAACTACCGCAAGCCCTGCGCGAAGGCATCGCTTATGCCCTCTGCCACGCCGCCTGAATGGCCAAAGTCGAGCTCAGTACGCGATCGACGGAGAACTTTAGCAGCCTGCTAAGTCCAATGGCCACCCAAGCCCTACACCCCGGCCAACACCGGATTTTCCACCACCAGCGCGGACGCTACCGCTGTAGACCAGTGCAGACTGGCCCCATTGACGTCCCCTAGACAGCAACCCAGTCTCGTTCCGATTGAAGGGGAAGCGGGTGCCTAAAAATGCCGAATAAATACGATCGGAAAGAGATTGAACGAGCTACTGCGGATCTCAAGAGAACCCACGGCGGCCTTGTCGAAGATTATTTCGGTGTGCTTTACCTAGAGCGAGAGCATGGCTTGAGCCGCCATCAGGCGCTCGACCAAACTGCACGGGGAAACAACGATTACGGCATCGACGGCTTCCACCTCGACACCGCGCGGCGCACCCTTCACATCTATCAGTTCAAGCTCAGCGATGACTGCCACCAATTTGCGTCCAGTCTCCGGCGGCTCACTGAGATCGGCATGGAACGTGTCTTCTTGGCTCCGACGAGGGATTCGCAAGCGAACCCTGTTTTGGTTGCTCTACGTAACTGCCTGCTGCTGAACCGCACTGTGATTGACCAAGTGCTTGTGCGCTTTGTTTTCACAGGCGGCATTGAGGAGGTGCAACGGAGCGAAACCCTGAGTGGGTTGCGCGAGGATCTTGCCGACCGAGCGCATATCGTCGCTCGGTTTTTCGGTGAACAACGTGCAGTCGGATTCCTCGTAGACTTTCACTCCACCCGCGAGGGGGGGGTTATTGAGGAACCTGAACGCCCCATCACCTTCTCGGTGCCGCTTGGCCAGCCGCTCGCCGCCGAAGGTCAGTCCGGCCACCGCATGCTTGTCGCCTGGATGCCGCTAGTAGACCTCGTGCGGATGCACACGGCGCTAGGCCCGCGACTTCTACACCAGAACATCCGCTTTGGCCTTGGCGATGAGGGGTCGGTCAACAGGTCTATCATGAAGGCCCTTTCAGCGATCGCAGTCGATCGGACCGAGGATCCCGCTACCTTCGCTTTCCACCACAACGGCGTCACCCTCTATGTGACCGACGTGGTCCCAGCCCCGGCAGGGATCGACGGCGATGCCACCCACCTGCTGACCGCTCCGCGCCTACTGAACGGCGCTCAAACCGTGACGACGGCGGCAAGCTTCTTAGCCAAACGCCAGGGACCCTCGGCACTCAATGAGGCAGGCTTTGCTGCCTTCGCGGCGATCCGCGTCCTTTGTCGTATTATAGTCGGGCAGGAGAGCGCCTTCATCACCCGCGTGACGATCAGCACAAACCGTCAGAATCCAGTCGAGCCCTGGAGCCTCCGCGCAAACGATTTGATTCAACGGCAGCTGCAGGACCGATTCCGTCTCGTCCTCGGCCTTTACTACGAGCGGCAAAAAAACGCCTTCAGCGTCCTCGTCCCCTCTGACCTTGATGAGATCGGCGTCAAGGAAGATTCCCGGGCGGTGGAGCTTCTGAAGCTTGCGCAGACCTATATGGTGACCGACGGGCGGATCGCTCGGATGTCCGACATGCGCACAGTTTTCGAGGAGGACAGTCTCTACGGTTCCACGTTTCGCGAGGGTCGTTTGGACGCGGACATGCGACAGGTGCTGCTTTGCTATAAAGCGCTGGCGAAAGCAAAGAGCGTGACTCAGTCGATCATTGATCGGGGGCCAAACCGTTATCATTGGGCTAACCGTGGCCGCAACCTGATATGGGGCCTCACTTGCCAAGCGTTGCTCAACGACTTAGAACTAGAAACGCATGCCGAGAATTTCGGCAACAGCATGGTCATGCACGCTGCATTTACTGAATTGTTAGCAGGCTATGGCCGCAACAAAATCAGTTTGCTACTCCGCGATCTCGTCGATTCCGCAGAGTTCCGCGGTCAGGTGGATGAGGGCAAATTCAACTTTCTTCGTAGTGACCGCGCCTACGAACGCTGCATGCGGTTTGCCGCAACGCGCTGGGGTTGGCGACACCGAACGCTTGGATGACTGAACCGCCCCGGGTTTGTCGGAGGCCCCAACTGTTGAGAGGATGGGGCTATGACGAAGAAGACGTCGAACCGGTTTTCGCCTGAGGTCCGGCAGCGGGCGGTACGAATGGTGCTGGAGCATTGAGGCGACGATACCTCCCAGTGGGTCGCGATAGGCTCGATCTCGGCCAAGATCGGGTGCACGGCGGAGACGCTGCGGAAGTGGGTGCGGCAGGGCGAGCGCGACGCGGGCCAGCGGCTTGGCAGCACGACGGAGGAGCGAGAGCGGATCAAGACGCTGGAGCGTGAGGTCCGCGAACTGCGCCAGGCCAATGAGATCCTGCGGAAGGCATCGGCGTATTTTGCGATGGCGGAGCTCGACCGCCGATCGAAGCCATGATCGTCTTCATCGACGATCAGCGCGAGGTCTACGGTGTCGAGCCGATCTGCGGGATGCTGCGGATCGCTCCGTCGGCCTACCATGCCCATGCCCATGCCCGACGTGCCGACCCGGCACGGGCCTCGCCTCGAGCCCGGCAGGACCTGGTGCTCATGGAACGGATCCAGCGGGTGCATGCGGCCAACTTTGGGTCTACGGCGCCCGAAAGGTTTGGCGGCAGCTTGGTCGGGAGGGCATCGCACTGGCCCGCTGCACGGTGGAACGGCTAATGCGGCGGATGGGCCTGCGTGGCGTTGTCCGCGGCAAGGAAACCAGGACCACGATCGCCGATAAGGCTTCGCCATGCCCAGCGGACAAGGTGAACCGGCAGTTCCGGGCGCCACAGCCGAACATGCTCTGGGTGTCGGATTTCACCTACGTGGCGACCTGGCAGGGCTTTGTGTACGTCGCCTTCGTCATCGATGTCTTCGCCCGCTGCATCGTCGGCTGGCGGGTGTCGAGGACGGCGCACGCGGACTTCGTTCTCGATACCCTTGAGCAGGCGCTGCATGACCGCCGTCCGCTGAAGGGCGGTTTCATTCGCCACAGCGATAGGGGCAGCCAATACGTCGCGATTCGGTACACAAAGCGACTTCTCAAGGCCGGCATCGAACCCTCCGTCGGCAGCGTCGGAGATAGCTATGACAATGCGCTGGCCGAGACGATCAATGGCCCGTTCAAGACTGAGGTGATCAGCCGACGCGGCCCCTGGCGCAACCTGGAGGCCGTCGAGTTCGCCACCCTCGAATGGGTGGACTGGTTCAACAACCGCCGCCTCCTCGAGCCGATCGGTAACATCCCGCCGGCTGAGGCCGAAGCGCGCTACTATGCCGCCCAGCAGGAGATTGCGTTGGCGGCCTGACTCAAGCTCACCAGCCTCCGGCAAACCCGGGGCGGTTCACACCTTCCGTATCCGGCCAGCGTGCCATACAGAACATGGCATAAGCCTCGTTCTGGCTCAGACGCGCGATCCTGCCGATCGGGAGATCGCCGTATTTCGCTGAAAGGAGAGCGTGCTGGGCCAAGATGCAACCGTCTGATATTGTCTGTACCATTACATATGATGGCGCCATAGCAGTGCCAATGGGCTTACCATCATTCGCGATGGTGTGCGCTATCATGGGCGCTTGCGTCACCATAGAGGTGCGTCCTAGAACAACGCAATGTATGACCTCGCCACGATCGTCGACACGACCTGGGAGCGCCTGGTCAAGAACATGCTCCGCGCGGAGATGATGCGGCGCGGCGTGTCATACGAGCAATTGGTGGCCAAGCTCGCCGACATCGGCGTCGAGGACAACGTGCTCAACCTGCGCAACAAGGTGGCGCGCGGCCGTTTCACCGCCCCGTTCTTCGCGCAATGCATGGTCGCGCTGGGCGTTACCAACCTGCAGATCCCATCCGTCGCAGAAGTGGCGGACGCCACGGGTGAGCACGGTGCCCAAGCTCTCGCAAGGAAGCCATCAGGCGACAAAGCGTCGAGATGATCGGTGGCCGGGGAAAGACCTATCGGCCCAGCATATGGGCGCGGATCTTCCTCGCGGAGAGCTGGAAGCTCACGCTGAACCCGTCGCGGCCCAACGGCATCTTGATTGTGATCCCGGACACTGCCGTCCTTCCCTGTCTCGACGTCGTCGCCGTCGACACGGCCAAGGCCTTAATCTGGCACACCGTCGAGATCCGCTCAGCCGGGCGAAAGGACAAGCTCTCCGGCCTCTCCGCCAGCGCCGCGCAGGTGCTCCGGGATGACATTCTGCAGTTCATCAACCAGCACCTCGCCCAGCTGATCGACACCAGCAGCGGTCAGCTGCGCGGCGTCGACGCCGCCGTGCGCCTCATCACCGACGCCAAACGTCAATATCTGGCCCAGGCGGACGTCAGCCAAGCGATCGCCGGTGTGCCAGGTCCCGCATCACGGGCTCTGTCCCATCCGCTGTTCGACGTAGCGAGAATGCCTGCTTCCGTTCGCAGGGCGCTGCCAGCGTCGCTGAAGATGATCACCGATCCGGAGACCCGACGGCGCTACAATGACGACTTCGTCGCGCACGAACTCGAGAAGTTCGCACCGTTCTTCGACGACCTCGGCGGCGTCAATCTGTCGGACGAGCAGCGCGAGGCATGCATCCGACTCGAGGACAGCAACCTGCTCGTCGCCTCGGCGGGTTCGGGAAAGACCGCCACCATGGTGGGCAAGGTCGCGTACGTTATGCAGAAGGGGCTCTATGCCCCCGAGGACATCCTCGTCCTCGCCTACAACACCAAGGCGGCGGCCGAGCTCAAGGAACGCATCGCCCGGCAACTTGGCGTCGAACCCGATGAACTGGGCTGCCGAGCCACGACCTTCCACTCGTTGGGCTACTCGATCATCGAGGAGGTCGAAGGCGAGCCTCCGCGGTTGGCGAACTGGGTCAAGGGCGAAGGCGGAGAGGGCCGCTTCATCAAGGGCATCGTTGACGACCTTGCCCGCGACGATGCGGAATTCCGATCCAGGTGGACCGATCTGCTGTCACTATACCCCAAGGCCGACATACCCGTTTCGGCCTTCAGGACGGACGAGGAATATCGGCGCTACATTGCGGACCACAACGGCAAGCGGCCGGACGACGTTGGCACGCTCGTCCCGCACCTCTACGTCGCCTCCCTGCAGGAACGGCGCATCACGAACTGGCTCTGGAGGAAGAACGTCGAGTTCGAATACGAGAGGCGCGTCAAGATCCCGAAGGAAGGGGAGGAAAAGCCGCAGCTCGTCCACCCCGACTTCTACTACCCCTTCACCCAGACGATTCACGAGCACTTCGCCATCGACGCCGACGGCACGTCGCCGTTCAACAACTATGTCGAGCACGCGCGACTCAAGCGCGAAGGCTATGCCAAGATCGGCGCCGACTTCTTTGAAACCAGGTCGGCGCATTCAACCAAGGGCGTTCTGCTCGAGACGCTGGAGCAGGAACTCACCAAGCGCGGGTTCGAACTCGTAGACCGGTCCGAGGAGGAGGTGCTCAAAGCCATCGCGCCGGTCGTGGTAGGCCACTACCACAAGATCATCGGCGTGTGCGTCAAACATATCCGCGCAAGCCGGTTGACCCGCGACATCCTCATGAAGAAGGCTGAGACCCTCCACGACAAGGAACGCGCGCGGCACTTCGGCGACGTCGTCTGGAAAGTCACGCAGGAATACACCCGTAGGCTGGCCGACGCCAAGCGCATCGATTACGAGGCAATGATCGGCGACGCCGTCCGATACGTTGAAACGGGCGAATACCGCAGCCCGTTCTCGCTCATCCTGGTTGACGAGTTCCAGGACACGTCCGAGCCCCGCGCGAACTTGGTCAAGGCGCTGAAGCACCAGAAGCCGTTCACCAAGCTGTTTGCAGTTGGAGACGACTGGCAGTCCATCTACAGGTTCGCCGGCTCGGACATCACCATCTTCACCGACTTCGAGGCGGGCTTCGGCACCAGCTGGCTGGGCAAGCTGCAGCGGACCTACCGCTGCAATCAGTTGATCGCCGATACCGCGGCCGCGTTCGTCCAGCGTAACCCAGGGCAGCTGAAAAAGACGGTGGTATCGTCCCGCGCAGCTGTCGCCCGGTCCATACGTGTCATCCCGGTAAAGGTGGAGCGCAGGACTAGCTTCCAGGAGGCGTGCCTGACGCTGTTGGAGAGATTGGATGGGATGCTGGGCGATCGTGCCGCGGAATGGCGAACGCCCGAGAAACGTAAGCTGAAGGTGCTGGTGCTCTGGCGCTACAATTCCCTCGACCCGTTCAACGGGCGGGAGCCGCGGTTCGAGCATATCGCCGTGAACGGCCTCACCTTCCACCGGTCGAAGGGGTTGGAGGCGGATTACACCATCCTCCTCGACGTGAGCGATGGCAACTACGGCGTACCCAGCAGGATCGAGGACGACGAGCTGCTCAACCTCGTGATCCCCCGGCCGGAAGCATACGCCTATGCCGAGGAGCGACGGCTGTTTTACGTGGCGCTGACCCGCGCCAGTCGCGGTACCTACCTGCTCTCAAACACCCGTCAGCCCTCGCCATACATACGCGAGCTCGTCGAGATCGCCGGGGCAGACGTCCGATTCGAGACCATCGAAGGGCGTGCGATCGACATCTGCCGCAAGTGTCTGATTGGAACGATGACGGATCGTCAGCAGCGCGATGGCACCATCGTACGCACCTGCGCTGGCGCAGGCGCGTGCGGTCATGTCGAAGCTGTCTCGGTGCACACCAAAACGACGATGCTGCAGCCGGCCCGCAGGTGACAGCTTCAGGACACTGACATTTGTGCATGCGGAATTGCCCCTAGTGTCCTGATCGCAAAGTTCCTACGATCACATGGCTGATCGTAGGAGGCGGTGGTGGGCAAGCCTGCGGTGTC
>NZ_CEEDBP010000063.1:0-20149 GCF_979252845.1 Belnapia sp. AC561
GGGCGGGGCGGCGCGCGGGCATGGCCGCAGTATAGCCCCAAGGCCGGGCGGCTGGCGCCCCATCCCGGCCGCACGATATCACTCAGCCCGGCCGTGGGGAGCCTGCCTCCGCCGTCGCCCGACCTCGCAGGGCTTGGCGGGACCGCTGCGCCACCGGCATGATGCCGCGGCGGGCAGGGGCCAGCAGGCAGGGGCCAGCAGCAGGGGGGCGACATGCGGCGCAGCATCGGACGACGCTCGGCACTGGCGCTCGCCGCCGCCGCCGCGACCCCGGCATCGGCCCAGACGCCCGCCTGGCCCAGCCGGCCGCTCCGCATCATCGTCGCCTGGCCGGCCGGCGGCAGCGTCGATGCACCGATGCGCCTCATCGCCGCGCCGATGCAGGCCGCCCTCGGCCAGCCCGTGGTCATCGAGAACCGCGCCGGCGCCGCCGGCTCGATCGGCGCCGCCGCCGTCGCCCAGGCGGCGCCGGATGGCTATACCATCCTCGGCGATGCCAGTTCCCAGGCGGCCAATCCGGCGCTGATGCAGGGCCTGCCCTTCGACTACGCCACCGCCTTCGCCCCGGTCACCCAGCTCACCGCCGGGCCCAGCATGCTGGTGGTCCGGGCGGATGGCGGGCCGGCCACCCTGGCCGCCCTCGTCGCCCATCTCCGCGCGGCCCCGGCGCCGCTGCCCTATGCCTCCTCCGGCAGCGGCACCGCCTCCCACTTCTCCTCGGTCACCCTGCTGCGCCAAGCCGGCGTCACCGCCCAGCACATCCCCTATCGCGGCAGCCCGCTGCAGGTGCAGGCCATGCTCTCGGGCGACGTGCTCTTCACCTTCATCAGCATCCCCGCCGCCGCCGGCCTGGTGCGGGACGGCCGGCTGCGGGCGCTGGCGGTTTCCGGCGCCCACCGGCTGCCCGGCTTCCCGGAGGTCCCGACCGTCGCCGAGCAGGGCTTCCCCGGCTTCGCCATGACCGAATGGCAGGCCCTGTTCGTCCCCGCCGGCACGCCCGCGCCGGTCATCGCCCGCCTGGCGGAGGCCGCGCATGCCGGGCTGCGCGACCCGATGGTGCGGGAAAGGCTGCAGACCCTCGGCCTCGAGGTGGTCGGCGCAGGCCCCGCGGCGCTGGCCGGTTTCGTGGCGGAACAGCGCATCCGCATCGCCGCCCTGGTCGCCGCCGAGGGCATCCGCGTCGACTGAGGCCGGTGCTTCGTGGGAACCGCGCGGCGGGCGGCCCTCCGGGATGCCGCCAGCGAGACGATGGGCATGCCTCGAGACGGGACGGTCGGCGCTTTGCCAGAACGAATCGGCATCGACCGCAAAAATGGCCGCGCAGGCCAATAACCACCGCGACCGGTTGTTGTCATCACCGGTTCTTGAAGCATGATTTGCCCGGAATGCGGGGCATCGCCGCGTTACCGAAAGTCTTGTAACCCCCATTACTATCCAGGGGTGCGACATGTCTTTCAACTACAGCGTCAATATCAACGATACCATTGGGTATCCCGACGAGGACCGGCTCGTCTCGGCCCTGAACGAGGCCCTGGCCGACTTCTCCGGCCACATGAGCGGCAAGGGCACCCTGGTCACCCAGCTCAATATCGGCGATGCCGGCGCCTCGCGCGCCGATGGCTCGAGCACGATCTTCCTGACGAATGGCCTGACCGCGGGCGGCCAGACGCTGGTGCAGCTCGGCAGCATCGATACGCTGCTCACCGGCCAGCACCGGCAGGGCACGGCCTCCGACATCACCATCAATCTCGACCGGGCCTACCTGCCCGTGCTGCACTTCGGCGACGACCCGGTGCCGGACGGCCGCGTGGACGCCGCCTCGGTCTTCCGCCACGAGCTGCAGCATGCCTTCGGCATGACCGGCTATATCCAGAACGATGGCGTGGCCCTGTCGAACGGCACCTACATGACCGCCTTCGACACCTTCATCGACCGTCACGCCGATGGCAGCGCCTTCTTCACCGGCCCGACCGCGGAGCGCATCTACGGCGGCGCCGTGCCGCTGACGACGACGAGCGACACGGAGAACTTCTATCACCTGGCCAATGGCCTGAGCGACGTGCTGGTGCATGACCTGATGACCGGCGTCTATTTCAGCGGCCGGACCTACGAGATCTCCAACCTTGACCTGGCCATCCTGAAGGATGTCGGCGCCCCGGTCACCGACCTCGACGGCGTGGACTTCCGCCCCGCCAGCCAGACCGTGGCGAAGCCCTCCGCCACGCCGGATTCCGAAACTCCAAGCTCCGGCACGCACGACTCCGGCGCGATGTCCGACAGCCCGGGGAACACGGCCAGCATCGACTGGAATGCCATCGGGGCCGCCATGACCCACTACAACGAGGCGACCGGCCAATGGTGGAACGGCAGCTTCGACGCCCTGCTCACCTGGGAGGCCGGAACGGGGGCATCCAACCAGGCCCCCGCCCAGACCGATATCGCCAGTCCCACGGAGGACTGGAATACCACCCAGCAATCCCCGGATACCGGCCCCTGGCTCTGAGCCCCCGGGGCCGGGCTTAGGCCCCCAGCGTCTCCCGGTAGGTGCTCGGCACCATGTCCTTCACCTGCCGCGCCCGCTTCTCCAGCCAATAGGCCTGGGGCGGCGGCACCAGCGCGAATTCCGGGTCCACGCCCAGCTTCTGCGCCGCATCCATCGGCCAGTTCGGGTTGTAGAGCAGCTCCCGCGCCAGGGCGATCAGGTCGGCCTCGCCGCGCTGCAGGATGCCCTCCGCTTGGTCGGCATGGACGATCAGCCCGACCGCCATGGTCAGGATGCCGGTCTCCCGCTTGATCTTGGTCGCATAGGGCACCTGGTAGCCATAGGTGATCGGCCCGGCACTCACCACCGGCGCGCCCCGCATCCCGCCCGAGGAGCAGTCGATCACATCCACCCCCTTGGCCTTCACCAGGGCGGACAGGCGCGAGGAGGCATCCGGGTCCCAGCCCGCATCGTCATCCACCGACAGCCGCAGGAACAGCGGCTTGTGCTGCGGCCAGACCGCCCGCACGGCTTCCACGATCTCGAGGCAGAAGCGCATCCGGTTGAGTTCGCTGCCGCCGTAATCGTCGTTGCGCAGGTTGCTGAAGGGCGAGAGGAACTGGTGGATCAGGTAGCCATGCGCGCCATGGATCTCGAGCATCTCGAAGCCCGCCTGATCCGCCCGCCGCGCCGCATCGGCCCAAGCCCCGACCAGCGCCTGCACCTCCGCCCGGGTCAGGCCGCGCGGCACCGGGTCGCTGTCGGGGCTGTTGACGGCGGAAGGCGCCACCAGCTCCCACTCCTCCCAGGGGCCCGCCTCGGCCTCCACCGCATCGGTGCGGACCAGCGGCCGCCCGCCCTCCCAGGGCCGGAACCGCCGCGCCTTCCGCCCGGAATGGCCGAGCTGGATGCCCGCCACCGAGCCATGCGTCTTGATGAACTCCACGCAGCGTGCCAGCCCCGGGATATGCGCATCGTCCCAGAGGCCGAGGTCGCCGACGGTGCCGGAGCCGCGCCGCTCCACCTTGGTGCTCTCCATGATGACGAGGCCGGCGCCGCCGGCGGCATAGCGCCCGGCATTCATCAGGTGCCAGTCGGTGGCGAAGCCGCGCACCGCGGCATACTGGTGCATCGGCGCCACCACGGCACGGTTCTTCAGGGTCACCCCCCGGATGGTCATGGGCGTGAATAGCAGCGGCGTGGTCATCGGCGTTTCCCCCTCGGCGTCTTCGCGATCATGCTACCCCGCTTCGGCCATTCGGAAACCCGCCCCGCCACCGGCGTTTTTGCCGGCGTTGCAGAATCTGGCACCGCAGAAGGAGATGGCGCCGATGCCCACGCACCACCCCGTCGCCCTGGTCACCGGCGGCGCCCGCGGGATCGGCCATGCCGTGGCGGTGCGGCTGCTGCGGGACGGCTGGCACGTCGTCGTCGCCGACCGCGACGCGGCCGACCTCCCGACCAACCTCCCTGGCGGCCATGCCCGCAACGTCACCGCCGACATCGGCGAGGAGACGGAGGTCACCCGCCTGGTCCAGGGCATCGCCGACCGCGAGGGCCGGCTCGACGCCCTGGTCTGCAACGCCGGCTTCATGATCCGCAAGCCGCTCGGCGCGCTGACGCTCGGCGAGTGGAACGCGGTGCTCGCCACCAACCTGACCAGCACCTTCCTGCTGGCCCGCGCGGCGGAGGGCCTGCTGCGCACCGCCCGCGGCGCCATCGTCACCATCGCCTCCAGCCGCGCCCATCAGTCGGAGCCGAATACCGAAAGCTACAGCGCCACCAAGGGCGGGCTGCTGGCGCTGACCCATGCGCTGGCGATCAGCCTCGGCCCCGATGTCCGCGCCAATTGCGTCAGCCCCGGCTGGATCGATACCGGGACGGACCCGCTGCGGCCGGAGGACCATACCCAGCACCCCGCCGGCCGCGTCGGCCGGCCGGAGGATGTGGCATCGCTGGTCGCCTGGCTGGTCGGCCCCGAGAGCGGCTTCGTCACCGGCGCCGAATTCCTCACCGATGGCGGCATGACCCGCAAGATGATCTACGCGGACTAGCCATTTGTTGCATCGCGCGATCCACGTCTTGCGGTGATTCCACCCCAGACGATCGCGCGCTCGCCCGCTTCACCCTTCGCTAACCGGGGTCCGTCAGGCTCCGCCGCGAAGGAGTCCCCAATGAAGCTCGGCCACAGCCCGAATGGAGAAGCCTTCGTCGCCGGCTACGAGCCCGGCGACATGGTGATGCTGCATGCGCCGGAACCCGGCGCCCTGGCCCAGGGCAAGGCCGGCGACTGGGGCCGGGTCAAATCGGTCGATGCCGCGGGCCGCCTGACCATCGTCGTCGCCGGCTATTCCGTGCCCAAGGGCGCGCCGCTCGCCCTGCTGTCCGATATCCCGGCCCGCCGGGTGAAGCCCTGCACCGCGCGGGGGGAGGTGCTGATCCTGCCGCACCAGATCAACCCGGAAAACCTCTGGACCGGCAGCCGCCCCCGCCGCTGATCGCTTGCCGCCCGCCTTGCACCCCTTGGCCACCCCGGCGAAGCTGCCCGGAACACCCTCCGGGAGGCTCCGCCATGCTCGACAACCCGCCGCTGCTCACCCTGCACCGCGGCCATCGCCGCCCGGATGCGGCGCTGCTGGACCGCTTCCGCGGCGCCCAGACCTCCCACCTCGTGGATGCCATGGCCGGCCGCGGCGCCATGGACTGGCAGATCAAGCCGCTCGATCCCGCCCGGGCCGCCTTCGTCGGCCCGGCCCTGACCGTCTTCGCCTATCCCGCCGATATCGTCGGCGTCTACGGCGCCATGGGGGAGGCGCAGCCCGGCGACGTGGTGGTGGTGGCCAACGACAGCTACCGCGGCGCCGCCGTCTTCGGCGACATCGTCGCCGGCATGATGCAGAACATCGGCATCGCCGCCTTCGTCACCGAGGGCCTGGCCCGCGACAAGGCCGGCATCCTCGCCGTCGGCATGCCGGTCTTCGCCGCCGGCATCGTCCCGACCTCCCCCGCCGCCAATGGCCCCGGCGTGGTCGGCGCTCCCATCGTCTGCGGCGGCCTCGCGGTGAAATCCGGCGACATCATCGTCGGCGATGCCGATGGCGTGGTCGTCGTCCCGCTCGAGATCGCCGAGACGGTGCTGACCGCGCTCGATGCCGTCCGCGCCGCCGAGGCGACCACCATCGCCGCGGTCGAGGCCGGGGCGAAGGACAACGCCAAGCTCCGCAAGCTGATGGCCGAGGCCCGGGTCATCTAGTCATTATCCCTTTGGCCGGCTGAAGACGAACAGCGCGCCGGCGACCGGCACGCCCTTCTCGGTCCGCAGCGTGGCGGCGCGCTCCGCCACGAGCGACAGCCCCGCCGCCGCGGCCAGCGCCACCACATGCGCCGGGTCGTGGCGGAAGCGCATCGCCTCCCCCAGGGCGAAGGGCGCGCCCGTCCCCGCCTCCACCGAGAAGGCCGCCCGCCCGCCCGGCGCCAGCGCCCCGGCGATCGCCGCCAGCGCCGGGCCGAGGTCGCCGAGGTAGTTCAGCACATCCGCCGCCGCCACAAGCCCGAAGGCGCCCCCTAGCTCCCTGGACCGCCCCGGCAGCCAGTCCAGCAGGTCGGCCTCGTACAGCGCGTCGTAGAGGCCCCGCTTGCGTGCCTCCGCCAGCATCCGCGGCGAAAGGTCCAGCCCTTCCAGCCGCCGCGCGAAGGGTGCCAGCGCCACCCCCGAAAGCCCGGTGCCGCAGCCGAGGTCGAGCACCTTCAGCGCCCGCGCCGGCGCCACCCCCGCCGCCTCCAGCAGCCCGGCCAGCAGCGCCGGAGTCGCATAGCCCAGCGCCCCGGTCAGCTCCGCCTCGAAGCGCGGGGCGAATTGATCGAAGAGGTCGCGCACATAGCCGGCCGGCGCCCGGTCCGGCGCCACCCCGCGGCCCAGCGCCGCCAGCAGGAAGCGCGCCTGGGCCGCCAGCGGTCCCTCCCCCGCATGGGCCAGGGCCGCCTCAGCCGCCGCCGCGGCACCTGCGGCATCGCCGGATTCCCGCCGGGCATGGGCCAGCGCCAGATGCGGCTCGGGTGCCGCGGGGGAAAGCCGCACCGCTTCGGCCAGCGGCGCCAGCGCCGCCCGGGCATCGCCCATGGCGCACAGGGCCTGGCCCAGGTTGCGCAGGGCCACCGCATCCTCCGGCCGCCGCG
This sequence comes from Belnapia sp. AC561, assembly GCF_979252845.1. Lineage (NCBI taxonomy): Bacteria > Pseudomonadati > Pseudomonadota > Alphaproteobacteria > Acetobacterales > Roseomonadaceae > Belnapia > Belnapia sp. AC561. The sequence goes on from NZ_CEEDBP010000063.1 coordinate 6,659, forward strand.
CCAGTGCCGCCCGCAGCGCCGTCACCGCCTCCGCCAGCCGCCCGGCCTCGGCCAGCGCCGCGCCCCGGTTGGCCAGGAAGGCCGGCACCTCCGGCTGCCGTGCCAGGGCCCGTTCGGTATGCCGCAGCGCTCCGGCCACGTCGCCACGCTGCCGCGCCAGCACGCCCAGCAGGTTGTGGGCATTCGGCTCCTCCGGCATCGCCTTCAGCACCTGGCGGTACAGCCGTTCCGCCGCCGCCAGGTCGCCCGCCGCATGGCGCGAGGCACCCTCCCGCAGCAGGGATTCCGGGTCGGTCGGGGAAGGTCTGGCGGCCATGCCGCACCATGCAAGGCGCGGGCCCTGGCGGCAACGCCACACCTCCAATATATAATATGCACCATCAAATCTCTGTGCTTGCGGGCACAGAATCACACCTCTAGGTTGACTGGCGCTACCCCTCCCCCGCCCGTTATTCCCCGGTTTCCCCGCATGACAGCGAAGCCTGAAGCCACAGTCGCGTCCAAAGCGGACTCCGGGGCGGAACCGTCGACCGGTTCTGCACTTAATTCCTCGATGTTGATCACGCTCCCGAAGCCCCAGCCGCATCTGCCGATGTCGATGCCCTCGGATGATGTGTCCTTCGATGCCTGGCTCCGCCGGGCGCTGACCGAGGCGCATGACGCCGTCCTGCACGACCCCGTGCCGGACCGCCTGCTCCGCATCCTGCGGGAACCGCCCAGGCCCTAGGGCCGGTTTCGGCGAGGCTGGCGCAGCCCCTAGGTGCTACCCTCCTCGCCCGGCTCCAGCCCGATTCCCTGCCGCAGCGCTTCCCGCGCGCGGGACAGGCGGGACCGCAGCGTGCCCGGCGGCACGTTCAGGATCCGCGCCGCCTCGGCATAGTCCAGCCCCTCCACCACCACCAGCCACAGCGCCTCGCGATGGATGCTGGCCAGCTGGCGGAAGGCCGTGGCCACGTCCCGCATCGCCTGCCGTTCCTCCTGCCCGCCGGAGACGGCGGATTCCGGCAGCGTCTCCGCCTCCATGATCGGGCTGCGCGCCGCCCGCCGGGCCGCCGCCGCCCGCGCATGGCGCAGGATGGTGAAGAGCCAGGCACGCAGGTTCGTCCCCGGCTCGAACTGAGCCTGGGCCGTGATGGCCCGCAGCAGCGTCTCCTGCACGAGATCGTCCGCCTGGTCCCCGCCGCGCGTCAGGACGCGGGCGAAACGCCTGAGACGGGGTATTTCGGCGGCGATCGCGGTCGCGAGTGCGTCCGCCTCGGGCGCCCTATCGTCCTGCATGCGGTACCGGTAGCCCCCTGAGCCCAAGACGTTGCGTCGGGGGCGGACACTAAACGAAGGCTGCGCTGCAGTGCACAGGGCCAGAGACACCCTTGCGTGTAGCGCCAGGAACACGGCTGCACGCTTGCGTGGGAAAGCGGCAGCGGTGGCCAAGTCGCTGTGAAAGCAGCCTTAAAACAAGCCTTCAATGCCACCTTCGGCATTCAACCCAATGGTTTCCGCCGCTGGCCGGCGGGGCAGGCCGGGCATGGTCATGATCTCGCCGCAGATCGCGACGACGAAGCCCGCACCGGCGGAAAGCCGCACCTCCCGCACCGGCAGCACATGGCCGCTGGGGGCGCCGAGCGCCGTCGGGTCGGCGCTGAAGCTGTACTGGGTCTTGGCGATGCAGACCGGCACATGGCCGAAGCCCTGCTCCTCGAAGCGCTTCAACTTCGCCGCGACCGCCGCCGGAATCTGCACGTCCGCCGCGCGATAGACCTCCCGCGCGATGGTGCGCAGCTTCTCCGCCAGCGGCATGGCATTCGGATAGATCGGCGCGAATCGGGCCTCCCCCGCCTCCAGCCGGCGCAGCACCGCCTGGGCGAGGTCGGTCGCCCCGGCCCCGCCATCGGCCCAATGGGTGCAATGCACCGCCTCGGTCCCCAGCGCGGCCATCGCCTCCCGCACCGCGGCGATCTCGGCCGGGGTATCGCTGGTGAAGGCATTCAGCGCCACCACCACCGGCAGGCCGAATTTCTGCATGTTCTCGACGTGACGGGCGAGGTTCACGATGCCCCGCCTGAGCGCCGCCACATCCTCCGTCCCCAGCGCCGACTTGGCCACCCCGCCATGCATCTTCAGCGCCCGGACGGTGGCGACGACCACGCAGGCCCCCGGCGCCAGCCCGGCGCTGCGGCACTTGATGTCGAGGAATTTCTCGGCCCCGAGGTCGGCGCCGAAGCCGGCCTCGGTCACCACCACATCGGCCAGGGACAGGCCGAGCCTGGTCGCCATCACGCTGTTGCAGCCATGCGCGATATTGGCAAACGGCCCGCCATGGACCAGCGCCGGGGAGCCCTCGATGGTCTGCACCAGGTTCGGCGCCAGCGCATCCCGCAGCAGCGCCGCCATGGCGCCATCCGCCTTCAGGTCGCGCGCCGTGACCGGCGCCCCCTCCCGCGTGGTGCCGACGATGATCCGGCCCAGCCGCGCCTGGAGGTCTTCGAGGTCGGTCGCCAGGCAGAAGATCGCCATGACCTCGGAGGCCACCGTGATGTCGAAGCCGTCCTCGCGCGGGAAGCCGTTGGCGACGCCGCCGAGCGAGCTGACCGTGCTGCGCAGCGCCCGGTCGTTCATGTCCATCCCGCGCCGCCAGGTGATGCGGCGCTCATCCAGGCCGAGGCTGTTGCCCCAGTAGATGTGGTTGTCGATCATCGCCGCCAGCAGGTTGTTGGCGCTGGTGATGGCGTGGAAATCGCCGGTGAAGTGGAGGTTGATGTCCTCCATCGGCAGCACCTGGGCATAGCCGCCGCCCGTCGCCCCGCCCTTCACCCCGAAGCAGGGGCCGAGCGAGGGCTCCCGCAGGCAGATCATGGTCCTGGTGCCGAGCCGGTTCAGCGCATCGCCGAGCCCGACCGTGGTGGTGGTCTTGCCCTCCCCGGCCGCGGTCGGGTTGATGCCGGTGACCAGCACCAGCTTCCCGGCCGGCTTCGCCGCCTGCCCCTTCAGGAAGCCGAATTCCACCTTGGCCTTGTACTTGCCGTAGGGGATCAGCGCGTCGTCGGGGATGCCGGCGCGCGCGGCGATGGCGCCGATCGGCTGCAGCGTCGCGGCCCGCGCGATCTCGAGGTCGGTTGCCATGGCCTGCTGCCTCCCGGTTCTGTCATAGGCGTCTGGCACCCGCGCTTATCGTCCCGGCGGATGCCATGCAAGCGGGCCAAACGAACGGAGGAGGCAACCTTCCGGCCCGCCAACCCATATGACCGCCATGGCAAGCCCCTGCATCGATATCTGCCGCTACGACGAGGCCACCGGCTGGTGCCTCGGCTGCGGAATGACCCGGAAAGACAAGAAGCATTGGAAGAAGGAGAAGGAGCGCCGCCCGGATATCCGGGAGGCGCTGCCCGGCCGGCTGCTCACCCTCGCGGCCGAGGGCAACCCGACCGGCGAGGCCGCGAAGAAGAAGAAAAAAGCATGATTGGCGCGGCGGCCTGAAGGTTTCGCCTGCAACTTGATTTCGCGCAACGATCTCCGTTTGCCCCTCGCCTAGGGTCCCCCCGGCAGCACTGGCTGCCTGGAACGGATGCGAGGGATATGCGCAAGACCTTAGTGAAGCTGGCCGGTGCCCTGGCGCTGACGGCCGCCATCGCGGCTCCGGCGGCCGCCCAGCTCGGCGCGGATGCGGTGCGCGGCAAGCAGGCCGGCGATGTGGTCCTCGGCCTCGGCGCCATCGGCGTGCTGCCGAGCAACGGCGGCCATGTGGATGCCATCGGCGGCCGCCCGCAGGCGAGCAACAGCGCCAGCCCGCAGCTCGACGCCACCTATTTCGTGCTGCCGCAGGTCGCACTGAACCTCATCGCCGCCAGCACCCAGCATGATGTCAGCGTGCGCGGCTCGGCGCTGGGCGACGTCAACCTCGGCCACCTCTGGGTGCTGCCGCCAACCCTGACCCTGCAGGTCCACCCCTTCCCGGCCTCGCGCTTCAGCCCCTATGCCGGCGCCGGCCTCAACGTGAGCTTCTTCTACGGCTATGGCGGGGCGCAGACGGCGCCGGTCAACAAGCTCCGGGTCGATACCACGATCGGCTATGCGCTGAACCTCGGCGCCGACTACGAGGTCGCGCCGAACTGGCTGGTGAACTTCGACGTGAAGAAGATCTACCTGCGCCCCGATGCCAGCGTGAACTCCGGGCTGCTGCATGCCCGGGTGAACCTGGATCCCTGGGTGGTCGGGGCCAGCGTCCGGTACCGGTTCTGAGGAAGAAAGGCCGGGAGAAGGTATTCTCCCGGACCCTCATCTGTTTCTGTGAGTCGGCCCTGGCCGCGCGGCGGGCGCCAGACCCACAGAAAACAAAGCTGGGGCTTGGGGAGGAAACGCTTTCCTCCCCCACCTTCCTCACGCCGCCTCGCGCCGCCTGACGCCGAGATCCTCCAGCGCCCCGCCGATCGCCGCGACGGCACCCCGCATATCCTCGGGCGTGATGGCGCCGACGCAGCCGACGCGGAAGCTCGGCACCTTGGTGTTGTAGAAATTGCTGATCAGCACGCCGCGCGCCTTCAGCGCATCGACGAAGCCCTGCAGCTGGAAGGCCGGGTCGCTCGGCTGGTGGACGGTGACGATCACCGGCCCCTGGTGCCGCGGCTCGAGGTAGGGCGTCAGCCCCAGCGCCTGCACCCCGTCATACAGCACCCGGCAATTCTCCCGGTAGCGCGCCAGCCGCGCCGGCTGCCCGCCCTCCTGCGCGAAGGCATCCAGCGCCACCCGGAAGGCCGCCAGCGCCTGCACCGGCGGGGTGAAGCGGAAGCTGCCCCAGCCCGCCCGCAGCGCATGCTGATAGACATCCGAGAGGTCGAAGGACCAGGACCCGGCATTGCCCGCCGCCGCCAGCACGCTGTCGATCCGCGCGACGGCGAAGCCGATCCCCGGCAGCCCCTCCAGGCACTTGCCCGAGGTGAAGATCACCACATCCACTTCCGGATGCTCGGCCAGGTTCACCGGCAGCGCCCCGAAGGCCGAGACGCTGTCGAGGATCAGCCGCCGCCCGGCCGCCCGCACCACCGGCCCGATGACCTCCGGGTCGTTGACGATGCCGCTGCCGGTTTCATGGTGCACGATGGCGACATGGGTGATGCCGGGGTCGGCCGCCAGCGCGGCGCCGATCTCCTCCGCCGTCACCGGCCGCGTATCCGGCCCGGGCAGGGTCACGACCTGCCGTCCGGCCTCGGTCGCCAGCCGCAGCGCGCGGTCCGCATAGGACCCGTTCTGCGCGATCAGCAGCTTGCCGCCGCTGGGGACGAAGGTGCGGATCGCCGCTTCCATGATGAAATGCCCGCAGCCCTGCAGCGGCAGCGTCGCATGCACCCCCTCCACCCCGCCGGCGATCTTGCGCACATCCTCCCGGATGCCGGCATAGACGGCGCGGAAGTCGAGGTCCCAGGGCGCGATATCCTGCGCCATGGCGGCACGGGTTTCCGGGCGGGTCTGCACCGGGCCGGGGATGAGCAGCAACATGAAGGAGCACCTCTAAACGCCGGAGTGGAATACCGCATCCAGGCCGGACAGGAGAAGGCCGCCGATCTCCCGCAGCAGCTTCAGCCGGATCGCCGCGGCGAAATCGGCATAATCGGCACAGTGCATGGCGAAGCTGCCGGGGCCGCCGATCACCTCGGCCCGGTAGTGCTCCAGCAGGTCCGGCTCCTCGTTCAGCACCGCCAGCCCGTTGATGGTGACGCCGGCCGCCACGCCGATGTCCCGCACCGGCCCCGGCGCCCGCCCCTGGTTGTGCCGCCCATCGCCCGAGACATCCAGCACCAGCCGCGTCGCCTCCGCCGGGCAGCGCGCCAATAGCGCCAGGCCGGCGGCCATGCCCTGGCCCAACGCGGTGGCGCCCGGTTGCGGCAGCCTCGGTGCCGCCTCCAACGCCTCGGCCAGCGCGGCCGCCGCCGCCGCGCTGGCGATCCGCATCCAGGGCACCGCCACCTCCGGCCCCCCGTGAGGCAATCCGGCCGAGGACCAGAAGACCGCCGCCACCGCGATCGCCCCGCGCGGCCCGCCGAGGCAGGCGGCGACGACTTCCCCGTCCCGGAACGCCGCCGCCGTCCCGCCCAGCATCAGACCGAACTCGTCGTAGTCGATGCTGGCCGAGACATCGATCGCCAGGCAGAGCGCGAGGTCGACCGGCTCCATGGCTCCGGCTACAGCGTCCGGATTTCCACCTTGCGGAAGCGGACCACGCCGCGGTCGTTCACCACGCCCGCGGCGTCCTTCACCCCGTCGCCGTGCTGCAGCGCGATCCGGCCGGAGGCATGCTTGCCGTCCCGTGCCCCATCCACCGTCTTCTGGCCGTTCAGCACCACGGTGAAGCGGTCGCCCTTGGCGGTGATCTCGAAGGTGTTCCAGCGCCCGCCGGCCTTCGGCATCGGATCGACCGCGCCGACGTCGACGATGGCCCCGGTGCCGTACTTCGGCTCCGGCCGCTCGTCCCAGATGTTCACCTCGTAGCCATTGGCGGAGGTGATGGTGGCGGGGTCCGTCGCCCGGATGAAGATGCCGCTATTGGTCGCGGTATCCACCCAGAACTCCGCCCGCAACTCGAAATCCCCGTAGGAGGCCTTGGAGACCAGGAAGCCGTTCCCCCGGTCGGCCACCAGCATCCCCTCCTCCACCCGCCAATTCGCCGCGCCGAGCTTGTCCCAGCCCTCGAAGCTGGTGCCGTTGAACAGGGCGGTCCAGCCGGCCTGCTGCGCCCGCGCCGGCCGCAGCCAGGCACTGCCCAGCAGTGCCACCACGGCAAGATTGAACGACCTTCGCTGCATGCTGCATTCCTCCCCACGCGCCCGGTTCGCTCCGGACACCCGCCTCGTGGCGGTTGCGGCGAGCCTAGGTCCGATCCGGGGCGGAACGGAAGCCGTCAATAGATAGCAGGCTACGCTTGGCCTGCGCCCCCGCCCGGGTATAGCCTTCCCCCACGAAGCATCGCCTCGCGCCCCCAGGCCTCATCGCCCCAGCCGAAGAAGATCGCCCCCCCATGTCCCAGCCAATGTCCGAGCCAATGTCCGAGAACGCGACCCTCGCCCGCCCCCCCGTCTCCCAGCCCGCCACCCATGTCGACGTGCTGATCGTCGGCGCCGGCATCTCCGGCATCGGCGGCGCCTGGCACCTGCAGCAGCAATGCCCGGGCAAGAGCTTCGCCATCCTGGAATCCCAGGCCAGCTTCGGCGGCACCTGGCTGACCCACAAATACCCCGGCATCCGCTCGGACTCGGACCTCTATACCTTCGGCTACCGCTTCAAGCCCTGGACCGGCGCCCCCATCGCGACGGCCGAGGAGATCCGCCGCTACATGGGCGAGGTCATCGCCGAGGCCGGGCTCGACCAGCACATCCGCTACAACCACCGCATCGCCTCGGCCGCCTGGTCCAGCGCGCACCAGATGTGGACCATCACCGCGACCCGCGGCGACACCGGCGAGGCGGTGCAATACACCGCCAACTTCCTCTGGATGTGCCAGGGCTACTACCGGCACGAGAAGGGCTACACCCCGGAATGGCCGGGCATGGAGAAGTTCGAGGGCCAGCTCATCCATCCGCAGGAATGGCCGGAGGACCTCGACTACTCGGGCACGCGCGTGGTGGTCATCGGCTCCGGCGCCACCGCTGCCACCGTCGTCCCCGCCATGGCCCCCAAGGCCGCGCATGTGACCATGCTCCAGCGCACGCCCACCTACTTCCGCACCGGCCGCAACGCCATCGCCATCGCCGACGAGCTCCGCAGCCTGAACATCGACGAGACCTGGATCCACGAGATCGTCCGCCGCACCATCCTGCGCGACCAGGCCGCCTTCACCCGCCGCACCTTCGAGGAGCCGGAGGCCGTCCGCCAGGAGCTGCTGGCCAACGTCCAGAGCTACGTCGGGAAGGACTACCCGGTCGACCCGCACTTCACTCCGGGCTACCGCCCCTGGCGCCAGCGCCTTGCCTTCATCCCCGACGGCGACCTGTTCCAGGAAGTCGCCAAGGGCCGCGCCTCCGTCGTGACGGATGAGATCGAGGGCTTCACCGAGGGCGGCATCCAGCTCAAGTCCGGCCAGCACCTCGAGGCCGACATCATCGTCACCGCCACCGGCTTCAACCTCAACGTCCTCGGCGACATCGAATTCGAGATCGACGGCCAGCCGCTCGACTTCGGCAGCACCGTCACCTACCGCGGCATGATGTTCACCGGCGTGCCCAACCTCTGCTGGGTCTTCGGCTATTTCCGCGCGAGCTGGACGCTGCGCGCCGACCTCGTCGGCGACTTCGTCTGCCGCCTGCTGCAGCACATGGACGCCATCGGCGCGAAGCAGGTGACGCCGGCGCTGCGGCCCGAAGACGAAGGCCTGCCCCTGCTGCCCTGGATCGACCCGGAGAACTTCAACCCGGGCTACCTGATGCGCGGCATGCACCTGCTGCCGAAGCGGCTGGACAAGCCGGAGTGGCAGCACACCCAGGACTACTGGGCGGAAAAGGACGAATTCCCGGCGATCGACCTGACGGATGCGGCGTTCCGGTACCGGTGATGGCTAGCCTGGGTGGCCAGGGGTCGGAGACGGAACACGCATGCGGATCCTTGCCATCGGGCCTCGCGCCTATCTCGGCGATGTCTACCTGTCGCTCCGCCGGGAGGGCCATGAGGTCCGCGTCTTCGCCGAGGACCCGCCGGAGCAGCGGGCCTTCGGCGGGCTGATCGACTGCATCGCCGACTGGCGGGCGGAGCTCGACTGGGTCGGGCGGGACGGCATCGTCTTCTTCGAGCGGATCGGCCGCGGCGCGCTGCAGGAGGAGCTGCGCGCCCAGGGCTTCCGCGTCGTCGGCGGCAGCGTCTTCGGCGACCGGCTGGAGCAGGAGCGCGAATTCGGCCAGGCCGTGCTGCGGGAAGCCGGGCTCGCCATCGCCGAGAGCCATTCCTTCGCCCATCCCGCGCTCGCCCTCGCCTGGCTCGAGCAGCATCCCGGGCGCTACGTGCTGAAGCACGACGACACCGCGCGCACCACCTTCGTCGGCGACCACCCGGAGGGCGCCGACCTCGCCTTCATGCTCCGCCGCGCCGGGGAGGGCCGGGTGCTGCTGATGGAGCGGCTGGAGGGGGTCGAGGTCGGCGTCGGCGCCTATTTCGACGGCAGCCGCTTCCTCCGCCCGGCCTGCATCGACTTCGAGCACAAGCGCTTCTTCCCCGGCGAGATGGGCGAGATGACGGGCGAGATGGGCACCCTCGCCGCCTATGACGGCTCGGAGCCGCTGTTCGCCGCGACGCTCGACCGCCTCGCGCCGCGCTTCGCCGCGGCCGGGCACGTCGGCTACGTGAACCTCAACCTGATCGTCAACGAGCGCGGCATCTGGCCGCTGGAATTCACCTGCCGCTTCGGCAATCCCGGCTTCGCCGTGCTGGCCGCGCTGCAGCCGGATGGCTGGTGCGACCTGCTGGCCCGCATGGCCGGCGGGGCTTCGGCCGGCACGCCGGCGCATTTCTCTGCGCGCCCGGGCTGGTCCGTCGCCATCGTGCTGACCGTGCCGCCCTTCCCCGCCCATACCGAGACCTCCCCGCCGGAGGAGGACCCGCCCGTCTTCTTCCTCCGCCCGCCCGAGGGCGCGGAACTGGACCGCTACCACCTGGTGGACATGCGGATGGAGGGCGGCCAGCTGCTGGGCCGCCGCCGCTCCGGCCACCTGATGATCGTCACCGGCACCGGTGCCACCGTGCCGGCGGCGCAGGCGGATGCGCGGGCGCGGGCCCGCAACGTCGTCGCACCCGAACTGCGCTGGCGCGGCGATATCGGCGACCGCTTCCTGAACGGCGAGCGCGAGCGGCTGCGGGCGCTGGGCTGGCTGGGCTGAGCGAACTGGCCTGACCACCCGGCGCGGTCAGGCGGATGCCGCCCGCAGCCGCGCCTCCATCGACACGATGCCGGCGTCTTCGACATTGGCGAAGGCGATGCGGAGGTGTCCTTCCTCCCCGGCGAAGGCCGGGCCGGGCAGGCACATCAGCCCATGCTCGGCCGCCAGCCGCTCCGCCACCTGCCAAGCGGAGGTGTCCCCGAAAGGATGCCGCACATAGGCGAAATAGGCGCCGAGCGACTGCAGCTCCCAGCCCGGCAGGCGGTCGAAGGCGGCACGCACGGCCGCCGCCCTGGCCTGCATCGCCGCCCGGTTCGCGGCCCGCCAGTCCGCCAGCGCGCCGAGCCCCCAGGCGAGCGCCGTCTGGGCCGGCCGCCCGGCGCAGATTTGCACGCAATCCATGACCTTGCCGAATTCCGGGAAGAGCGCGGCCGGCGCGCCCAGGGCGCCGAGCCGGTGCCCCGGGATGGCGAAGGACTTCGAGAAGCTGTGCAGCTGCACGAGGTTGTCCGGCCAGGCCTGGCCGGCAAGCAGGCCATGCGGCGGGCCCTCGCCGGGCGGCAGGAAGTCCCGGTAGGTCTCGTCCAGCACCAGCCAGATGCCCCGCTCCCGGCACAGCGCATGGAAGCGGGCGATCACCTCGGGCGGGTAGATCGCACCGGTCGGGTTGTTCGGCGTGACCAGGACGATGGCCCGCACCCGCGCGTCGATCAGCGCCGCCGCCGCCGCCGGGTCGGGCACGAAGCCGTCCTCGGCGCGGCAGGGCAGCGGGCGCGGCTCGATGCCGAGCATGTCGAGGGTCATGCGGTGGTTGAAGTACCAGGGGGTCGGCAGCAGCACCGCGTCGCCGCGCTGCGCCAGCGCCATCATGGCGACGAAATAGGCCTGGTTGCAGCCGGCGGTGATGGCCACCGCCGCGGCATCGACCCGGCCGCCATAGAGCGCGCCGAGATCGGCGGCATAGGCCTCCCGCAGCGCCGGCTCGCCCAGGATCGGGCCATAGGTGGCGAAGGCGGGATCCGCCGCCGCGCGGCCGAGGCGTTCGAGCATGCCGGGTGCCGGCGCATGCGACGGCACCGCCTGGCACATGTTCAGCAGCCCGCCCCGGCCCGCATAGCGCGCACCCCAGGCCTGGATCTCCGGAATGGGCGGGCTGCCGGTATCGAGGAGGCGGGGGTTCAGCGGCGTCATGCATCATCCTGTCGGGCGAGAGACACCCAACGCACGGCCGCGCGGCTTTATGCCGTAGCGGATGAGATTTGCCGCGCCGCCGCCGCCGTCACGCCCGGCAGCGTCAGGACTCCGGGTTCTGCAAGGTTTTCTTCGTCGACCGATACGCCCTCTGCTGCGACGCCGACCTCCGCCGCTCGACCTCCTGCGCCGTCCGGTCCTTCGTCAGCGCCGTCGCGGCCAGTTCCCGGCCCAGCTTCTGGAAATGCGCCCAGCGGTCGGCGTCGAGCAGCCCCCCGTCCAGCGCCTCGCGCACCGCGCAGCCGGGTTCGGTGGTGTGCCCGCAATCGCGGAACCGGCAATGCCGGGCCAGTTCCTCGATGTCGTCGAAGACCGTGCTGAGCCCCTCGTTCGCATCGATGAGCCCCACTTCGCGGATGCCCGGCGTATCCAGCAGCAGCCCGCCGCCCGGCAGGAGGATGAGCTGGCGATGGCTGGTGGTATGCCGCCCCCGGGAGTCCGCCGCGCGGATGTCCTTGGTCGCCATCCGCTCCTCGCCCAGCAAGGCATTCACCAGCGTGGACTTGCCGACGCCGGAGGAGCCGATCAGCACGCAGGTCTCGCCCGGCCTGACGTGCTCCATCAGCCCGCCCAGCCCGATCCCCTGCCGCACGGAGACCACCACCACCGGGCAGCCTGCCGCCAGCGCGGCGATCTCGGCGGCCTGATCCTCGGGCCGCTCGCTGAGGTCGGCCTTGGTCAGCACCACCACCGGCCGCGCCCCGCTCTGCCAGGCCGCGGCGAGGAAGCGCTCGAGCCGCCGCGGATTGAGGTCGGCGTTCATCGAGGTGACGACGAAGACGACGTCGATATTGGCGGCGATGACCTGCAGCGTCTGCACGCTATCGGCCGCCCGCCGCACGAAGGCGGTACGGCGCGGCAGGACGGCATGGAGGGTGGCTGTCCCCTCGCCGGCATTGACCGACAGGGCCACCCAGTCGCCCGCGGCCGGATGACCCGCCTCCCGTGCCTCGTGCCGCAGGCGACCGGAAAGCCTGGCGCTCAGGGTGTCGGCATCCGTCATCACCAGATTGGCTTCGCGCTGCTGGACGATGATGCGGCCGGGCCGGTGGCCGGCGCGCGCATGCGGCTCGAATGCCAGCCGCCACGCCTCGGACCAGCCATACTGTTCGATCAAAAGCGGCCCCTTACCTGGGATGGGAGGACAAGCACCGACCGGGCGGTGCCCGGAAGGCTATTAGCCCAACGCCGTGCGAAGGGTTGTGTATTCCACCGAGGATGGCGCACCGCCAGGCTTCGCCATTTTCCCGGCGGGAGCCTGTGGGCAGCGCCCTCGTCCTTCCCACACGCAACCCCACCCATGCCGCCGCCGTGACCGCCGTCATGCCCCTCCCCCCGCCCTGGGCCGCGGGGCGATGCGGGTATCCTGCGGTTGGATCAGCCGCAGGTATCGGTCAGAGGTCCGGTGCTCCAACCAAGGGTCGTCCAGATACCTTTGATGTCAGGATCGTTGGCGACATTCCATTTGTTGTTGAACCAGACCCTCTTGCCTTTGGCAGTCCAAATCTCGAGCCTGGCCAAAGCAAAAACCTCGTAGAGTCCCCAATAACAGCAAGTGTTCAGCCAGGGATCGACCACGATATCAATATCGTCTGTTGGACCATCGCCCTTTATGACCAGGAATTGGTGACCCTTGTTCCATTTCGTGAAAAAATGCTCTTTAGGTATTAATCTTAGTTTATTGACCATTGCCCCAATATGCGCAGCAACGCACGACATTTCGCCGCAATTGGCGATGGTTTGTTTCTGTTGATACAATTCCTCGCCGACTTGCCACAGGGTCTTTCCGGAAAATCCTTTCCGGAGATGCGTAGTGCCGCCCTTACTGCGGTTTTCAGCAAGCCGGACATTATGGTCGATCCGCTTGAGCCTGGCGATCGCGTCCTGATCCCCGACCAGGGACCTGGAACTCAGCTTGAAACTATCCCAGTAGGAGATACCGGTGTCTTCATCGAAAGCCTTGTTGTCGGATTTCAATCCGCCTCTGTAGAACGTCCTGGTTGCTTCGAATATTTCCTGTCCCACCTCGAGCGTTGCCACAGGACATCCTCCCCAACAATTCGCACGCTCAAATCGTTGTATTTAATCCGGTTCGCTATCAATAAGATTCGAGAACAATTCACGTTGTTTTGCTTGGCATACAATGTATTCGAAGCCGCGGTTTAAAACATGGCTGCGAATTCAACCTGAGTTTTCCCTGGGCAGTCCGAGATCTATTTAAACCCGCGGTTCAGCTCGGCAGCCCGAACTGCGGATTCAGTCCATTGTTGCGAACCGGAACCGGCGGGCCAGCGCTTGCTGGTTGCCGGATGGTATCTCGCACCACCGCCGCCCTGCGCCGGGAGCGCCGCAACCCCACCCTCCCCACCCCCGTTACACGCCCATGCCC
>NZ_CEEDBP010000064.1:0-16875 GCF_979252845.1 Belnapia sp. AC561
AGAGCCATGTCGAGGCGATCCGCCGCTACCAGCGGCTGCGGCAGGACTACAAGCCGGCGCAGATCCGGATCCTGCTCCAGGCCGAGGCCAATGCGGGGGACGGTACGCGGATCGCCCTGGCGCCCGGCGTGACGTTGGTCGTCACCCCGGCGCTTCTCGCTTTCGATACCCACCCCCGCGCCATCGGCGACCTAGCCGAGGCTGCGCTCGATGCCGTCCTCAAGCACCGTTCCAAGGAAAATCCCGATGCCGCGTAGCTCCATCACCGCCCAGGACCCGCTGGGCGGGTTCCGCCACCTGGCGATGGTGGCCAGCACGCAGCGGCCCATCCCGCTGGCCGCGACCCGCTTCTCTGTCCGCATCCTCGGCAATCTGGCGCTGGTGACGGCGGAGCGGTGCTTCCGCAATGACGAAGCCCAGTCCATCGAGGCCACCATGACCTTCCCGGTGCCGGTCCATGCCGCCCTGGTCGGCATGTCGGCGCGGATCGGCGAGCGGACGGTCGCCGCCGCCACCCAGCGTAAGTCGGCGGCCCGCGAGACCTACGAGGCGGCGATCGATGGCGGCCAGACCGCGGTGCTGCACGAGGAGGCGCTGCGCGGGGTGCACATGATCAGCGTCGGCCACGTCCCACCGGGCCAGGAGGTCGCCGTCCTTGGTACCTGGGCCATCCCGCTGGCCGCCGCTGGGGACGGCGCCATCCTGGTGATCCCAACCACGGTCGGCGACGTCTATGGCCGCAGCCCGCTGGCGGACAGCGACGACCTGACGCATGCCCCCATTCTATTGGAGGCCGATCTCAAGGTAAGCTGCGACAGCGGCGTCGTCTCCCTCGAGGGCAGCAGGCTGATAGAGGGCAAGGCCCGCGTCACCCTCAATGCCCCCATTGTCATCCGGGTGGCCGGTGCGGCGCCGCAGGTTCTTCGCGGTGTCGCCGCGGATGGGCGCACCGTTGCTCTGACGGTCGAGCCCGTGACCCCGGGCGACGCGGCGCTCGATGGCGTCCTGCTGCTGGACAACTCCGGCTCGATGAACGAGGCCGCGGCCGGCGGCCATGGGGGCCGGGTCCGGATACCCTCCAAGCATGAGGTGGCCCTGCGCGGTCTCAAGGGCATCGCCGCCGACCTGCGTCCCGCCGACCGGCTGGATATCTGGGAGTTCAACAGCCTCCCGCGGCATCTGGGCCTCGGGATCGGCGCCGCCACCGTGGGCAAGTTGGTTGCTCGGCTGCAGCCGCCGACCGGCGGGACCGAGACGGGACAGGCGATCGAGGCTGTGCTGGCAGGCCGTGAAGGTGCGGACGTGCTGCTGGTGACCGATGGCCAAAGCCATGCCCTCGACGTTCACGCGCTGGCGCGGCGCGGCGCCCGCTTCACCGTGGTGCTGGTCGGGGAGGACAGCCTGGCGGCCAATGTCGGACACTTGGCGGCGCTGACCGGCGGGCAGATCTTCGTTTCCTCCGTCCTCGACCTTGCCGAGGTCCTGCAGCAGGCCATCACCTCCCTGCGCTGTGACCGGCTGCACCAGTCGAAAATCGAGGGCAAGGCGCCGGATGCCGCTGCCACTCTGATGGGCGGCATGCGGGTGACGGCCCGCTGGGAGCCAGCCTCGCACCCACCGCTGCCTGCCGCCGTGACCGAGGCTGGCCGCGCGATCGCCGCCTATGCGGCCTGGCTGGCGCTGCCGTGCATGGCGGAGGAGGAAGCCGCGGCGCTAGCGGAGGCCGAAGGCGTGGTCTGCCACCTCACCTCGATGGTCCTGGTGGACACGGCGGGCGAGGCGCAGCAGGGCATTCCGGCCCAACGCAAGGTGCCGCTCATGTCCCTGGGGCCCTTGGCTGACCCGCACCCACTCATTCCAATGGACGCCGCCTGCTATCCGACACCACGAACGGCCGCCATGCGCACCGCCGCCCGGGCCGCCGCGGGGATGGCGCCGGTGCCTGGTGCGCCCACGGTGCACGCCCCCTCCTCCAGCGTGCCGCCGCGGCTCGATCCTGCCCGCAGTGGTGGGATGTCCAGGAAACACAGGAGCGGGGATGTTGCTGGCCAGGGGGATCTAAGCATCCCGACGTTCCTGCAGCACGCGGGTCGTACCAAGGTTGACCCGATCACCCGAAAGCGCAGCCTCTCGAAGCCCAGCCCGCAGGCATCCATGGGCTCGATCACGCCCAAACCGGGTGACCTCAAGGCCTGCATCGGCCTGGTCGATTGGACCGGCAATCTGGAAGCGCTGCGCCAGGGTGTGCTGCGGGGCAACGTGCCGTCCGACGTGCTGACGCAACTGGAGGCAGCGGCGACGCTTGGCGCAGTCCAGGATCTCGCCGCTGCGCTTGGCGTCACGGTCGAGGCTGTCGCGGTGGCGTTGCTGGCGCGCGCCGATGAGCTATCCAGCCGCAGCGCGGCGCGCTTGGCGCGTGCCGTTCTCAGAGCTGCCGACAAGCCGATGCTTGAAGCGGCAGCACGGGCAGTTGGCCTCTGAATGAAGCAGGGTAGGTCTGGAATACGATCATGACGGTCCGGATAGCGACCGAGTAGTCTGACGAGGAACATCTATGCCCTGGTGAGCGGTAGGCCGGCTGGCTGAGGTGTGCACTATCGCCGGTACGAAAGTCCGAGGTGGCTTTCGTGGCAAAACCGGGAACCGGTATCCAAATCGCTGGATCCACATCGATGAAGTTTTGCTTCGCCGTGAACGCATTCGTCAGCCTACCAGCATGACACAGCGCCGGTCGCGTCTGTCTGGACCGTACGCAGCGAAGCTGGTCTGATCCCGACAACGGCGCCACGACTTTGCGAGCGCTACGGGAGGAAGATCGGCCATGAAAGCAGTCTTTGGTCGGCGTGCCCTGGGCGCCGCCACGCTTCCGATGTTGACGACACCCAGGCTGGCGCAAGCCGACCTCGCTGCGTGGCCGAACCGTCCGGTGCGGCTGATCGTCGGCTACCCCGCTGGCGGGTCCACCGACATCTGCGCCCGCATCCTGGCGGAGGACTTCCGCACCCGCCTGCCCCAGCCCATGGTGGTCGAGAACCGCACCGGCGCCAACGGCTCCCTTGGCGCCGCACACGTGGCCGCAGCGACGGACGGGCACACCCTGCTGATCAGCAACACCAGCACCATGACCGTCAACCATCTGCTTTACCGCGATACGCGCTACCATCCGCTGCGCGACCTGCTGCCCATCGCCACGATCACCATCAGCCCCTTCATCCTGGTGATCAATCCGCGCAATCCGCGCACCCAAGGCGTACGTACGCTCGAGGATCTGATTGCACTGGCACGGCGGCAGCCAGGACAGGTCACCTATGCCTCGGCCGGTGTCGGGAACCTGCAGCACCTGCATATGGAGCAACTGCTGACCGTTGCCGGTATCCGGATGCTGCACGTGCCCTACCGGGGGTCATCGGTTGCCACCAACGCCATGGTAGCTGGCGAGGTGGACGTGTTGCTGGACACCCCCACCACGGGCGGGCCACTGATCCAGGCAGGGACCTTTGCGGCATTGGCCACCACCGGCGAAGCGCGTTGGCGCGAGCTGCCGGAGGTGCCGACAGTCAGGGAGGCCGGCTACACCGACTTCAGCGCCGTTTTCTGGAACGGCTTGGTCGCACCCGCCAACACGCCACCCGAACTGGCGCAGAAGCTATATGCCATGATGCAGGTGGCTGCGGCATCGCCCTCGGCGCGCGCTCCCCTGTTGGCCCAGGGTGATATCTTCGTGCTGGATCCTGTGCGCTTCCGCGAACGCATCTCCGCCGACATTGAGCGGAACGCTGCGGCTATCAAGGCTGCCGGTATCGAGATGCAGTAAGCTGCCGCAGCTGGACTGGCCGCAGGTTCAAGTGTGACAAACCAAGCGCGGTGCTTTTCGCTCTGCCATGAGATTCGAAGCAGCGACCGCTACCAGCATCGACGGCCGCAATGCCGATGCCAAGCTCTTCAATCGGACCTGAAGCGCGATTGCTTTCGGGAAAGGCGCGTGTGAGTCCAAAACACAAAAAGCCCCATGACCTCGGTTTGAGGGCATGGGGCTTTGTGGGTCCTCCCCTGAGGGAGGACCTTTGAGTGACGGCTACGGTACCAGCGACGCGGGCCGGAGACGGCCGCGCCGGCGGTATTCGAGGACCTTGGCCTGGAAGGCCCGGAACTCAGGGATCCGCGCGAAGCGCACGAGGTAGCCGCCGTAGGTCAGCTCACGGTGGCACGCCGTGCAGATCAGCCAGCAGTGCTCCGGCCGGTTGAGACCGGCGTGGAAGACGTGATCGAACTCGGCGCCCGGGGCCGGCTGGCGCTCGAGGGTGAGGACCGGCGCGATGCCACAGCAGGGGCACCGGCCGAGGAAGGGCTCGGCCGCGGTGACCTTGACGATGATGGCCTTGGTTTCGCCTGAGAAGCGGCGCCTTTCGCCCAGCAGCAGGTCCTGCGCCGAAAGCTGCAGGAGCATCAGGTCGGCGGCGTGCCGGTCGAGGATATCGAGCCGGTCGTGCAGCTGCCGAAGCTGCTGGGCGATCTGGTGGGCCAGCCGCTCGATGCTGCTGGCCGTGGGGTCCTCCGGCGGCTCCATGGCGGCGCGGACGACGGTGTTGCACCAGAGGTGGAAGGCGGGGGCGAGATAGCGGGCATAGGCCAGCGCGAGCTGCCAATGCCCCCAGGTCCCGCCCTGGTGGCCGCGGACGGTGGCGATGAAGCCATCAGTGTCGAGGTGCCAAATGCCGGTGTGGCCGGCATTTGCGGCGACCGGCTCGTCGAGCTCGGTCCAGTGGGTGCCTGCGTGGGCACGAAAACGTCGGGTCTCCTCCAGGAGCAGCCAGTCGGAGGGGCGCCGGTTCGCCGGGCGGTCGGCTGCCTGCCACATGTCGGTCAGGTTGAGCATGGTGCCGCGGCGGCGGATGGGCGTGCCCTGGTAGCTGAGGCTGTCGATGGGGGTCATTGGGATCTCCAAAATCGGGTTTCGGCCCTTGCTCAATCGGGCCGCGACGGTCGGCTCAGAGCTGCCGAGACCACGGGAGACGGGTTGGGATCCGAAGGGGCGGCAGGAGGGCCCGGCCGCGCGATGGCGGCCGGGCCCGACACGGCAGCCGGCTATTGGCCGGCCGCCGCACTGCCTGGCGCGGGCTTGGCCCGCGCCGCTGCCGCACGTATGCGGCAGGCCGGCGCAGCATCCCCGGAGGGATACGCAGCGGCGCCGGGTAAGCCTCGTCCACGCCGCCGTCCTGCCACCGCTGGCAGGGCAAGGGTTCGCAGCAGCGGCCGGCTCAGTGCCGGATGCGCGGTGCCGGGCCCGTGTAGCGCCCAGGAGGGCGCCACGCGGGCTCCGCCGCGGCGGGGGACGAGGAGAGACGAGAGGCCTGTGACCCGGCCCTGGGCCCGGTCAGGGGCGGCGCGGGAAGGCTACCGGGAGGTGCAGGCGATGGCAGCGTGGTCCGTGCCGGCCGGCTTGTGCTCGACCCTTCCGGGGCGATGACCCGGACTGCGTTGCTGTCAGGGGAGCGGGGGTGCCGGCGAGGTCGTGCCTCTCGCTCATTACAGATGGTGTATCATCTACTGATTTCAATGCATTACCGTAAATAATGATGGCTGACCTGCAGCTTAGCCGGTGGTCTTTGGGCGGCACCTTCAGACTGCACGCTTAGCCGACAATGGGTCGACCTTGGCGTACCGCGGCTTAGCCAAACAGGATGTGACGCCCGCCTAGCCCGCAGCGTCCTCCCCTGCCCCCCCCGCAGCTCAATGTTCCCTCCCTGAAGTGCGGGGGGACTGCGGGGTTTTGCGGGCGTGGAACGATTGGAACGCTGTTCAGCCAATGCCTTGGCCGGGAGCACCAGCCTTTCCCACGCCCTCAACCACCGAAGTTGGCAGGTCAGTGGCAAGGTGCCGGGCGGCGCCGGAGAGGGTCGCTCCACTCTGGCCCCCCTCCCCCCCGGGTGTGCAGCCAGATGCCGGTCTGGACGCCAACGGCTGCTTAAGGGTCGGGCCAGGACAGGGTTCGGCGGGTGGGTCAGAAGCTGTCTTCCAGCGCCTCCAGGTCGATCGGCTGGATGGAAAACCAGACCGGCTCGGCGCTGCGCGCAGCCATGCGCAGGATGGGCTTGGCTGCCGACAGAAGTTCCTCGAGCGAGCGGAAGGGGTGGATAGCCTCCTCTCCATCGCCGGCACGCATCAGCAGGCCGAAGCCCGGCTTGCCGGCCCGTGGGGTGGATGCGGGCTTGGGTGGTGGCCGAGGCGAAGCCTCGCTGCGCCCACGACGTGGCTGTGGCGTAGGGTCCGGGGCAGGACGCGCCGTGGGGCTGGCTGGCGTTGTGCCGGGCTGCTCCGGCGGGCCAGCGGAGGGTGTTGGCTCCGGTCCCACGTCGGCCAATCCGCTCAGCAAGTCCGCCGCGGCCGCATCCGCTGCCTGGGCCACGGCGGAGATGCTGGCCGCCGCGTTCTGCCCCGCGCCCGGTGCCTCCTGCCGGCGCAGCTTGGCGAGGATGGCGTAGATGTTCGCAGGGGTGCAGCCATAGGCCGAGGCGACCTCGGCGACCTTGTGCCCCTCGACGTCAATCCGGTGGCGGATCGTCGCATGATCTTCGCGGGCAATCCTCGGCATCGGCCCCTTCCCTGCTGGCGTGCTGCTGTCAGCGCCAATGGAGCATCGCACGTCAGCCCGCAGGGGTCAGACCAAATTCAAATTTGAATTTCAAATCTGACTGCTGCCGCTAGCCGCCGAATGGCTAGAGCAGCGAGGACTGCGGCTGCGGCATGGCCTGGACAGCCCGGCGGCGAGGCAGGACGGGCGGTCGCGTGGGTGCTGGCTTGCCGGCAGCCTTGGCCGATCCGCCGTAGCCGTCGTCGGCCAACAGCCGCAACCGCAGCCCAGCAGCGGCAGCCTCCGCCGGCATCTCCAGCGGCACCGGCCAGAAGCATTCGATTTTGTCGTCGCCGCGGAGTGCCAGGAAGACCACCCGCTCGACCCGGCCCGTGCCATCGGTCTCGATCGCCAGCCAAAAGGCCAGGCCCTCGGCGGCGGTCTCGCCTAGCGCCAGGGAGAGCTGCTGGACCCCCATCTCCTGGCGCTTGAGCGTCCGCTCGGTCAGCTCCTCGGCCGAGCCCCGGTAGAAGCGCACCGGCACGCCGTTGCCATCGTCCCCGATGACGAAGACGAAGTGGGCGCTGTCATCTAGCACCTCCAGCCAGGGGTACTCGCCTGAGGCTGCCGCCCGCTCCAGCCGATGGCGGCCGAAGGCGAAGGCGCGGTAGCCGACCGACCAGGGATCGTCGCCCATGGCGTGGCTGGCCATGGCGAGGGCGTCGCGGCGGGCATTGGCCAGCATGCGGGCGCAGAGCCCAGGCCTTCATCGGTCAAGGTGGGATGGAAGTCCCACGGCAGGCGGGCGGACGTCGGTGGGGACGGATCGGCGTGCTGAACGATCAATCGTACCACGGGCCGGACGATGAGTGACGGAATTCAAG
Source organism: Belnapia sp. AC561 (assembly GCF_979252845.1). NCBI lineage: Bacteria > Pseudomonadati > Pseudomonadota > Alphaproteobacteria > Acetobacterales > Roseomonadaceae > Belnapia > Belnapia sp. AC561. The sequence continues at coordinate 7,456 of NZ_CEEDBP010000064.1, forward strand.
GGGATTGGGTCGCGGGACCCTCACGGTGAGGGACGATTTGCATGCCGCACCATCACGGCCCGCCAAACCGTCCGGCGCACCGGACGGTTTGGCGGCGATGACAGGAGAATAGCAGCGGTCTCGTCGAAGAACCGTTCGAGCAGCCGCACCATTCGGGCCGCTTGCCACTTCAAGTTTACAGTCAGTGGCAGCGAAGTTTTTAAATTCCGCGATGAAAAACTGGAAGTTAGCAGTTCACCTGAATGTTCTCCGCTTGGTAGAGAAAGGCATGACGCGGAGTGTGTGATGAGCCGTGACCCGGATGTTCCCCATGATCCCACGCTGGCCGTGCTGGTCGACAAACCCGCGCCCAATGGCAGTGGGACGCTGGCCCGCCTGCTGGAGCTGGATGCCACCAGACGGCGCCAGCGCGCGCGCAAACTGAGCACCGCCAAGGATACCGTCGGCGCCGACCGGTTGATGCATGACGCGGCGTTTCTTGAAAGGCAGGCAGCCCGGTTTCGCCACCCAAGGGAGGCAGTTGGTGGGGCCCTGATGACCGGGAACGGTGGCGAGGTGGTCGAGGCTGAGCCGGGGCCGGATCCCTGGCAGCAACAGGTCCAGCAGCCCCCGGACATGCTGGCGGCGGAGGCGACGCAGCACCGCTTCAAGCTGGCGGCCAATGTCTCCGACCTGACCCTGACCTTGGCTCTCGAGTTGTGCGAGAGCCTCGGGGCCCGCGATGCCTGGGAGCGCAACCTGCTGCATCAGGTGGCGGCGCTGCATGTGCTGTCCATGACCGTGACCGCCAAGGCCCACGCCTTTGTCACGCTGGCAGCGAGTTGGGTGCCCGAAGGCCGGCAGCAGATGCAGAGCATCGAGGCGGCGCGGCTGGCGGCGGTGATTCCGCGGTTGGCGGAGGCGGCACAGCGTGGGATGGCGGCGCTGGAGCGGTACAGGAACGGCAACCGGCAGACTGTGACGGTGCAGTACGTCACCGTGGAGGCGGGCGGCCAAGCGGTGGTCGCCGGTGCGGTGAGGCCCCGGAGGCGCCGGCCATGAGCGATGCCGCGCCGGCGCCTGATAAGCCCCGTCCTGGCGCCAGGACGCCGGAGGGCCTCGAGCGGTGCCGCCGAGCAACCTGGAAGCATGGCCTGCGCAGCGCCGAGGCGATTATGGCGCAGCGGCTACGGGGCGAGGCCCGGCGCGCCGTTGCAGCCATGAAACGTCTGATCCGGGAGGCGAAACACTAGGCTAAGCGCAGCGCTTCTTCATCGCCAACGCCGCCAATGTAAAAAGCCCTATGACTACGGTTTTTAAGATCAAAGGACTTCGTGGCCTCCAGCGCGGAGGCGGGTTGGAGCTTTACTCAAGTAATAGTCGTCCTGTGTGCACAACTGCCGAAGGTGCTCAAGCATCTGCGGCCTGAAAGGTTTGAAGTCTGGGAAACCATGCAAGCGGACAAAATAATTACGATAGGCCTGCTCGGCATAACATGCCGAGCAGGCGAGTTAGCTTGCCTCGGATCTTTTGAAGCTGCGATGGAAGAAATCGTCGAACTTCGCGCCGACCACGGCCTGCCACCCCACATGGACGAATACGCTGCCGCAGCAGAAGCACTTGACGGCAAAACGGCTTCGGCCATGGGAATCTGCAATCGTGGCCCACGACGTCATGATGCGGGTTCCCCTGGCTGAGTCACTTCAACGCAATAGGATAGCGGCAGCCAATGGGGTACGAAGGATTAGGTGGACACGCCCGCCTGGCAGCCTTCTGGGCGGCTCGCCGGACGGGGCGGGGCTGCTGCAACAGCCGAGAATCATAGGTTGTTTGGTGATTTGTTACGTGGGATTCCGGACTATGGTACCGGCACCGGGATAACAACGCACCGCCACGCTCGCTTGTCCTGGTCGGGCACAGTGGATTTGCTCGTAGCCACCTAATCCACCTAATCCGCCTAACCGGGGTGAATGAAATCTTAAGATTAGGTGGATTAGGTGGATTAGGTACACTCACGCCCTGGTTGCAGAAGCCTGGCGAGGAAAATGTCACAGGGGCAAAGCCAGCGCGTCATAGCACAAGTTCCCATGCTTCCCGCCGCTCCTTACCGTCCATTACAGTCCGTTCGGCCAACCGACGAACCCAGCCATGATCTTCAAGAATGCCGACAAGCCGTCGCGCTGTAGCAGCATCCCTGATCGCATTTGGGCCGCTTTGATAGATACAAGCGAGATGAAGCTGCGGAATAGGACGCTCTTGCCACCACGATAACAGTTTGCCTGCCAAACGAAGGTCCGGCGAAATAGCCGCCGCATCTTGCAGACGAAGCAACTCTGCCCCGTAATGACGGGCTAGCGAAATTCCATAAGCCATGAACTTGGCCGACACAGCCACGGCGTCGGGGTTGTCATAAACTGTTAGGACTGCTGCCAGCCGACCGGCATGCTCGGCCGCTTTGGCCCCGAAGGCCTTTATGACATGCCATTCGCCATTCTGCCTGATCATGCCCTCCGTCCAATTAAAAAAATCTGTCCATAGTGTGCGTGCCTCCGAGTTCAATGTGAGGGGTGGGGGGTCCAACACATCTATTGTTCCCGACGCAAACGTGGGCGGGCAGGAAAGCAGGTATTCAAGCCGGAGGTTATACGTTTCTAGTACCGTACGACACTCAGTTGGCGTTTCACGCCAGCACCGCTTACCTGCCGTACTTTCCGGCGCAACGAGCAGTCCTCGTGCCGTAAAGCCCAAACTTGCAAACATGGCGTTGTTGAATAGCTTGTCGGCTACGCCAGGTTGCATCATGATATGGCAAGTGCAACGCCGACCCATTAAAAATGTGGCACCATTTTGCGCTCGCACTCGGCGTATCGGGTCACCGTCCCAAATCTTGTTGAATAATGCGACCGTACGCATCTCCGCCTCATTACTGAACGCGTGCCCGCCAAGGACGACGCCACCTTCTGCGCTAAATACTCCGCACCATGGGCGACCCTCAGCCAGTTGGCGTTCTAGTCCCTCAGGCGTAAAATTTTCCAGTAAGATCATTGGACTAAGCGGCCGCTTCGGCTCTGGGCCCAAATCATCAAAAGCCTCGCGCATCGCAGCACGGTCGCCCTTACGCATCTTCTTTATGTGCTCGCGCGCCGCCTTCCATGCATCAAGTTCATTAAAGTAGTGCGCCAATTCCGCTGGATGTTGTTCCATCCAGCGGCGTTCCATAGCGGTTATCGCTGCAAGCGCGAGCTTATCGACACTACTTTTTCGTTCGCCGCTTTCAGCCACCGAAAAGAAGATTCCCGTCAATGGTTTGCGTCCTCCTCCTGGCAGTTCCACAGAACGTAGAAACTGCGCTGGTACCGACACAGCCGCTAGAACTGCTTGGCAGCAAATCGCTATGGATGCCTGCGTCATCATTTGTATTGCTTCTGCAGCGTCGCGCAGTGGTCCTAAGGCTTCTACGGGAAAATCCGGCGCTGGTGACATCTCGCGATGCAACGGTCGTTTCTCAACAGTCAATGGCGAGGAGACATCGAAGATCTTAAAATCGTCAGGCATCGAGACCTCCCTGCCGCGCGATACGAGCGCAAAGTAGGTCGTTGAAATCCATCTCAGGGATGTCAGGTATGGCAATCCGAACTGAACGCCCCTCGGCGACCCATCGTTGTGCAGCAGTTTGAGCAGCGAGAAGCCCAGGTTTATCAGCGTCAGCTGCGATCACGACCAACGGGCAAGCTGGCAATGGTGGGAGGGGAAGCTTGGCTAAGTTGCCTGCAGAGACAGCAGACCAGGCAGCGCCCCCAATCATCCGTGCTGCAGAAAGCGCGTTCTCAATGCCTTCCGCGACAACAAGGGAAACGTCGCCATTAGGTTGCTGAAGCTGAACTGCACATCCGGACACAGGCCCGAGGCTTGCTCTTGCGGGAACGACCGCCGCTTTGCCGGTTCCGTCTGACCGCAGAAAGGTGCGCTGGACAGCACGGAACTCACCAGTCCACGTGTCGCGGACCGCAGCCAATATCGCCGGAAAGCATCCGCCATCAGGATGCGGGGTTTTTGGGTGGAAGCGAAGTGCATCGGACCTTTCGTCTATTAGTCCCCGACTTGGCAAATAGGCCTGACCAAGACTGTCGGGTACTGGCATGCTCGCATCCCAAAGTTTTAAAGCTAATGCGGACATGTTTGCGCCAGTGTTTGGAAGTCTGCTTTTTTGATGGTCGCGTGTGGAATGCGCTATCCAGGTATCGCCCAAAGCTTGCTTCACTGCTTTGGTCAAGCAGTCGCGGTCTTGGCAAGAAGCGCACCACCACAATGTACGTCCATTCTGCTGATTTACTATAAAAGTGCCTTGATAGTGGCAACTAGGGCAGTCTCCGCGCCACTCACGTTTCGCTGGATGTGCACGGAGGTTCAGGCGAGCAGCTAAAACATTTGCGCTCATCTATTTAACTCCGGCCTCGGGCACCTGTGAGGTTCCGCCAATCGCCATTAAGCCAAGATTTGATATCCGCTTCTGTCAGCCTGATGCTGCGACCAACTCTTATGATCGCCAGACGCTGCAGCCGGATTGCACGCCGGATTGTGCTGTCAGCGAAGCCGGTCGCTGCCACGACCTCCGCTATCGTATAAAGACGGTTGAGAGCCGCATTAGGCTGTCGAGACCTACCGTCAAGACTGGTTACCGCTTTCGGAGTATCCTCGAGACTAGCATCAAGGTTCATAACAGCCTGCGGCGTCGCGCAGACCATGTTGCCGAGCCCAGACTTGAGGCTGGTGGCAGGTGAGGGAGAAGATGGGGGCTGCTTTTTCATGGCAGCCAGATGATTAGTCAGGACCGGTCGCGGCCGCTAAATGGGTAACGCCTTAAGTCGAAATGCTTTTCTTCCTCTTCCACGAACCTGAGCATGTCGGTGACGCCCAAATTTTTTGAGATTCTCGCAGCCACTGGTTAAGCGTCTCGTCACCAGGGTTTAACAGTAAAGACTGGCTATAGACTTTTGTCTGCGGATATCTATCGGCGCCGGCGCGCAAATGAGCGAACAAGGTTTGCAGTAGTCGCAGCCAGGGCCCACTCGGCTTTCCATCGTCTGCTCGACGTGATCGGACTGGCCGCTTACCTGTTTGTCGAACTACTATTTCCAGCATGATCAGGACCGCACGACGAACATTTGACTGTGCCGTCTCGTGTGCTGGTGGAGGTACCGGCCTCGCTGCTGCTGCCGCGGTTGCCCAGCACGCAAGTCTCTTCAAGGCTGCTAGAGTTTCCAGCGGTGTACCGATCTGACCTGATACGCTCATTGCGTCATCTATGGCTGACCAAGCCTGCTCAAGACGTGCACGGCCTTCATCAAGATGATCTGGACCGGCGGCCGCATCCACGAGGGCCAAATGCTCGGTTGGGCTCAGTGCGATGCGGGCATTTTTCAAGGCTGTAGATCGCCGCTTGATCGGGCCCACCGTTTGGATTTGCCCCGCAAACGCCTCTGCTGCTTCGATCAAGCGATGAAGTTTCCGCGCCACCGTTGAGCGGCTTGGTTCAGTTTCGCGCAATAAAATACTAGTAAAAAATGTCTGCGCTACAGCATTCAAGCCACTTGTCATATTATTTAGAATTTCTTCTTTGAGGTTCGGAAGCTTTCCATGGGCAGTTATCAGTGCATATGAATCTTTTGTTTCAAACCATTTGTTATCCGATTTAAATCGGTGATGTAAATTTTTCCCAAATAAGACATCGTCAGCGTATTTTATATTGGATTTAGCGTTTTCTTCTGTTTTTGGATGTTCCAACGACTCACACTTGCCGTGATCTTCTTCGTGAAGTTTGGGCCGGCGGGAGATGCCATTGCGTTGCAAGCAGCGATGAAGCGACGAGCGGGTAAGATATGGGATCTTCAATTTGAGGGCAGAGAGGCAGTCATCAATTGGCAATTGGGTCTGGCGACGAAACGCGATGACCATGGATTCATTTTCAACCGATAGTTTGATAGATCTTGGTACCTTAGGTCCTGTCGGCAAATCGGCGGCTGAGTTCCGTTTTTTCCATTTAGCAACCGTTTTCGGATTGATCCCGAAGTGGTTTGCTAAAGACCGCTGACTTTCACTGCTAAGTCGAATCGCTCGGCGGATTTCAAGTGTTGTCGTTGCCTTACCGTGCAGAACCCGCCCCATAATGCGTCCTACCATTCACTGGAAAGCATGCACCACTAAACCCTGGGACTGATACCAGTCTGGTATGCCAGCGTCATGGAACAGGCCAAACTTTCTTCGCACTGCCCGTCTACCATGGGCCTTTCTTCCCGTGACGCCCCGGCCATGGCCAGCGACGAGAGGGCTGACGATCCCTGGTCGGTTGACTGCTGCGCCTTCGCCTTCAGCCACCACCGGCTGGGGCGGGCGGCAGCTTCAGACCTGTCCCCTTGGCTGGAGGAACTGGACGACAGCGTCCACTTCGTCTTCGTCAGCGGCGCGAATGGCAGCGGCGTACTGGGGCGCTTCTACCGTGGTGCCGCCGAGGAGCTGACTGAGCGGACAGCAGGAAGCGCGCGTTCCAGGCCAGCCTATCGAGCTTGGCGATCAGCAGCGTGGCGCGCTGGGCGCGGCAGACGGCCAGTGCCGCGGCGAACTGCGGCCGGTCGGTCCGCTTGCCGCTCTCGACCTCCTGGAACTCGGCGGCGACCGCGCCGCCGGTCGAGCTGACGTGGCGCGCCACCGCCTCGCGCTGGGCGTCGAGCCTGAGGCCGGAGCGCCCCTGGCGTTCGGTGCTGACCCGGAAGTAGGCGATGTAGCGCACCGGCCCGATCGGGCCGGCGGCGAGCGCCTGGACAGGATTCTTAGGGTCTGCGGGCATGTGGCAGGGGTTCTACCCCGTGCTCTGTTTGTCTGTTACGGATCCAAAGGAGTGTTTGACGGTCCGTGACAGAGCCTGGGCCGTGAAGCGATCAGACCCTGTTAGGAAAATCGGCGGGTCTGAACACTACTGGATCCAGCTGGACGCTGGCATGCCCGCATTCAATCCGCTGGCCACCAGGGCGCGGGCTCCAAAACACTGCCAGCAACGCGGCACGGCACCTGCGCGGTCATCGTCCGCGGCAGGAAGCCAGGCCGGCCGCGGTCCAGCGGTGCGGAGGAGACGAGCCACGCCTGCCGTCCCTCGACCGCCTGCGAGTAGGCAAGGCCGACCCCCGCGACAAGCGCTTCCTCCGTGAGCGTGACACGGAGCGAGAAGGTCCCGGGACGGCCGGGTACCTCCTCCCGTGTCACGGAGGGTGGCGGGAAAGCCGTGCCGATACCTTGCTCCACCCGCCCACCCGGCAGGATGCCGAATTGCGCGACCGCCGCGACGTTGCGGCCATCCGCGTCGCCATCGTCGTGCGCGTCACCGAGCCAGAGCTCGATATGCGGCAGGTCTACCCAGCTACGCGGCGGGCGCGAGGCCGGACGCGCCGCCAGGGGGTCGGTGACCTGGATCAGCAGCGTCATCGTCCCCTCCCCGTGCGGCAGGGCCAGGGCGCGGAGTTCGGCCGCCTCCGTCGCCGGCGCGGGACGACCGAAGGCAAGGGTCGCCTCAGCGGTGGAGAGGCGCAGCGCGCAGCCGCCGAGCCGCGGCACCCGCCGTCCGGCTGCGACCTCCGCCGGAAGGTTCGGCGCGACGATCGCGCGGGCCGTCCAGATCCCCGCTGCGCCAGGACCGCCGTTCGCCGGAGCCTCGGGACAGCCGACCTTCTCCGGGTCGCGCACCCGGTCGGCGTAGGCCCAGGCGATGAACCCGAAGGCATCGAAGACCTCCGACCGCCCGGGGCCGCCCGTCGCGCGGAAGCCGCAACCTGCGCGCCGGATCAGCGCGGTGGGCTCCAGCCGGATGTCACGACGGTCGGTCCAGCGGAGACTGCTGCCGCCGTACTGTTCGTGGGTCAGGAGGTTGCGGCCGACCGTCACCTGGTCCTCGCCCACGCCCGAGGCGCCATAGCCGTCATTGCAGAGCGTGAGGATGCGCCGGGGCGCCGACCCGGGGCGAAGGAGCCAGTATTCCTCGCCGCCGTCGCGCGTGCTGCCGTCGCCTGCGCGGCAGCCCTCCTCCGGCGCATCGGCCGGCTTGTCGGGGAGGCCGAGCAGGATGCGCACGACGGTGAGCGGCGCTCCCGCGGCGCTGGTGCCGGCCGGATGGCGCTCCGCCGTCCGGCAAGTCGCGCGGGCGCCGCAGACCGCATTGCTTTCGGCTGTGGCCTTGGGCGCGGGGGCGGCTGCGACGGGGCATGTGGCGAGGAGGATTGTGAAGGGCAGGATGTGCCGCATGACGCGACGCTAGCGCAGATCACGGGCCGCCGCATGCCTCGCATGGGGCAGGCGTGGTGCCTCGCCAGGGCTGGGGCGGCGTCGCAAGTTCCCGGAGCATGCGGCAGTCCTCTCCTGCCCTCGATCGAGATTAACTATGCTCCATAACGCCCCAAGGGAAGCCTCTTCTCCAAGCCCAGAACCGCCGGACGATAGTGGCTCCAACCTCCCGCAATGTCCGCCGAATGGGTTCAGCACGTTCTAAGGTAAGCACAAAGGATAGTTCGGAGCACGAGGCGGAATGATGGCAACCATTACTACCGAGTGGGACGATCTGCCGCTGATGGATTTCGAGCGGCTTCTGATCGCTGGTGCCCTCCGGGTCGCGGCGGATGCCGAGAATCCCATCCGGGGGAACATGTTCTCCAGCGCGTTCCGGGAGTTACTGACCTCGCTCCTGCACCGTCTGGCGGCTGACGAGGATGTCCAGCGGTGCCACTGGTTTACTCAGATTGCAGGCACCAACGGCCCTACCAGGGCGCAGCGCGCCAAATTCGCCGCCCAGGGAGGACTTCCCGACAGCCTCATCCCAGAAACCGATCCAACGTTCAGCGAGCTTCTCCGCTCGGTCGTGAAGTCAATCGAGCGGCTGAACGGCTACGTCCACTTGCGGCCTGGCAAAGTGCTCTACGACACCGAGGCCATCGCCGAACTTCAGGCAAACATCCTCTCTGCGCTGTATGACTTGTTCGAGGCACTCAGGATTTGCCGTGACGTAGTGTTCGAAGCCGTTAAGGAAGAAGTGGACTCCGCGACCGTCGAGGCGCTCACCGCGGAGGCGCTGGGCGACGTCGAGATCCTGGCTACCCACCACACAATCGAGCACGTCGAATGCAAAGGCTTCACAGTAGATAAAATCGGCCCGACCGACATCGAGGTTGTGTCCGTGGGCACGATCTACTTGGATCTGCGCTACGGCTCGATGTCGGACCTCAGGCGGGGTGAAGGTGCTGAGATGAGTGTCGACTTCCCCTTTGCGGTCACTCTTTCGGCCCCCATCGCGAACCTGAAAGACCTCTCCGTCACCCGACGCGAGGTAAGCGTCAGCCTATCACCACGGCTTGACCATCTGGTCTGAGGTTCCACGGCAGCAGGTCATCGATCCTGCTTGCG
>NZ_CEEDBP010000065.1:0-15987 GCF_979252845.1 Belnapia sp. AC561
ACCCCATCTGGCCCCGATGTTCGCCTTCACCCCCACCCCGGTCCTGCCCGGCGATGCCCCCGCCGCGGCGCTGGCCGTCGAGGCCTGGCGCCAAGCCTGGAAGCCGCCGCGGGTCCGCCTGCTGCTGCTGGCCGAGAGCCACATGGCCACCTCCGCCGCCGAACTCGCCTGCCGCCTCCGCCTGCCCGCCGGCCTCGACTGGCCCGGCCCGGACGGCTTCGTCCGCCACATCTATTGCCCGGCCTATGGCGAGCCGGCCCTGGCCCCCGACCTGCCGGTCGCCAATGCCGGCACCAACCAGTACTGGCGGTTGTTCGCCGCCATCGAGGGCAGCCCCCCGCCGACGCGCGCCGCCATCCCGGACCTCGGCGCCCGGTTGGCGGCCAAGGCCGCGCTGCTGCACCGGCTGAAGGCGCGGGGGATCTGGCTGACCGATGCCGCGCTGGCCGCCGTCGCCGGCCCGGGCGGCCTCCGCGCCGCACCCCGGCCCTATGCCGCCGCCCTGCGCGAAGGCTGGCGGCACCACGGCGAGGACCTGCCGAAGCTGCACCCCGCGCATGTGCTGGTCATCGGCCTCGGCGTCGCCCGCATTCTCCGTGCCGAGCTCGACGCCACCTTCCCCGGCCGCTGGCAGGCGGTGCCGCAGCCGATGGGCGCCCGCGGCCTGGCACCCACCGCCGCGCTGCACGCCATCCTCGCCGAGGCCGCCCGCCAGCATGCGCCTGATTGACTCAACGGCACGAAACCCGACAGGACTCCCGTCATGCCGCACCTTCCCCGCCTTGCGCTCCTCGCCCTGCTTTCCCTCCCCGGTACGGCCTTCGCGCAAGGCCAGCCCTTCCACGTCACCAACCGCACCGGCGCGGACGCGAAGGAGCTGAACGCCGTCCGCACCCCGCGCGGCGCGGCCGCCGACTGGGGCCGCAACCTGCTCTCGCCCGACCGGCCGCTGACCAATGGCGCCGGCTTCCGCATCAACCCGGCGGAGGCCGCCGGCTGCCGCTTCGACCTCCGCCTGGTCCTCACCGATGGGCGGGAGGCGATGCTGCAGGACCAGGACATCTGCGCCAACCGCGAGGTCGCGCTGGAAGCCGCCGCCCGGCCGCTGCCCTCCGGCAAGCCGGCCCCGGCCAGCGCCGCCGTTCCGCCGCCGCCGTCCAACGTGCCGCAGCAGCGCCCGAACAACGGCGCCCGCAACGTCTCCACCGGCACCGGCTTCCTCGTCGCGCCGGACCGGGTGCTGACCAATCACCACGTCGTCAACGGCTGCGACCGCATTGTCCTGCGCGCGCCCGATGGCCGCTGGCTCGGCGCCGTGCCGCCGGCCCGCGTCGATACCGGCCTCGACCTCGCGCTCCTCGCCGTGCCCGGCCTGCCCGGCCCGGCGCTGCCCTTCCGCGGCGGCCCGGCGGTGCGCCGCGGCGATGGCGTCGTCACCTATGGCTTCCCGCTGGCCGGGCTGCTCTCCTCCGATGCCAAGCTGACCCGGGGCGAGATCAACGGCCTCGCCGGCCTGGCCGACAACCGCGCCCAGTTCCAGATCAGCGCCGAGGTCCAGCCCGGCAACTCCGGTGGCCCGCTGCTCGACATGCAGGCGCATGTCGTCGGCGTCGTCGTCTCCAAGCTGAATGCCCAGCGCCTCGCCCAGCGCACCGGCGACCTGGCGCAGAACATCAATTTCGCGGTGAAGGGGGAGGCGGCGCTGGAATTCGTCCGCCGCGCCGGCCTCACGCCGCAGGTCGCCGACAGCAGCGGCCCGGAACGCGGCGCCGCCGACGTGGGCGAGATCGCCAACCGCAGCGTGCTCTTCATCCGCTGCGAGCGGTAAGCGTCGGCACCGGCCGCAGCCGCGGCCAACGCTCCAGCCAGCTCTTTTCCGCGATGCGCCCGAGCACGATGCCCAGCTTGTCGCCGGCGAAGCCCGGCGTCGGCCGCAGGATGCCGCCGAACAGATCCTCCAGCCCATAAGGCGAGGCAATATCGCAGCCATCCGCCGCGGTGCGCCGGGCCGCCACGGCGGTCGCGGTTTCCGGCCAGTGCCGCATGGCATCGCAGGCCGAGCCATAGGGCGCATCGCCGTTGCGCCGATGCATCCGCGCCTGGTTCTTCACCGACCAGACCACCTCCGGGGCCATCCCGCACAGCGCCGCCTCGATCGCCGTATCCTCCGCCGGCGCCGTCCGCGCCGGGTCGAACCACAGCACGTCGACATCGCCGGCCGGCACCGTGGCCGCGCGCCCATGTAGCCGGTCCCAGACGGCAGACCGGATGAAGCCCGCGCCGATCCAGCAATCCGGCAACCGCAGCGACCGGACCAGCCCCAGCAGATGCCAGCGCCACGCATCCTCGGCCAGCATCCGCTGCAGCCTCGCCGCCGCGGTCATGGCGAACGCGCCTCTCCCCTCCGCACCGCTAGCCCGAGCCAGATCGCGCTGGCCACCAGAACCCCCCAGGCCAGCACCAGGGCGCGGCCCGCGCCCAGCCCATCCACCGCAAGCCCCACCACCAGCGGCACCGCGCTGAAGCCGAGATGCGCCACCACGAAGTACCCGGCGACGGCTCGCGCCCGGTCCCCGCCAGAGGCCGCCTCCGCCACCGCCGCCAGCCCGCCGGGATAGACGAAGGCATAGCTGCCGATCCCGACCACCGCCCCGCCGAGCAGCAGCGGCCACAAGCCCCCGCCCCAGGCCGCGCCCCAGAAACATAGCCCGCAGCCCAGCACCAGCACCGCCAGCCCGAGCCGTACGGCGGGCCCCGGCCGCATGTGCTTGAAGGCCTGCTGCGCCAGCACGCCGACCAGCATCATGCCGCAGGCCGCAAGCGGCCCGACCAGCGCATGGCCCTGCTGCGCCAGCACCGATTGCACGCTGGTCAGCACGATGCCCGTCGCGCCCCAGCCGGGAATGATCGCAGAGGTCGTCGCCAGGGTGCCGCGCGGGAATGTCGGCAGCCGCAGCCAGCTCGCCTGCGGCATCGCCAGCGTCTCCGGCAGCCGCGCCACCAGCGGCAGCAGCAGCAGGGCGAAGCCGATATGCGCGGCGAAGGTCAGCGGCGGCAGCATTCCCGGCCAAGCCGCGACGGCGCCGAGCGTCAGGATGCCGCCCACCCCGAAGCTGCCGATGGTGGCCAGCGCGATCACCCCCGCCGCCCGGCGCCCACCGGCCGGCCCACCGCCGGCCAGCTCCGCCGCCCAGGCCGCCGCGGCGCCGGCGACGCAGCCCATCCCGAGGCCCTGCGCCACCCGCGCGACGGCCAGCGCCGGGATGCTGGGAAAGATCGCCAGCAGCAGGGTCGAGAGCATCGCCAGCGCCACGCCGAGCAGCACGCAGGGCTTCCGCCCGATCCGGTCCGGCAGCGGCCCCAGCAGCGGCGCCGAGACGATCACCGTCGCCGCGTAGCAGGCGAAGGCCATGGCCAGCGCCCCCGCCCCGTAGCCCCCGCGCGCGGCGTACTGGCCATAGAGCGGCAGCGGGATGGTCGTCGCCAGCCCCACCGCGCAGACGGCGAGGCCGACCCGCAATTCCGCATGCCGGGGTGCTGCAACATCGGGCAAAGGGGGCGACTCCGGCATCCGATCGGCAGCCTGCGGCCCGGCCGCCGACAGGTGAAGAGGTCATCCGATGGACAGGCCGGACGCTGCACCGCACCATCCGCCCATGACCGAAGACCCGATCCTGCTGCGCGACAGCACCGATGCCGATATCCCCGCCATTGCCGCCATCTATGGCCACTGGGTCACCCATGGCCGCGCCAGCTTCGAGCTGGAGCCGCCGGACGAGGCGGAGATGGCGAAGCGCCGCGCCGCGATCCTCGCCGGCGGCTACCCTTATCTCGTCGCCACGGATGCCGCCGGCCGCCTGCTCGGCTATGCCTATGCCAGCGCCTATCGCGCCCGCCCGGCCTATCGCTTCTCGGTCGAGAACTCGGTCTATGTCGCGCCCGATGCCGGCCGCCGCGGCGCCGGGCGGCGGCTGCTGCCGGCACTCATCCAGCACTGCGAGGCCGCCGGCTTCCGGCTGATGATCGCCGTCATCGGCGACAGCGGCAACGCGCCCTCGATCGGGCTGCATGCCGCCTGCGGCTTCACCCATTGCGGCGTGCTCCCGGCCGTCGGCTGGAAGCACGGGCAATGGCTGGACACCGTGCTGATGACGCGGCCGCTGGGCGAGGGCCCGGCGACCGCGCCGGCCTGACGCCTCAGGCCGCAACCGCCCGCTGCCCGCCGGCCAGCCTGCGCGCATCCAGCGCCCAGGCGCCGGCGCCGAGCCCGGCCTGCACCACCAGCGCCGCCGCCCAGAAGGCCGGGAATTCCCAGCCGCCGCCCGGCACGTTGAACAGCCAGCCATTGCCCGAATGCTGCAGCAGTGCGCCGAGCATGATCGGCAGCAGCCCGAGGCTCACCCAGCGCACCGCAACGCCGGCCAGCAGCGCCAGCCCGCCGAGGATCTCCGCCGCGATCACCACCGCGCCGAGCAGCGGCGGATAGCCGAGGCTGCCGAAGAAGCCCATGGTCCCGGCCAGGCCGAAGGTGCCGAGCTTGAGGATGGCGCCATGCGCCAGGAACAGCAGCCCCTGCGAGATCCGCAGCAGGGCGGCGGCATAGGGCGTTGTGGTCCGTTCGTCGATCATCGGGGTGGTCCTTCCTTGCCATGCGGCTCAGGTGCCGCGATGGCCGGAAGGTGCGCTGCCAAGGCCCCGGCTTCCAACGCGGGCTCGGAACGTCCATCATCAGCGTCCTGAATGATGCGGGACCGGCATGGCCGATATCGGCAACCTCGACCTGAACCTGCTGCGGGTCTTCGACGCCGTCGCCCGCGAACGCCACGTCACCCGTGCGGCGGAACGGCTGAACCTGTCCCAGCCCGCCGTCTCGAACGCGCTTGCCCGGCTGCGCCATGCCCTGGGCGACGAGCTCTTCCTCCGCCGCCCCGGCGGCGTCGAACCCACCGCCCTGGCGCTCACCCTCGCCGCGCCGGTCGCCGATGCGCTGGACCGCATCGCCGAGGCCATCGCCAGCCAGGCCCCCTTCGACCCCGCCAGCAGCCGCCGCGTCTTCACCATCGCCCTCAGCGAATATGCCGAATCCGTCCTCGCCCCGCCGCTGCTGGCGCGGCTGACGCAGGAGGCGCCGCAGGCCCTGCTCGCCATCCGCCACGCCGACCGCACCAACTGGGAAGCCCTGCTGGAGGCCGATGCCGCCAGCATGGCGCTCGGCGTGCTGCCCGAGCCGCCGGCGATCTACACCCGGCTGCGGCTGCTGCCGGAAGGCTTCCGCACCCTGATGCGCGCCGATCATCCGCTGGCCGAGGGCGAGCTGACGCTGGAGCGCTTCCTCAGCGTCCCGCATCTGCTGCACTCGCCCAATGGCTCGCGCGACGGGGCGATGGACGTGGCGCTGGCCGCGCTCGGCCAGCCGCGCCGGCTCGGCGCCGTGGTCGCGCATCTCTCGGCGGTGCCGGAAATCCTGCAACGGACGGGGATGATCATCAGCCTCTCCTCCCGCCTCGCCGTGCAACTCGCCGCCGCGCATGGGCTGGTGCTGCGCGACCCGCCCGTCACCCTCCGCCACACCCGCCTGTCCCTGCTGTTCCACCGCCGCTTCGAGGCCGACCCGGGCCATGCATGGCTCCGCCGCCTGATCCTGGCCGTGGCCCGCGACGTGGAGCCTGCCGCATGACCGAAGCCTATGACTACGTCATCGTCGGCGGCGGCAGCGCCGGCTGCGTCCTCGCCGCCCGCCTGTCGGAGGATCCGGGCACCACCGTCGCCCTGATCGAGGCCGGCGGCCGCGACCGCCACCCCTATATCCATATCCCCGCCGGCTATGCCCGCATCCTCGGCCATCCCAAGCTGACCTGGGGCTACCGCACCGAGCCGGACCCCGGCACCGCCGACCGGGCGCTGGATTATCCGCGCGGCCGGGTCTGGGGCGGCTCCTCCTCGATCAACGGGCTCGGCCATGTTCGCGGCCATCCCTCGGACTACGATCTCTGGGCGCAGAAGGGCTGTACGGGCTGGGGCTGGGACGACCTGCTGCCCTATTTCCAGAAGCACGAAAGCTTCGCGACCGGTGGGGCGGAGCGCGGCACCGCCGGGCCGCAGCCGGTCGAGCACCTGGCGGAAACGCCGCCGCTGCTGGACCATCTCGCCGAGGCCGCCCGCGCCATCGGCCTGCCGGTCAACGCCGACATGAACGGCCCGCAGCGCGAGGGCTTCTCGACGTTCCAGCAGACCCGGCGCGGGCGCCGCCGGATCTCCGCCGCAAGGGCCTACCTCCACCCGGCGCTGGCCCGGCCGAACCTCCGCGTCATCGACCAGTCCCTAGCCCTGAAGATCATCGTCACCGAAGGCCGCGCCACCGGCGTCGCCATCCGCCGCGCCGGCGTGGAGCAGACCATCGCGGCGCGGCGGGAGGTGATCCTCTCGGCCGGTGCCATCGGCTCCCCGCAACTGCTCCTGCTGTCCGGCCTCGGCCCCGCCGCCGAGCTCGCCGCCCTCGGCATCCCGGTGCTGCGGGACATGCCGGGCATCGGCGCCAACCTGCAGGACCATTTCATCATCCGGCTCGGCTTCCGCCTGGCCTCGCATCGCTGGTCCGCCAATCGCCGCATCGTCGGCTGGCGACTGCCCTTCGAGGCGATGCGCTGGGCCTTGCGCGGCGACGGCGTCCTCACCTGGTCGCCCGGCATGTTCTCCCTCTTCGCCCGGACCGCGCCCGGCCTGGAAGCCCCCGATATCCAGATCAACGGCGGCCCGCTCTCCTGGGCGGAGGCACCCGCCGCCCCCGGTCACCGCTTCGCCGGCCTGCGGATCGGCGTGCCGGAGGCCGCGCCCGGCATGACGCTGGGCGTCTGGCAATGCCGGCCGGAAAGCCGCGGCTCCATCACCCTGGCCTCGCCCGACCCGGCCGCCGCGCCCCGCATCGCCCCGCGCTTCCTGGCGACCGAGAACGACCGCGCCTGTGCGCTCCGCGGCATCAGGCTGGCGCGGGACTGGATGGCGGCGGCGCCGCTGGCCGGGATCGTCGCCGGGGAATCCCGCCCCGGTCCGGCCGCGGCCGATGACGCCGCCCTGCTGGACTTCGCCCGGGAGACCGGCGGCACGGTCTATCACCCCTGCGGCACGGTCCGGATGGGCGGCGACCCGACCGCGCCGCTCGATGCCCAGCTCCGGCTGCGCGGCATCGCCGGGCTCCGGGTGGTGGATGCCTCGGTCTTCCCGGATATCCCGGTCTGCAACATCAACGCGACGGTGCTGAGCGTGGCGGAGAAGGCCGCCGCGCTGATCCGCGCGGGATAGGCTTCCTCAGCAGGACCGGCCCGCCAGGGACGCCGGCCGCCGCTTGCCGGCATCGACGAAGCCCCGCCAGGCGGCGGTCAGCGGATTGTCCGGTGTCCCCAGCACCAGGCCGCTCCAGAGCAGGGCCGGCTCCCAGCGTGCCCCCGCCGCCGCCTGCCGCATCGCCGCCAGCCCCGAGGCCGCGGGCGGCGCCAGGCCGCAGGCGAACGGCATCGCCTCCTGCCGCATCGGCCTGACACCCTGGCCCGAAACCGGCGGTGCCCCGACCAGGCTGAGCCCGAGGGTGATCACCCCCGCGATGAAGGGAAGGGCCCAGCGCATCCGATCCTCCTG
The DNA here is from genome assembly GCF_979252845.1 of Belnapia sp. AC561. Taxonomy (NCBI): domain Bacteria; kingdom Pseudomonadati; phylum Pseudomonadota; class Alphaproteobacteria; order Acetobacterales; family Roseomonadaceae; genus Belnapia; species Belnapia sp. AC561. The sequence goes on from NZ_CEEDBP010000065.1 coordinate 7,633, forward strand.
TCGCGGCGCCATCCCGGCGGCCGCAAGGGGGCAAGGGCATGCGGCGTGCCAGAGCCTTGCCCCGGATTGTCTGCATTTTGCGATGCGTTCCGCGAAAGGCATTGCGGGTTGCAATGGTCCCGGCCCAACCTCGCGGGCTGGCCGCCTGCTGGGCAATTCCCCTCGCCTTCAGGGCAAGGCGGCGCTAAGACGACATCGAAACGACATGCGCCGCTGCCAGGGCCGTCGCCTGCCATGGGAATCTCCGTCCTCACGGCACGGCCTTCCAGGCCCTGCAATCTATGCGCGAAAATCTCACGTCGCATACACCCGGTTACAGAATTGACGCAGCGTCGGCTGTCATCCAACCGGAGATTGACGCAACTTCTGCAAAATGCGACGCATGATCGCGTGAGCGCATTGGACCCCAGCATCGCCGAACAACTGGCGCAGGATCTGCCGCCAGCCGATTTCCGGCGAATCATCGAAACCTTCGAAACCGATCTCGGCCGACTGGCGGTGCAGCTCGAAGCCGCGGCCGTGGCCGGCAATTGGGATGGCTACCAGCGCGCCGCCCATAGCCTGGCCGGCGCCGCCGCCGCGGTCGGCGCCCTCCCGCTCGAGGAAGCGGCCCGCGTCGCCATGGACCCGCGATCCCCGCATCCGCCCGCCGTGGTGGTGCCGGTGATCCGCGACCGGGCCATCGCCGCGGTCCGGGAACTGGCCGCCCTCGCCACCCGGTTCGGGGGGCCGTGAGCAGCGTCACCGGGCGAGTCCTGCTGGTCGAGGACACGCCCACCCAGGCCGAGGTTGCCAAGGCCCATCTGCGCGACCTGGGGCACGAGATCCGCACCGTCGAGACCGCCACCGAGGCCCTGGCGATGGCCCGGTCCTGGGACCCCGACGCCATCCTGCTCGACCTCGAATTGCCCGATTTCTCCGGCCTTGAGGTGCTGAAGACCCTGCGCGGGGAGGGCTCGGAGACGGCGATCATCGTCATCACCGCCAATGCCTCGATGAATACCGCGGTCGAGGTGATGCGGGCCGGCGCCACCGACTTCCTGCCGAAGCCCTATCCGAAGGCGAAGCTGGTCTTCACCCTCCAGAACGCCATGGAGAAGCGCACCCTCGTCATCGAGAAGCGCGCGCTGGAGACCGAGCTGCAGGAGGTGAGGGCCGCCTCCTCCCGCCAATCCTTCATCGGCTTCATCGGCGGCTCGCCGGCCATGCAGGCGGTCTACCGCACCATCGAGAGCGTCGCCGCCAGCCGCGCCAATATCTTCATCACCGGCGAGAGCGGCACCGGCAAGGAACTCGCGGCCGAGGCCGTCCACAAGGCCAGCCCAAGGGCGGGCAAGCCCTTCATCGCGCTCAACTGCGGCGCCATCCCGCGCGACCTGATCGAGAGCGAGATCTTCGGCCATGTGAAGGGCGCCTTCACCGGCGCGACCGACACCCGGCTCGGCGCCGCGAAATCCGCCGATGGCGGCACGCTCTTTCTCGACGAGATCGGCGAGATGCCGCTTGAGGCGCAGGTGAAGCTGCTGCGCTTCGTCCAGACCGGCAGCTTCCAGGCGGTCGGCGGCAGCCGCGCCGAAAAGGTCGATGTCCGCTTCGTCTGCGCCACCAACCGCGACCCGCTGGCCGAGGTCGAGGCCGGCCGATTCCGCGAGGACCTCTACTACCGCCTCTACGTCGTGCCGATCGAGCTGCCGCCGCTGCGCGCCCGCGGCCAGGACGTGCTGCTCGTCGCCCGGTCCTTCCTCACCCAATTCGCCAGGGAGGAACGCAAGCGCTTCCGCAGCTTCACGCCGGAGGCCGAGCGCGCCATCCTCGCCTATCCCTGGCCCGGCAATGTCCGGCAGTTGCAGAACGTGGTCCGCAACGTCGTGGTGCTGCATGACGGCGACAGGGTGGAGCCGGCCATGCTGCCCGCCACCCTGCTGCGCGCCGGCCCCCGCTCCGCATCGACCCCCGCGTCCCCGCCGGCCGCCGAGCCCATGCCGCCGGAGCCGCGCTTCGATCCACCGCCCGAGCCGGCCGCCCTGCGTCTGCCGCCCGAGCCGCCGCCCGAGCCGCCCGCCGTCATCGAGATCGTGCCGCTGGCCGAGATGGAGCGCCGGCTGATCATGGCCGCGCTCGAGCATACCAGCCAGGACGTGCCCCGCGCCGCCTCGCTACTGGAGATCAATCCCTCGACCATCTACCGCAAGCTGCAAGGCTGGCGCGCCGGCAAGCGCGCCAGCGCCTGAGCCTCACTCCGGCTTCCAGCGCAGCCGCCGCAGCAGCCATTCCCGATAGGCCAGCACCGCTTCCGGCGAGGGTGCCAGCGGACTCAGCACCGGCGCCAGCTCCGTCCCCGCGCTGATCCGAACGCCTGCCGGCAGCCCGTTGCGCGCCTCCTCCTCCAGCCAGCGGAAGGCCGCCGCGCGCCATAGCGCCACCACATCCGCCGGGGTCAGCGCCGGCAGCAGCAGCGCGCCGATCAGCCGGGCATTCGCCGCGCCGGCGACGAAGGCCGCCCGCAGCGCCGCATCGCCCCCCGACGCCAGCTCCGCCAGGGTCGGGACCTCCGGCAGGGCGGCATCGCGCGGCCCCGGCCCATCCAGGGTGAACCAGGGCTTCGCCCCCAGCGCCGCCAGCCGGGCCGGCACATCGGCGCCCTGCAGCACCACCGCCTCCACCGCGCCCTGCGCCAGCGCCGCCTCGGCCCGGGTCCCGGCCAGCCCCAGCACCGGCGTCGCCGGCAGCCCGAGCAGGTCGCATCCCAGCAGCGCCACCGCCGCCGCCTGGTCCGGCGCCAGGCAGCCGAGGCGGACCGGCGCCTGCATCGCCGCCGCCAGGCTCGTCCGCCCCGCCACCACGGCCGGCCCCTGCGCGGCACAGACCGGCAGCCAGCCGGCCCCCTCGAACCGCGCCCGCTGGTCGCCGACCAGCCGTGCCTGGGCCGCGGCCCCCGGCAGCACCAGCAGCATCCGCCCATCCGGCGCCGCGGCGGTGGCGAAGCGATTGGCCGCCGTCACCCCATCCGGCCCGCCGAGCACGCTCTGCTGCAGCATCACGGCCGTGGTGCTGCCCCGGGCCAGCGCCGCGGCGAGGCGGGAGGCCCAATGCGCCATCGGCCCATCCTCCGGCCCCGGCACCAGCAGCGTCGCCGCGGCGGGCAGCAGCGCCCGCGCTGGGCGCGTGACCGCCAGGGCGACCATGCCGGCGGCACCCAGCAGGCCCCTCCGGGTCGATGCCGGGCCTTGCCTCATCGCCGCCTCCCTGCCGCTGCCATGTCCCTCATGCCCCTCCCGCGGCAGCAGGGGCGTGACGTCTTGCACAGGGAAGGGGGGCATGGCGCTAGTCGTCGTAGCGCAGCAGCGTCTCGCAAGGCACGTCCAGGCGCTTGCGGCCGTTGAGGAAGGTCAGCTCGATCAGCGCCGCGACCGCCGGCACCTCGGCACCGGCCTGGCGCAGCAGCCCGATCCCGGCGGCCATGGTCCCGCCGGTCGCCAGCAGGTCGTCCAGCAGCACCACCCGCTGGCCCGGCCGCACCGCATCGGCCTGCATCTCGATCCGGTCGGTGCCGTATTCCAGCGCATAGTCCAGCCCGATCGTCGGCCCCGGCAGCTTGCGCGGCTTGCGCAGCATGACGAAGCCGAGCCCCAGCTCCAGCGCCAGCGGGGCGGCGACCAGGAAGCCGCGGCTCTCGATCCCGGCCAGCACATCCGGCTTGTAGGGACGCACCAGCGCCGCCATCCGCGCCATCGCCGCATGCCAGGCGGGCCCGTGCCGCAGCAGGGTGGAGATGTCGTAGAACAGGATGCCCGGCTTGGGGAAATCCGGGATGCCGCGGATATGGTCGCGCAGGTCGATGTCGGGGCTGGCAGCGTCGGGCATGGCGGATCTTTCGGAGGGGCCGGGCGGAAAAAGGGGGGCGGCTTGAAGCGGGACCGGTTTCGGCGACACTAAGCACCGGGGGCCAGGGCCACGCAACGGGGCCACGCAACGGGGCCGCGCAACGGGGCCGGCGGCCGCTTCGGGGCTTGGCGCGGCGCCCGCCTTACGCCATGTGCGACAGATGTCCCGCATCGCCATCGCCGTATTGGTCGGCCTGTTCGGTTTCGCCGCCTATGTCGCCCTCGTCGTGGCGCTGGCGGACCATGTCGTCACCCAGCACTGGGCGCTGCAGGTGGTCTTCTTCCTGGTGGCCGGCATCGTCTGGGCCTTCCCGGCCAGATGGCTGATGTTCTGGGGCGCCGGCCAGCGCTAGGCGCCCCCGGCCATTTCCCGGCGGCGCGGGAAGGCTCTAGAACCGCCGCCAACGCAGCATCCGCAAGGCCCCCGCATGTCCCAGATCATCGCCTTCCAGGGCCTCCTCGGCGCTTATTCCGACCTGGCGTGCCGGGCCGCCTATCCCGGCTGGACCACCCTGCCTTGCGCCAGCTTCGAGGCCGCCATGGATGCGGTGCGCGGCGGCCAGGCCGGGCTCGCCATGCTGCCCTGCGAGAATTCCCTGGCCGGCCGGGTGCCCGACATCCATCGCCTGCTGCCCGATTCCGGCCTTTCGGTGGTGGGCGAGCATTTCGAGCGGGTCGAGCACTGCCTGCTGGCCCCGAAGGGCGCCACCCTCGCCAGCCTGAAGCGCGCCCATAGCCACCCCGTCGCGCTCGGCCAGGTCCGCAACATCCTGCGCGAGCTGTCGCTGGTCCCGGTGATCGAGGCGGATACCGCCGGCGCCGCCGAGATCATCGCCACCCGCGGCGGCGTGGAGGACGCGGCCATCGCCAGCGCGCTCGCCGCCGAGATCTACGGCCTCGAGATCCTGCGCCGCAACGTCGAGGACGCGGCGCACAACACCACCCGCTTCTACGTCTGCGCCGGCGCGCCGGAGGCCCCGTCGCCCGGCACCGCGGATTGCGTCACCACCTTCATCTTCCGCGTCAGGAACATCCCCGCCGCGCTCTACAAGGCGCTCGGCGGCTTCGCCACCAATGGCGTGAACATGAGCAAGCTCGAGAGCTACATGGTGGATGGCGAGTTCACCGCCACGCAATTCCTGGCCGATGTCGACGGCCACCCGGAGGAACCCGGCGTGCGGCGCGCGCTGGAGGAGCTGGCGTATTTCTCGCGCGAGATGAAGGTCCTCGGCACCTATCCGGCGCATCCCTACCGGCGGCTGAACCACGGCCAGTAGCAGGGGCCGAAAAAGCGAAACCCCCGCAGGACAGCGTCCTGCGGGGGTTTCCGGTGCCTGACTTGGTCGGAGCGAGAGGATTCGAACCTCCGGCCCCTGCGTCCCGAACACAGTGCTCTACCAGGCTGAGCTACGCTCCGTCGGTCGGGCCACCGCCGCGTGGCGGCAAGGCCACCGCGCGGGAGGCGGCGATATAACCCCCAAGCCCGGGATGGGCAAGGGGGTCCCGATGCATCTCACAAACGGCTGGGCGCCCCGGCATCCCCGGCCTCGGTCCGCTGCAGCAGCGCCATCGCCGCCGCCACGTCCGGCACCACCGTGAACAACCCGCGGCCTTCCGGCGCGACGAAGCCGCCGGCGATCAGCGCCTCGACCAGGGCGACGAAGGGCTGCGCCCAGCCCGCCTCGTCCAGCACCAGCACCGGCTTGTCGTGCAGGCCGAGCTGGCGCCAGGTGACGATCTCCACCAGCTCGTCGATCGTGCCGAGCCCGCCGGGGATGGCGATGAAGGCATCCGCCAGCTCGAACATCCGGGTCTTCCGGCTATGCATGCTGTCGGTCACCTCAAGCTCCGCGACAGCCGGGTAGATGCGCTCGATTCGGGTCAGGAATTCCGGGATCACCCCGTGCACGCGGCCGCCGGCGGCGATCGCCGCCTCCGCCACCACCCCCATCAGCCCGACGCCGCCACCACCATAGACCAGGGTCATCCCAGCCTCGGCCAGGGCTTTGCCCATGGCCTGGGCGGCGGCGGCATGGGCCGGGTTAGTGCCGTGGCGGCTGCCGCAGAAGACGGCGACGGATCGGATTGGTTCAGGCATGGTAATACTCCGGAATGCCTTTCCTGCAACGCGCCAGCAGCCTCTCAGGCTTTGGCTTGGCATGGAAAGGCCGAGCCATGGCATGGTCGCACCCACAACCTACAGGCAAGGACCTGCGTATGAAGATGCGGATTTGGATTGCGGCACTCGGCATGGCCGCCCTCGCGGGCACGGCCTTCGCGCAGGGCGACGTCATCGCCGAGCGTCGGGCCGGACTCAAGCGGATGGGCGGCCATATGGACGCCTTCAAGCCGGTGGCCGAATCCCGTGGCGACGTCACCGCCCTGGTGCCGCGCGTCGATGACATGATCGCCTGGTTCCGTTCCATGCCGAGCCGCTTCCCCGAAGGCTCCAACACCGGCGATACCAAGGCCCTGCCCACCGTCTGGACCGAGCGCGCCGGCTTCGAGGCCGCCAATACCCGCATGCTCGGCCAGCTCGACGTGCTGAAGGCCGCGGCCGCCTCGGGCGATGCCGCCGCCTTCGCCACCGCCTACCAGGCGACCGGCCCGCAATTCTGCGGCGCCTGCCACCGTACCTACCGCGCCCGCTGATGCAGGCCGGCCGGCACCGCAAAGGGGGCACCCCGTGGTGCCGGTCGTTCAGCCCAGCCGGCTGAGCCCGAAGACCACCAGCGCCGCCACGCCGAGCAGCGCCGTGGCCAGTGCCGGGGACCCCAGCCGTGGCGCCGGCGTCGCGGCCGGCAGCGTCTTCCGCCCGGTCACCATCGGCCGCACCAGGTCGTGGCCCTTCAGGACCGCATAGGCCACCACCGCCAGCACATGCAGCCCGACGGCCACCAGGATCAGGTTGAAATTCCGATGGTGCAGCCCGGTCAGCCAGTCGCTCGTCTCGGACGTGACGGCCTTGGCCAGCGGCCCGTAGTCGCCATAGCCGGTATCGGCGAAAAGCCCGGTCACCGGCTGCGCCAGCAGCAGCGCCAGCAGCACCAGCACCATCCAGCCGCCGGCGGCATTATGGCCGATCTCCCGGTCCGGCTCCCGCCGCGGCAGGTGCCGCAGATGCGACAGCGCCGCGACGGGGGATTTCAGGAAGCGGCCGAAGCGCGCGGTATCCGACCCCACCAGCCCCCAGGCGAGCCGGAACAGCACCAGCGCCAGCACCGCATAGCCCGAGGCATAATGCGTCTTCATCCAGCCCGCCTGGATGCTGGCATAGGATACGCCCAGCAGGACCACGACCGACCAATGCACCAGCCTGATCCAGCCGTCCCATACCGTCATCCGCCGCATCGGCTCGTCGCTCATCCGCCCGCCCCGCTCGATTCGTATCGCCGGCCATCCTACCAACCGTGCCCGGTGGATGCAGCCCGGGGATATGCTGCCGCATGAGCCTTGCTGACCTATTGCCCTGGCGCGGCCTCGCCGCCGGCCTGCTGCTGGCCCTGGCCTGGTCCGGGTTGTTCCGGGCGCTGCGCCGGCCGGATCTGGCCGGGCTCGGCGCCGGCCTCGGCCTGCTGCTCGGCTGGGCGCTGACCCTTGGCCTGCTCCTCGGCTCGCCGCGCCAATTGCCGGAACGCCTGCCCGCCCTGGCCCTGGGCGGCAGCCTGCTCGGCCTCATCCTGGTCCTGGCCGGGCGGCGAGGCTGGGTCGGCGTGCCGCTGGCGCTGCTCGGCCTGTTCGGCGCCGCCTGGTGGCTGGCGGGCGGGCCGCTGACGCAGGCGGACCTGCGCCGCGCCAGCCTGGCGCTGCTGGCCCTGGCCACCCTGGGCGGCGCCGCGCTGCTGCCCCTGCGCGGCCCGGTCCCGGCCGCCGCCGCCGCGGCGCTGCTCGCCCTCGGCCTCTGGGGCTTCGGCCCGCCCGGGCCCTGGCTGCCGCTGGCCCTGGTCGCCGCCGCCGTCGCCCTGGCGGCGCTGCCGGGCGGCGGCTGGAGCCTCGGCCCCGCCCTGCCCATGGCCATCGGCCTCGCCGCGCTGGCCGCCGGCCCGGTGCTGGCGCGTGGGGCCAGCACCGATTGGCTGGTCGCCGCCGCGCCCTTCGCCGCCCTCTGGCTCGGCCCCGCGCTCGGAGCCCGGATCGGTGGCCGCTGGGGGGAGCCGCTGGGCTGGGCCATCGCCGGCGGCCTGCCGCTGATTTTCGTTTGGCTGATGCAGCGCGGCCACTGATCACGCGGCAAAACTTGCCGTATAGTACAAAAAAGTTACTGGGTGGTGACGCATGCGCCGATGCTGCGTGGTGGCGGAATGAAAGGCCTCGGCCTGATCGGGCTGGTTGCCGTCGCGGCCGCCGGGACCGCCTGGCTATGGCTGGCGGATGCCCCGCCCGCGCCGCGCCTGCCCGCCGCCACGCTTGCCTGCCAGCTGACCCAGCTGCGCCATGCCGGGCTGGTGCCCTTCCGGCGCGAGGGGCGGTC
>NZ_CEEDBP010000066.1:0-15828 GCF_979252845.1 Belnapia sp. AC561
CCTTCACCCCAACCGAGTGCACTAACTACTTTACCGCCGCAGGCTATGACGCAGACTGATAGGAAAACGCTCTAGTCGGGCTTGATGCCGGCGGCCTTCACCACCTGGAACCAGGCCGCCGTCTCGCTCGCCAGCCGCTCCGCCACCGCGGCAGGCGGGGCGAAGATGGCGAAGGTCCCGGCTTCCTGCGCCCGGCGGCGGACGTCGCCATCGGCCAGCACCGCCTGCACCTCCCGCGTCAGCCGCGCCATGACCGCCGGCGGCGTCCGCGCCGGGGCATAGAGCGCGTACCAGACGTTGATCGGCATGTCGGCCAAGCCGGATTCCCGCAGGGTCGGCACCTCCGGCAGGGCCGGGTGGCGTTCCGGCCCGGTGGTGGCGATGGCCCGCAGCCGGCCGTCGCGGATGAAGCCGATCACCGGCGGCGGGCTGTTCATGTAGAACTGGATCCGCCCGGCGATCAGGTCGCTCACCGTCTCCCCGGTGCCGCGATAGGGCACGTGCACCAGGTCGATCCCGGCCCGCAGCTTCAGCAACTCCGTCCCCAGGTGATGCAGCGAGCCGTTGCCGGCCGAGGCGTAGTTGAGCTGCCCCGGCCGCGCCTTGGCATAGGCGATGAACTCCGCCAGGTTCCGCACCGGCAGGCTGGGATGCACCATCATCACCTGCGGCGTGTCGGTCAGCAGGGCGACGGGGGCGAAATCCTTCTGCGGGTCGAGGTCGGCGACGCCCTCGACCGCCGGCCGCCCGGTCATGGTGCCGGAATAGCCGACCGTCAGCACATGCCCATCCGGCCGGGCCCGGGCCGTCGCCTGCAACCCGATGGTCCCGTTGCCGCCCGGCCGGTTCTCCACCACCACCGGCTGGCCCAGGCGCTGGGCCAGCGGCTCGGCGATCAGCCGGGCGGAGAAGTCGGTGCCGCCCCCGGCCGGGGAGGCGACGATGATGGTGATCGGCCGGCTGGGGAATTCCTGCGCGCGGGCCGGGACGGCCAGCAGCAGCAGGCCGGCGAGCGCCGCGCGACGCATCAGACCGGACCGCTCGCGGTGAAGCCGCCATCCACCACGATCTCGGTCGCGGTGATGAACTTGGCCTCGTCGGAGACCAGGAAGAGCACTGCATGGGCGATGTCCCAGCCGGTGCCCATATGGCCCATCGGCACGCTGGCATGGCGCTTGGCAATCAGCGCCTCCGCGTCATTGGCGCCGAGCTGGCGGACCAGCCGGTGCTCGACCAGCGGGGTGTGCATCAGCCCCGGCACCACCGTGTTGCAGCGGATGCCCTTGCGCGCATAGCCCATGGCGACCGACTTGGAGAAGGCGATCACCCCCGCCTTGCTGGCCGAATAGGCCGAATGCACCCGCCCCGTCGCCATCCTGAGGCCGGCGACCGAGGAGATGTTGACGATCGCACCCTTGCCCTGCGCCTCCATGATGGGAAGCACGTATTTGCAGCCCAGGAAGGGCGTCTTCAGGTTCAGGTCGATCTGCCGGTCCCAGACCTCCTCCGGCATGGTCGCGGGGTCGCCGGGATGGGATCCGCCGACGTTGTTCACCAGGATGTCGATCCGGCCGAAGCGTTCCATGCAGGCGGCGACCGCGGCTTCCACCTGTTCGGCCACCAGCATGTCGCAGGCATGGGTGACGCAGGTCCGGCCCTCGGCGGCGATCAGCTCGGCGGTCTCGGCGACCGCGGCCGGGACATTGTCCAGCGCGAAGACCGAGGCCCCCTGGCGCGCCAGCAGCACCGCCGTCGCCTTGCCGTTGCCCCAGCCCGGCCCGACCGAGCCCGCCCCGGTCACCAGCGCCACCTTGCCTGTCAGGTCCAGCATTCTCGTTGTCTCCCGTATGATCTGCTCAGGCCAGGCTTGCGCCGACTGGGTGGCGAGGCAGGTCCGCGTCCTGCAGGACGCTGCTTCCCTTGGGGTTTCCGCGCGCAGCATGGGATGGCGCGACCAGGGCGGCAAGCCCTGCCCGGCGCGCCGAATGACCGCCTCGTGATTGCATCGGAACGAACCCTCGCCATCGTCAGGCGATGAAGCCCGGACTTCGATCTGCAATGAGGATTCCAATGGCTGCTTCGATGCGTCTTTTGCTGCTTCCGGCCCTGGTGATCGGTGCGCTTGGCCTGGCGGCCTGCGAGCGGGCAGGTCCGGCGGAGCGTGCCGGCCGCAGCGTCGACCGCGCCGGGCAGAACCTGCGCGACGCCGTGGACCCGCCGAAGGGTCCGGTGGAGCGGCTGGGCCGGTCGGTGGACCGCGCCGTCAACTAGTCCCGGTAGGGCACCGCTGCTCTAGAATAAGTCGAATCTTCCGTCCCTGGCGGCTGCGGCCGGTGCCCCCCAGGCACCGATCACCGCAGCGGTCAGATATGGCGTTCGGCCGTTACCATCCCGAAGCCGGGCATCGACGGTTGGTCATGGCCGGCCAGCAATTCGTTGATGACCACCGCGGCCAGGGTCGGGGTGAAGGGCTTGGCGATGAAACGCGCCCCATCGACCTGCTGATGCGGCTCCGCCCGGCTGTACCGTCCCGAGGCATAGATGATCGGCAGATGCGGCCGGATCACCCGCGCCGCGCGCGCCAAAGCGAAGCCGTCCGACCCACCGGGCAGGTTGATATCGCTGAGCATTAATTCGATTTCCGGCCGGTCACATAATAGAGATAGCGCATTCCTGGCATCCTCGGCTTCCAGAATTTCGAAACCCAGGTCGCCCAATGCGTCAACCAATGTCAGTCGCACCAGGAAATCGTCTTCGACGACAAGCAATACAGGTCGGTGACTATGCATGGTGATGGTTCCTTGCCCCTAGGAACCAAGCATCGACTCGGATCAGCGTTGCCCCGGTCGCTGTGACGACCACGTTACATGCAGAAAAACTTTCGAAACTGTCACCCTGTGGTCGCTGCGGGTTCCGGCAGGGAAACCCGTGGGAGCCAAAGCAGTAACGTCGGGCCCGGGCCATGGCCCGCGGTCACGCCGGCGTGGCATGGCCCCCAAAACCAGTGAAGAGAGCCCGTGGCCGGCAGCCGCTATTGCGGCGCGGGGTCCTGCAGTTCCGCGACTTCCAGCAGGGTCATGCCGCTCTGCCGGGCCTGATGGGTCTCATCCTCGCGGCAGGACGTCGCCCGCAGCAGGTCGCTGCCCGGAGCCGTGACCTCCAGCTTGGCGCGCACCCGGCACATCACCCGCCGGGTGCTGGCGACGGAGCCGCCATGCCAGCGGCGGATCGCCTCGTCCCAGGTGCCGGTTTCCATGTACCAGCGGCGCAGGATGCCGCCCGCCCAATCGGCCGAGCGCACCGGATCCAGCGGCCAGTCGGAACCCCGCGCATGCACCCGGGCATTCACCTGCACGCAGCCGGCCATGATGCTCCGCTGCGCCGGCGCCTGCGCCATGAGCTGCCGCGCCGCAGCGAGATCCTGCGGGTAATAGGCCCGGCCGCCGATGCTCAGCGCATGGGCATGCAGCCCGCTTTCCGAAAGCGCGATCGCCACCAGCAGGCCCGGCGGCAGGCCATGCACCTGTTCCGCCCTTCTGGCGGCCAGCAGGCAGGCGCTGCGTGGGGAGGCCGTTCCGCGCACCGGCTCGGGCTCCGGCCGGGCCGCCGGCAGCAGCTCCAGCGGGGCATCCGGCAGGCGTGGCCCGGCGGTACGGACGGCGTCCGTGCCCACGCGGCGCAGCAGCGGCTGGCGCATGGCCTGGTCCCGCGAGGCTGCCTCGGCGCTGCCCGCCAGGCCAATTCCGGCGGGCAGGATGGCCGCGCCGGCCAGCCCGGCCGCCAGCAGGAAACGACGGAAAGCCCGCGCCGCCATTGCGGTGCGAGTTGTTTCCCCCGAAGGGAGGGCGCCCCGCGAAAACCGCGGGAACGCCGCTGAGGGTCGCCGGAAGTTGCCTGCCGGCGTGCCGTTCGCGGACGTCATGCCCTGGCGTTAGCATGGGCCGGAAGGATTGGGCAACATCCCGTGATCAACCGGCAGGGGTGGCGCCGGTCCTGCCCCTGCCCCAATTGCCGGCTAACGGCATCCCCGCCGGGAGACTCCGTCGGATGAAGAACCAGTCGCGCCGCGCCATTCTGGCCAGCCTGCCGCTCCTCGCCGGGGCGATGCGCGCGCATGCGCAGACGGGTTATCCGGAAAAGCCGGTGACCCTGGTGGTGCCCTTCTCCGCCGCCGGCGCCGCCGATATCGCCGCCCGGGTGCTGGCCGCCCATGTCCCGCACCACCTGCCGAATACCGGCGCCACCCTGGTCGTGGACAACCGTACCGGCGCTTCCGGCGCGGTCGGCACCGGGATGGTCGCCCGCGCCAAGCCGGATGGGCAGACCCTGCTGCTGGCGCGCGTCGGCTCCTCCGCCATACTGCCAGCGACCGACCCGCGCACCCCCTATGCCTGGGACGAGTTCACCATGCTCGGCCTGCTGGACGAAAATCCCTTCGTCGTCTGCGTCCGCGCCGATGCCCCCTGGGCCACCCTGGGGGAGCTGGTCACCGCGCTGCGCGAAGGCCCCGGCCGGCTGAACTTCGCCACCACCGGCCCGGCGACCTTGCTGGACCTCGGCGTGCGGCACATGTTCGCCAGCCTCGGCCTGCCGATCGATGCCGGGGTCGCCATCCCCTTCCGCGGCGGCGGGGAAGCGGTGGCGGCGCTGCTCGGCGGCCAGGCGCATTTCATCGGCAACAACCTGAGCGACATGATGGGCGCCATCGGCAGCGGCCAGCTCCGCGCCCTGGTGGTCGGCACCGCCGAACGCCTGGCCGCCCTGCCCCGCGTCCCCACCGCGCGGGAGGCGGATGTGGAGGCGCTGGCGCGGATCAGCGGCTGGAACGCCCTGTTCGGTCCGCCCGGCCTGCCGGACCCGGTGGTCGAGGCCTGGGCCGCGGCCCTCGGCAAGCTGCGCCAGGATGCCGGCTGGCTCGCCGCCACCCGCCGGGTCGGCTCCATCCCCCGGCTGCTCGCCCCGGCCGAGACGCTGGACTACGTGCGGGCGCAGGTCGCGCTCTACCGCGACCTGGCGAAGCGGCTGGGACTGGTCTGAACCCGCGCTTGCCAAGCCGGATGGGGCGGCTAGCCTGCCCGCCATTCCGGAGACGATGCGCATGGACAGCCTGACCCCGACGACGACCAGCAAGACCGAAGCCCTGGCGCTGCGCTACGGCGAGGCCGAGATCCCCGCGGCCGGCCCCTGGAACGAGACCATCGCCGGCATGCTGGACCACCGCTCGGTCCGCGGCTACCGGCCGGACGCGCCACCCGAGGGCACGCTGGAGACGCTGGTCGCCGCCGCGTCTTCCGCCGCCACCTCCTCCAACCTGCAGACCTGGTCGGTCGTCTCGGTGCGGGACCCAGCCAAGCTGGCGGTGCTGGCGGAGGTCGCGGGCGGCCAGAAGCACATCCAGCAATGCCCGATCTTCCTGGTCTGGCTCGCCGACCTTTCCCGCAATGCCCGGCTGGCCGAGGAGGAGAAGACCGTCCTCGAAGGCATGCCCTATCTGGAAAGCTTCCTGGTCGCCTCGATCGATGCGGCGCTGGCGGCGCAGAATGCGGTGGTGGCCGCCGAATCCCTCGGCCTGTCCACGGTCTATATCGGCGCGCTGCGCAACGACGTGGTGCGGGTGGCCGAGACGCTCGGCCTGCCGCCGGGCGTGGTCGGCGTCTTCGGCCTTTGCGTCGGCTATGCGAGCGATGCCGCCAAGGCCGAGGTGAAGCCCCGCCTGCCGCAGGCGAACGTGCTGCACCACGACACCTACGACCATGCCGCGGAACCGGCCCAGCGCGCCGCCTACGACGCGCTGATGACCGGCTTCTCCCAGCGCAACGAGATGGCGGCCGATACCTGGACCGCCCGGGTCATCAGCCGCATCGGCACCATGAAGGCACTGCGCGGCCGGGACCGGCTGGCCGCGGCTATCCGCTCGCTCGGCGTGCCGCTGAAGTAGGCCCTACCGGCCGAGGCCGGTCTTCTCCTGCCCTACCGGCCGCGGCCGGTCTTCTCCTGCAGGGCATCGATCCGGCGCGAGGCATCCGCCTTGCTGAGCTCCGGATCGAATTCCTCGCCGGCTTCCTCGGACAGGGTCTTGAGGTAGCTGGCCTGGGCGCCGGTCATGCTCTCGTCGCCGGTGGTCCAGTTGTCCGGGTCCTTGATGGTGTTGGAGCCGGGCTCGGGGTCGGTCTTCGGGTTTTCGGGCGTCTTGGTCATGGGTCGGGTATTCCTGCTGGTAACCTGTTCCCTAAACGTTCGTACCGGCCGAGGTTTCCCCCGCGCCTCGCGTATTCCTGCCATTCCCGACCGCACGGGGTTATGCTGCACCGCAGCGAAACCGCGGCCCGGCTGGCACGCTGGAGTTCCGACGCCACGAAGCGAGGCTTCGCGTGCCCCCGAAAGGACCTCGCCTTGACCCATATCCGTAGCCGCCTCGCCGATCTCGTCCGCCAGCAGCAGGAGCGGCTGAAATCCGGCGCCGCCTGGTCCACCGCCGGCCATGACGATTCGGCCCTGACCGAGGTGACCGATTTCGGCGCCAATCCCGGCGCCCTGCGCATGCTGGCCCTGCTGCCGCCCGGGCTGCCCCGCAACGCGCCGCTGGTTGTCGCGCTGCATGGCTGCACCCAGACCGCCGCCGGCTATGCCGAGGGCACCGGCTGGGCCCGGCTGGCCGAGGCCAATGGCTTCGCCCTGCTGCTGCCGGAACAGCGCCAGGGCAACAACCCCAACCGCTGCTTCAACTGGTTCGAGCCGGGCGACACCACCCGCGGCCTGGGCGAGGTCGCCTCGATCCGCCATGCCATCGGCCACCTGATCACGACGCAGGGCATCGACCCGGCCCGGGTCTTCGTCACCGGGCTCTCGGCCGGCGGCGGCATGACCTCCAACCTGCTCGCCACCTATCCGGAGGTCTTCGCCGCCGGCGCCATCATCGCCGGCCTGCCGCATGGCGCCGCCGCCAGCATGCCGGAGGCCTTCGAGGCCATGACCACCGGCCGGCCGCGCCCGGCCGCGGATTGGGCGGCGCTGGTGCGCCGCGCCTCGCCGCACCAGGGGCCCTGGCCGCGCGTCTCGGTCTGGCAGGGCGATGCCGATACCACCGTGCGCCCGGCCGTCGCCGAGCAGATCCTCCGGCAATGGGCGGCGCTGCACGGCACCAGCGGCACGCCGGAGGAATCCGGCAGCGGCGCCCGGCGCAGCCTCGCCTGGCGCGGCCGCGACGGCACCGTGGTGCTGGAACACCACGTCATCGCCGGCATGGCGCATGGCGTGCCGGTGGACCCGGCGGTGCTTGGCACCGCGGGGCCCTATTTCCTGGCCACCGGCGTCGCCTCCACCCTCGAGATCGCCCGCTTCTTCGGCCTGCCCGTGGCACTCGAGGCGGCGGCCCCTTCGCAAGACGCAAGCGGATCGGCTTCGTCGCGGGACGCGGGCGGATCTGCTTCGTCGCGGGCCGCGACTGGGGCAGCTTCGTCGCGGGACGCGACCGGGTCGACTTCGTCGCGGAGCACGGCCGGAGCCGCGCCGCCACGCGGCGCGACCATCGACCAGGACGGCACCCCGGTGCCGGAGCAGCGGGCGGATGACGGCTTCTCCCTCGGCGGCATCAAGCTCGACAGCATCGACCCGGGCGGCGTCATCCGGAAGGCGCTGACCGCGGCCGGCCTGATCAAGAGCTAGCCGCCGCGCCGAGGCTGCCGCATCCTCCCGTCACATCACAGGAGACGGGTCATGGAACAGCGCAGCCTCGGGCGGTCCGGCATTTCGGTGCCGCCGCTGATGTTCGGCGGCAATGTCTTCGGCTGGACCGTGGACAAGGCGGCCTCGCACCGCCTGCTCGACCGGCTGGTCGAGGTCGGGCTGAACGCCATCGATACCGCCGATGTCTATTCCTACTGGGTGCCCGGCCACATGGGCGGGGAAAGCGAGGCCATCATCGGCGAATGGCTGGCCGCGCGCGGCAACCGATCGAAGGTGATGATCGCCACCAAGGTCGGCATGAAGATGGGCTCGGGCGAGCAGGGCCTCTCGCGCGCCTGGATCATGAAGGAAGTGGATGCCAGCCTGGCGCGGCTGAAAACCGATGTCATCGACCTCTACCAGGCGCACAAGGACGATGCCGATACCCCGCTCGAGGAGACGCTCGGCGCCTTCGCCGATCTCATCAAGGCCGGCAAGGTGCGCGCCATCGGCGCCTCCAACTATACCGCGCCGCGGCTGAAGCTGGCGCTCGAGACCAGCGCGAAGCTCGGCCTGCCGCGCTACGAGACGCTGCAGCCGCTGTATAACCTCATGGACCGCAAGGTCTTCGAGGACGACCTCGCCGCACTCTGCCGGGCGGAGGGGATCGGGGTGATCAACTTCTACGCGCTCGCCTCCGGCTTCCTCAGCGGCAAGTACCGCTCGGAGGCCGACTTCGGCAAAAGCAAGCGCGGCGCCAACATGGCGAAGTACCTGAACCCGCGCGGCCTCAAGGTGGTGGATGCGCTGGCGGCGGTGGCAGGCGAGACGGGCACCACCTCCGCCCAGGTCGCCATCGCCTGGCTGCTGGCGAAGCCCGCGGTCACCGCGCCGATCGCCAGCGCCACCAGCCTCGAGCAGCTCGACGACCTGGTGAAGGCGGCGAGCCTGAAGCTGAGTGCGGCGCAGGTCGCGGCGCTGGACGCGGCCAGCGCCGAGTAGCGCTCAGCCCTTCCCGGTCATCTTGGCGAAGACCGCGCGGTCCCGGTTCTCCTGCATCAGCATGCGGAAGCCCGGGATCGTGTCGAGGCCGAGGCCGAGGGGGATGCCGGTCTCGGTATCCTCGGTGACCTTGGCATAGCTCTCGCCGGTGAACTTCTCCCATTTGCCGGCCGGCTTCTTGACCTCGATGTGCACGACGGTCGCCTTCAGGACCATCCGCACGATGGCCTCCTTGGGCGAGGAGGGCTTGGTCAGGCTCGGCATGCCGGCGATCATCACCCAGCCATTGGTCATGGCCCAGGCGGTCAGCTCTTCCTTGGTCATCGGGCGCTCTCGCTTCTGCTGGCTGCAGCCATAGGCCGGATCGGCCGCCGCCGCATCAGGGACCGGCTTCCCGCCAACGTGACACGGACAGGCCTGTCCGGAAATGGACCCTCGCGCGAGACGCGCATATAGGTCCCGTCCGTATACGAAGGAGTTCTCATCATGGGCCTTGCCAATCCCGGCACGCCCTACGTGCTGATCCTCGCGCTCGCCCTGGCAGGGTGCGGCAACAGCGAACCCACGCCGGCCCCCCGCGCCCAGGTCCCCGTGCCCGCCGAGGCCCAGGCGCAAGCGGCGCCCCCGGCGCGGACCAATCGCTTCGACGGCCGCTGGGCCGGGCATTTCGTGCTCGGCGGTGGCGCCGCCAGCGGCTGCGCCGCCACGCACCGGCGGGCCATGGTGGTGCAGAACGGCGTGGCCGCCGTCACCTACAACCGCTCGCTGCAGAGCACGGCGACCGGCGAGATCCAGCCGGATGGACGGGTCACGCTGCTGGCCACGGGCAACCAGGCGATGCGGCTGGACGGGCTGTTCGAGGGCACGCTCTTCACCGGCACCATGGAATCGGGCGGTGTCCGGCAGCGCTGCCACTACGATATCGAGATGACGCGGCGAAGCTGACCGCGGCGGGCCGCGAAAGCCATCGCCGCCGCTTGCGGGAGCGTGCAAAACCGGCGGGACGCGATGGATGCCCCCACATGCCGGCCAGCCTGCCCACCCCCGCCTCCCCCACCCCAGCCTTTTCCACCCCAGCCTTTCCCAGTCTGGCCCAGGCGCTGCGCGTCTGGTTCCGCATCGGCTGCCTGTCCTTCGGTGGCCCGGCCGGGCAGATCGCCCTGCTGCACCGGGAGGTGGTGGATGAGCGGCGCTGGGTCTCCGACGCCCGCTTCCTGCATGCGCTGAACTTCTGCACCCTGCTGCCGGGGCCGGAGGCGCAGCAGCTCGCAACCTACCTCGGCTGGCTGATGCATGGGGTGCGCGGCGGGCTCGCCGCCGGGCTGCTCTTCATCGTCCCCGGCGCGCTGGTGATGCTGGCGCTCTCGGCCATCTACGTCGGCTTCGGCGCGGTGCCGCTGATCGCCGCGCTGTTCTTCGGGCTGAAATGCGCCGTGCTGGTGCTGGTGGTCGAGGCGCTGCTGCGGGTGGCGCGGCGGGCGCTGAAGGGGCGGGTCGCCTGGGCGCTGGCGGGGGCGGCCTTCGTCGCGCTGTTCCTGTTCAACCTCCCCTTCCCCGTGGTGGTGCTGGGTGCCGCGCTGGTGGGCCTCGCCGCCCCGGCGGCCTTCGCGGGTGGTGGCCATGGCGCGGCCAAGGCGGGCCCGCCGGCGCTGCTGGATGCGCTGCTGCTGGCCGACCCCGGGCGCATCGACCGGATGAGCGGCGCGGCGCGGCGGGCGGGGCTGATCGCCCTGGCGCTGTGGGTCTGGCCGGTGGTGCTGCTGCTGGACCAGGGCGGGCTCTTCGGCGACCTCGCCTGGTTCTTCTCCAAGATGGCGATCGTCACCTTCGGCGGCGCCTATGCGGTGCTGGCCTATGTCGCGCAGGAGGCGGTGGAGCACTACCGCTGGCTGACCGCGGGGCAGATGCTGACCGGGCTCGGCCTGGCGGAGACGACGCCGGGGCCGCTGATCCTGGTGCTGCAATTCGTCGGCTACCTCGCGGGGCATGCCTGGGGGGGATTCGCCGGCGGCGTGCTGGGCTCGGCGGTGACGCTGTACGTGACCTTCGCGCCCTGCTTCGCGCTGATCTTCCTGGGCGCGCCCTACGTGGAGCGGCTGCACGACGCACCAAGGCTGAAGGGGGCGCTGGCCGGGGTGACGGCGGCGGTGGTCGGCGTCATCGCCAATCTGGCGGTCTGGTTCGGCCTCCGGGTGCTGTTCGGAGAGGTGCGGGCGGTGCCCTTCGGGCCGATGGTGCTGGAGGTGCCGGTGGCCGCCAGCCTGGACCCGGTGGCGCTCGGGCTGGCGGCGCTGGCGGCGGTCTGCCTGTTCCGGCTGAAGCTCGGCGTGGTGAAGACGCTGGCGGTGGCGGCGGTCGCGGGGCTGGTGGTGAAGTCGGTGCTATAGCGCCTCGCCGGCCACCCAGCCGCTGGCCCAGGCCCACTGGAAGTTATAGCCGCCGAGCCAGCCGGTGACGTCCACCGCCTCCCCCACCGCGAACAGCCCGGGCACCGCCTTGGCTTCCAGGCTGCGGGAGGACAAGGCGTCGGTGTCGATGCCGCCGAGGGTGACCTCGGCCTTGGCATAGCCCTCGGTCCCGGCGGGCAGCAGCTCCCAGCGCTTGAGCTGGAGGGCCAGCGCATCCAGCGCGCGGTCGGGCAGGTCGGCCATGCGGGGCAGCGGCAGGTGGGCCTCCGCCATGGCCTGGGCCAGGCGTTGCGGCAGCAGCTCGGCCAGGATGGTCTTGGGCTCGGCCTTGGGGCGGGCGCGCTTGCGTTCGCGCAGCAGCGTCGCGGCGTCGAGGCCGGGGAGCAGGTCGAGGGCGATCGGCGTGCCCTCCCGCCAGTAGGAGGAGATCTGCAGGATGGCGGGGCCGGAGAGGCCGCGGTGGGTGAAGAGCATCGCCTCGGGGAAGGCGCGCTTGCCGCAGCGGGCGATGGTGGGCAGGGCGACGCCGGAGAGCGAGCGCATCAGGTCGAGCGGGGCACCCTGGAAGGTGAAGGGCACCAGGCCGGGGCGCGGCGCGACCAGCGGCAGGGCGAAGCGGCGGGCGAGATCATGCGCCAGGCCGGTGGCGCCCATCTTGGGGATGGAGAGGCCGCCGGTGGCCAGCACCAGGGCCGGGGCGGTGAAGGCGCCGGATTGGGTGGTGACGCGGAAGCCGTCCGGCTTCTCCACCGCCGAGATGCGCTGGCCGCAGCGGAGGTCGACGCCGACGGCCGCGGCCTCGGCCAGCAGCATGGCGACGATGGCGCGGGCCGAGCCGTCGCAGAACAACTGGCCCAGCGTCTTCTCGTGGAAGGCGATGCCGTGCTTCCGCACCATCCCGATGAAGTCGTGCTGGGTGTAGCGGGACAGCGCCGACTTGGCGAAATGCGGATTGGCCGAGACGAAGCGGTCCGGTGCGCAATGCAGGTTGGTGAAATTGCAGCGGCCGCCGCCGGAGATGAGGATCTTCTTCCCCGGCTCCTCCGCATGGTCCAGCAGCAGCACCCGGCGGCCGCGGCGGCCGGCGCTGATAGCGGCCATCAGCCCGGCGGCGCCGGCGCCGAGGATGATCGCGTCGAAGGAGTTCGTCACGCCAGGGTAAACGCCTCATGCACCGAGGATTGCACTCCGCCGCCGAGCACCGCGCCGCCGCCGGCGACATGGACCCAGTCGCCGAGGGTGACGGCGGCGACCGCGTGGCGCGGGGTCGGCATCGGCGCATGCTGCTGCCAGGTGTCGGCGGCGGGGTCGTAGCTCTCCATCTGGCCGAAGACCCTGGCCTGGCGGGGCACCCCGCCCTCCAGCGAGCCGCCCTCCCCGCCCATGGCGAAGAAGCGGCCGCGGTAGGCGACCAGGCCGTGGCCGGAACGCGCGGTCGGCAATGGCGCGCGCAGCTCCCAGGTATCGCGGGCCGGCAGGTACACGTGGTGGAGGTCGGTGTTGTACTCGAAGGTGTTGAAGCGGCCGCCGATGATGTGGATCCGGCCCTCATGCGCCATGACACCGACATGGTCGCGGGCACCGGGCAAGGCTTTCCGGGTGCTCCACTGGTCCGTCTGCGGGTCGTAGACCTCGTGCCAGCCGACGCTGGCGCGTTCCATGGTGGGGGCGCCGGCGCCGCCGATCAGGTGGATGCGGCCGTCGAGCGAGACGGCGGCGGCGGCGCCGCGCGGCCGGGGCAGCGGGCGGATATTGGTCCAGCGGTCGGCGGCCGGGTCGTAGGCATAGGCGTGCTCGTCGGGGTTGCGGTTCTGCTCGATGAAGCCGCCGAAGGCATAGACGCGGCCGGCATGGGCGACGACCGCCACATGGTTGGCGCCGCGCGGCAGGCTGGCGCCGATCAGCCAGCGGTCCGCGGCGGGGTCGTAGATGTGGTGGTAGCCGCGGTCGACCCGGCCTTCCCCGTAGCCGCCGACGACATGCATCCGGCCGTCCAGCGCGGTGGCCCAGGCCATCTCGGAGCGGGGGATGGGCAGGGCGGCGCGCGGCGCCCAGCGGCCGGGCGGGCCGGCGGGGGCGGTGCTGGCGGTGAAGCGCTGGGCCTCCTGCTCGGCGGTCAGGTGGTGCGGGGTGCCGCCCTTCAGGCGGTGATAGGCATCGGCCGCGGGGGCGGCGGGCGGCAGGGCGGGGTGGCTGTGCTGGGCGAGGGCACCCCGGGCGAATATGGCGGGCGCCGCCAGGGTGGCGGCGAGCAGGGGACGGCGGTGCATGCGGGGGCGCTCCGGGCGGGTCGGCCCAATAGTGTGGACTGGTGGGGAAAGGGGAAGCCCCCCTAGAGGCGCGAGGCCCAGGAGAGGAAGACCAGCAGCCCGGCGACGCCGGCTGCGGCATGGGCGCCGAGCATCGCCTCCGCCCGGCCGGGGGTGCGGCGGTAGCTGAGGCGGGCGAAGAGGCCGAGGGCCATGGCGGCGGCGAGCAGGCCGGTGGCCCAGGCGGCGGCGGTGCCGGCGGGCAGGGTGATGCCGGCCGGGGTCCAGTGCAGCAGGATGAGCAGCAGCTCGACCCCGGCGGCGCCGAACACGAGGTGGAGGGTGGCGAGGCGCGGCCTGCGGCGGCGGCCGAGGTAGGCGAGGCCGAGGATGATGCCGAGGGCCACCGTCGCGGCGAGGAAGGCGATGGCCAGATCTTTCACACGGGCATCCTCCCGGTCTGGCCGAAAAGGCCGGTTTATGTCCGCTCAATACTGCTCAATTCGGCTAAATTCCGTAAAATTCGCCTAAATTCCCTAAAATTCTGCTCAATTCCGTAAAATTTTGGGTCGGAATTTTAGGCCAAACTTTTGATATCAGGCGAATTCTCTATGAGCCCGGGGCGCCGGACCGGAATTTTGGCGCCGGATGGCATGGCGATGCCAGAGACAATAATCCTATAGCCCGAAGAGGCTGCCGCTTGCAAGCCTCGACCGTTGGCCGCGCCTCAGCGCCCGCGCAGCGCCGCCGTGCATCAGCGTCCGCGCAGCGCCGCCGCGACACCGCGCAGCCCCAGCACCTGCTGGCGGAACCAGCCGCCGGTCGCCAGTTCCTCCCGCACCCCGGGCACGCCGGTCGGCGGGAAGTGGTCGCGCCGCCAGTCGCCGGTGCGGAAGATCCAGTCCCAGACCGGCAGCAGCACGGCGAAATTCCGGCCCGAGGCGCCGGCCGAGAGCTCCCCGTGGTGCAGCCGGTGGAAGCGGGGGGAAACCAGCAGCCGCTCCCCCACCCGGCCGAAGCTGAGCCGGACATTGGCATGGGACAGGCTCTCCCCCAGCCGCAGCAGCAGGACGATGATGGGGAACTGCCCCGGCGGCACGCCGATCAGCAGCGCGATCGCCCCGAACCAAAGCGCGGCCAGCACGTCGTCCAGGATATGGTTGCGGTCGTCGGTCCAGAAGGTCATCTGGCGCTGGGCGTGGTGGATCTCGTGCAGCGCCCACCACCAGCGGAAGCCGTGCTGCGCCCGGTGCCGCCAGTATTCGCCGAAGTCCAGCACGATGACGTAGACGACCAGCGCCAGCAGCGGCGAGACGCGGAGGACGGGGACGATCTCCTCGAGCGTCGGCGGCAGCAGCCCGGCCTCGGTCAGCCAGCCCTCCCAGCGGGACTGCAGGGAGGCCAGCAGTACGAAGGCCAGCAGCGGCAGCACGCCGAGCCGGCTGAGGAAGGTATAGACCATGTCGGTCCGCACCGCGCGGCCATCGGCGACCGGCTCGACCGGGCGCCAGGCCTCGAGCGGCCGGCAGACGGCATAGACCACGGCGATGGTCAGCAGCCCGAAGAGGCCGAAGTCCAGCCAGCCATAGGCATCCTCGGCCCAGTCCATCAGGCCGAGGGCATAGAAGGCGGGCTGGATCAGCGTCTCGAAGATCCAGCCGGTCAGGTGGGCGTAGAGGTCGGTCATGCTTTCCCGGTCGGCGGCAGGGTGGCGAAGCAGAAGCCGCGGGCGAGCAACCCGCCGAGCACCTCGTCCAGCACGCCGGCGAAGGGGTCCTGGCGGCTGCGGACGCCCCAGTGGAGGACGATCACCTCGCCGTCCCGGGCGCTGGCGATGGCGCGGCGGGCCAGGGTCGCGTTGGGATGCGCGGTGCTGTCCAGCTCGTCGCCCCAGAAGCCGTTGGCGGTCCAGCCCTGGTGGCGCAGGCCGCAGGCGGCGGCCATGGCGAGGGCATTGGGCGTGGTGCGGCCGCCGGGGGCGCGCCAGAGCGGCAGCACCTGGGCGGCGGGGACCATCTGGCGCAGGCGCTCGACCGGGCGCTGCAGCTCGGCGCAGAGGGCGCGCTGGTCCAGCACCTCGGCGCCGGCGCCCTGGCGGTTGACGTAGCGGGTCTGGCCGGGGGCCGGGTCGCCGCGGAAATACCAGTGGCGCCAGGTATGGCTGGCGAAGGCATGGCCCTCGGCCGCGCGGGCCCGCCAGAAGGGCGCCCAGCTCTCGTCCAGCGTGCGGTCGCCGCGCCACGTGGGCTCGTCGGCGAGGAAGAGGGTGGCGCGGATGCCGCGGCGGCGCAGCACCTCGGCCATCGGCTCGGCCTCGCGGCTCCAGCCGGTATCGATGGTGAGGTAGAGGGTGCCGCGGCAGGCGGCGGGGGTTTGGGCGGCGGGCGTCTGGGCCCGGGCAGTCAGCGGCAGGGCGGCGAGGCCGCCGAGCAGGGCGCGCCGCCTCACCGGCCCATCCAGCGGCGCCACCAGGCTGCAGCCTCGACCGGCGGCTGGTCCGCCAC
>NZ_CEEDBP010000067.1:0-14520 GCF_979252845.1 Belnapia sp. AC561
AATCCTGTCCCCGCATCTCCCCCAACTCACACCCACAGGGCGCTGACCAATCGGTCAGCGCCTTCGCCAATTCCGGGGCCTGACGCAAAGCACAGGATCGCGCCAAGCTCGCCGCGAACGTCAATCCGCAAGGTCCAGCCTTGGGAAGCAGCCAAGCTGCGAACCTGCATCAGGCTGGAGGTGGCAGCGGTCTGGCACAGCGGCGACACATTTCCTGTCAGACGATAGACGCAACGCCTGTCTGCCAGGGCGGTACTGTTCGGGCAAAGCTGAGAGCGATAGTGGCACCAATCATCGATTTAGGTATGAGGTGCTTTCTCGGTGCGGATGCGATGCTGGCGTTATTCAGATCCATAGAGAGACCGTTGAGCTTCTCCTGGATCAAGATGTGGCTCGTCGCCGTATCAGTGCCGCTCGCCTGACCAGACTTCCAATGCCTTGCCTGCAGACGCCCTTATTCCGCCCGAACATTCGCACCACGGATCGCCTCACCCCAGTCCCGCCGGTCGCGGGCAATTGTGGCGCTGAATGCCGCCGGCGCTTCAAAGCCCGGTGCCAAACCGTTATCCAGCAAACGCTTTTGCACAACAGGATTTTGTAAACTGACGCGGATCGCCTCGGCCCACCGCGCAATCGCCTCGTCCGGCATGCCGCGTGGCCCGCAGATACCGAACCAGCCGATAACTTCCAGTCCTGGCACGATGCGTGGCAAGCGTGGTGCATCCTGAAACTCTGGCCAGCCCGCCTCATCGGCCAGCGCCAGTAGGCGCAGTTCACCGCCCTGGATCTGCCGGATAACGTCGCCAAGGTTGGTAATGAGCAGGTCGATCCGCCCGGCGATCAGATCTATCGCCGCCGGTGCCGCACCGCGGTACGGCACATGCACGATATCCAGACCAGCCAAGCGTTTCAGCCGTTCCCCTGAGAGATGCTGCGCCGTGCCGATGCCAGCACTGCCGTAGCTTAATATCCCGGGCTTGGACCGTGCCGCCTCCATCAGAGTCTCGAGGCTTTGGTAAGGCCCCCGGACTCCGGTCACCACGGCATAACTCGAGCGTGCGACATTGGCGACGGGCACCAAATCACGGCCAACATCGATCGGGATATGCATGCCCGGCACTTCGGGGCTAATCGTCATGCTGCCCATCGGACATTGCAGGACCGTCGAGCCATCGGCCGGGCCCCGCACCACCGCCTCGGCGGCGATGAAGCCGTTAGCGCCGGTGCGGTTCTCGACCACCGGCCGCTGGCCCAGCGTTGCCGCTACGCCGTCTGCCACAACCCGTGCGACGATGTCCGAGGTACCCCCCGGTGCAAAGCCGGCAACGATGCGGAGCGGGCGATCCGCCGGCTGTGCCAGGGCCGGCACCACGAGCATGCTGCCCAGCAACACGATGCTCCGTAGCACCCCGATCAACGGTTTCATCCTACAATCCTTTCCAGTATCGGCTCATTCAAGGCTGATATGCGCAGCGCTGATCACCTCGCTCCAGAGACGGCGGTCCTGGTCGATGGTGCGGGCGAAGTCAGCCGGATCCTCGATCCGCAAGGTCAGCCCATTTTCCTGCAAGCGCTGCTGCAATACTGGATCGCTGAAGCCATTGCGGATCGCCTCGAACCAGCGGCTTGCCACTGCGTCAGGCATGCCGCGCGGTCCACAGAGGCCGAACCAACCGCTGACGGCGTAGCCAGGCAAGGCATCCGAGACCTGGCCGATACCGGGGTAACGCGGCGAGCCGATACCATCGGCGAAGGCCAGCAGGCGTAATCCCTGCCCGATCTGCGCCGCCACGTCGCCAAGATTGGTAATGATGAGATCGGCCCTGCCAGCCGCGACATCCAGCACCCCTGGTGCCGCGCCACGATAGGGCACATGCACCAGGCTCAGCTTGCCAAGCTGGGACAGTCGCGCGCCGGAAAGATGAGAGACGGAGCCAATGCCGGCGCTGGCATAGGAGATGCCATCCGGCTTTGCTCGTGCCGCGGCAAGGACCTCGGCGACACTGCGGTAAGGCGACTGCGCCGAGACCACCATCGCCTGAGTGGAATGTACAATATTCGCAATTGGCAGCAGGTCGCGTGCCGGGTCGATCGGCAGCTGGGCGCCCGGCAGTTCGGGGCTGATCGTCAGCATGCCGGTCGAGCACTGCACGACAGTATGGCCATCGGCCGGGCTGCGCGCGGCGGCTTCCGCCGCGACGAAGCCATTGGCGCCGGTCCGAACTTCGACTACCGGACGCTGGCCGAAACTTGGCGCAACGGCCTCGGCAGCCAGACGGTTGATGATGTCACTGGTCCCACCCGGGGCAAAGCCGCCCAGGATCCGCACCTGACGGTCCGGGAAGGCGGCGACGGGAAGACTGCCACCCAGCAGACTCCCGCCCACCACCAGGGCAAGGATCCGACGCAGTGATCTTTTCATGTTGTTTCCCCCCATGACGCCTCTATCGACCGGCCCCTTTAGGGACGCATTTGCAACCGAGACGGCTGAGGCCGCCGCAGCGGCTCCGCCAGCCTGGCAAAGTCGCAGAGCAGGCGGCGCGTGTCGCGGGGATCGATGATCTCCTCGACCCAGAAGGTTTCCGCGGTGCGGAAGGGTGACCGCAGCTTGTTCAGCCGGTCCTCGATCTCCGCCAGCTTTGCCGCTGGATCCTCGGCGGCCTCGATCTCGGCGCGATAGGCGGCCTCGATTCCACCCTCTAAAGGCAGCGACCCCCAGCGGGCCGAAAGCCAGGCATAGCGCAGCGAAAGTCGCCCGGCCGGCTGGTGCACCGCGCCGGCGACGCCGAATGCATTGCGGATGACCATGGTGCACCAGGGCACGGTGGTCTGGTTCACCGCGGCCATGGCGCGCACGCCATGCCGGATGGTCGCCGCGCGCTCAGCCTCCAGGCCGATCATGAAGCCGGGGCAGTCCATCAGATAGACGACGGGCAGATGGAAGGTCTCGGCCAGATCGACGAAGCGCACCACCTTCTGGCAGGCATCCGACGTCCAGGATCCGCCGTAGAAAAATGGATCGCTTGCCATGACAGCCACCGGGTGTCCGTCCAGCCGAGCCAAGCCGGTGATGACGGAACGACCGAACATCCGCCCCATCTCGAAGAAGCTGCCCTGGTCAACCACCTTCTCGATGATCGGCCGCATCTGGTAGACCCGCCGGCGGTCGCGCGGTACCGCCGCCATCAGCGCTTCCTCACGCCGTTCCGGGTCGTCCGTGCAGGGTAGGACCGGTGGGACGCCATGTACCGAGGACGGCAGGTAGGACAGGAACCGGCGGGCGCAGGCAAAGGCCTCCTCCTCGGTATCGACCGCATGGTCGACGCCGCCGGCGCGGCACTGGATCTCCCAGCCCCCGAGTTCCTGTTTGCTGAGGTTCTGCCCGAGCCGGGAGACCACCGGCGGGCCGGCGACGAACATCGCCGAGGATTTCGTCATGACGGAGTAGTGGCTGGCTGCCAGCCGCGCCGCGCCCAGCCCGGCCACCGAACCGAGGCCAAGCCCGACCACCGGCACGACCGAGAGGTTGAGGGTCGAGTAGTTGAACAACCCGCCCCCGCCGACGCCGTTCGGCAGGTTGGCACGGCCGGTGGTGTCGATGGTCTTCACCGACCCGCCGCCGCCCGAACCCTCGATGATGCGCAGCAGCGGCAGCTGGAACTCGTTCGCCAGCCGCTCGGCCATCAGCGGCTTCTCGCGGATGGTGGCATCGGCGCTGCCGCCGCGCACGGTGAAGTCGTCACCGACCACCACCACCGGTCGCCCCTCGATGGCAGCACGGCCGAAGACGCAGTTGGAGGGGGTGAACTCCTCCAGCTGGTTGGCCTCGTCGTAGCGGGCCTTGCCGGCGATGGCGCCTGTTTCGTGGAAGCTGCCGGGATCGACCAGCGCCTGCACCCGCTCGCGCACCGTCAGCCGGCCGCCGTCATACTGGCGCTTCACCTTGTCGGCGCCGCCCATCTCCCGCGCCATCGCCTCGCGCTGGCGGAGTTCGTCCAGTTCGGCCTGCCATACCATTGTCGTATCCTCCCTTGGCGCCGTCGTCGTCCCGCAGTTCAGCCGCGGCGCAGGCCGCGCATGGCCGCGAGCAGGGCGACGCCCAGCGCCACCTTCACCACGCTGCCCGGCAGGAAGGGCAGGAACCCGAGGGCGATGGCCCGCTCCACCCCGATCAGCGTGGCCAGCCAGGCAAGGCCGGCGGCGAAGATCACCGTATGGCCAGCCAGGAAGAGCGCGCCGCTGCGCCAGAACCCGCCCGCCCAGCCTTGCGCGGCGAGCCAGCCGGCCAGGGCGGCGGCCGGCACGAAGCCCAGCAGGAAGCCGCCGGTCGGCCCGGCCAGCGCCGCCGGACCGGCGCGGAAGCCGGCGAAGACCGGCAGGCCGCAGATCCCCTCGCCCAGGTAGAGCAGCAGGGTCGCGGCCCCGAGCCGCGGGCCGTAGGCGATGCCGACCAGCAGCACCACCAGGCTCTGCAGGGTCATCGGCACCGGTTGGATCGGCAGCTGGATCTGCGCCGAGGCGGCGACCGCCAGGCTGCCGCCCAGGGCGAGCAGCGCCGGGTGCAGGAGGCCGGATTTGGCAAGACCGTGCATCATGAAAGTCCCTGACTAGTTCAAGCGGCTTCGCGGGCGCGGAAGCCTTCGAGGAAGTGGGTGTCGACGCCGCCCGCCTGCATGGCCTCGCTGCGGAGGATGCGGGCGAGGAAGGCGGCATTCACCCGGATGCCCTCCGCCGCCACCGCGTCGAGCGCGACGGCGAGGCGGCCCAGCGCCTCGGCTCGGCTCGGCGCATGGGCAATGAGCTTGGCGATGAGCGGGTCGTAATAGGGGGTCAGCACGTCGCCGGCGCGGACGCCGGCATCGATCCGCAACCCAGGCCCGGTCTCCGGCATCCGCAAGGCCGCGATGGTGCCCGGGGAGGGCAGGAAGTTGCGGGCGGGGTCCTCGGCGCAGAGCCGGGCCTCGACCGCATGGCCCTGCGGCGCCAGTGCATCCTGGCCGAAGGGCAGGGCCTCGCCGGCCGCGACGCGCAGCTGCCACTCGACGAGGTCGAGGCCGGTGACCATCTCGGTCACCGGATGCTCGACCTGCAGGCGGGTGTTCATCTCGATGAACCAGATGCGGTCGGCGGCCAGAGGCGCCGCGGCATCGGCCACGAATTCGATGGTGCCGGCCCCGACATAGCCGACCGCCCGGGCCAGGGCGACGGCGCGGCGGCCGAGCTCCGCCCGCAGCGCCGGGTCGACGCCGGGCGCCGGCGATTCCTCGACCAGCTTCTGGTTGCGCCGTTGCAGGGAGCAGTCCCGCTCCCCCAGATGCAGCACGGTGCCATGGGCGTCGGCCAGGATCTGCACCTCGATGTGGCGGGCGCTGCCGACCAGCTTCTCGACCAGCATGCGGTCGTCGCCGAAGGCGGCGGCCTCGCGCCGGGCGGCGGCCAGTGCGGCGGCGAAGCCGGCGGCGGCCTCCACCCGGCGCATGCCGCGTCCGCCGCCGCCGGCGAAGGCCTTGATCATCACGGGGAAGCCAATGCCCTCGGCCTCCGCCGCCAGGCGGTCCGGCGCCTGGTCCTCGCCGTCATAGCCCGGCACGGCCGGCACGCCGGCCCGGCGCGCCACGGCCTTGGCCGCCGCCTTGCCGCCCATGGCGCGGATCGCATCGGCGGGCGGCCCGATGAAGGCCAGCCCGGCCCGGGTACAGGCCTCGGCGAAGTCGGCATTCTCGCTGAGGAAGCCGTAGCCCGGATGCACCATGCGCGCGCCGCTGCGCTCGGCCGCGGCCAGGATGGCCGGGATCGAGAGGTAGCTCTCGCGCGGCGGCGCGGGGCCGATGCGCTCCGCGGCGTCGGCGGCGGCCACATGCATGGCGCCGGCATCCGCATCGGAGAAGACGGCGATGCTGCGGAGGCCGAGGCGGCGGCAGGTGGCGGCGATGCGGCAGGCGATCTCGCCGCGGTTGGCGATCAGGACCGGGCCGAGCACCTCAGGCGTCCAACACGATGACGACCTGGCCCTCCTCGACCTGGTCGCCCTCGGCGACCAGGATCTTGCTGACGGTCGCGTCGCGCGGCGCCTCCACCGGGATCTCCATCTTCATGGATTCGAGGATGAGGAGGACGTCGCCGGCCGCCACCCGCGCACCCGCCGCGACCTCGATCTTCCAGACGGCGGCGGTGATCTCGACGGGCACTGGGATGTCGGCCATGACCTTGCTCCGGGCGCTTCAAATTTGTTATCACAAATCCTCTGCCGGCCCTTGGCTGTCAAGGCGGAAACAGGGGGAGGCCAAGCCGTGACTGCCGAGGCTCCGCTGATGGCTGGCGACCGGGTCGCCGCGCGGGTGCATGAGTGGCTGCGGCTCCAGCTCATGCGCAGCCGCTTCCGCCCGGGCGAGAAGCTGAAGCTGCGCAACCTGGCCGAGGAGCTCGGGGTCAGCCCGACGCCGGTGCGGGAGGCGCTGGGCCGGCTGGTGAGCGAGGGCGCGCTCGAGCAGGTCGATCATCGCTCCGCCCGGGTGCCGATGTTGTCGGACGAGCGGCTGCGAGAGGTCTGCGACCTGCGCAGCGACCTGGAAGGCAAGGCGGCGGCCCGTGCGGCCGAGCTGGCACGGCCGGGCGACGCCGACCGGCTGGCCGCGATCCACGCCCGGATGAGCGCCGCCCGGGTCGAGGGCCGCGGCACCGAGATGCTGGTGGAGAACGAGCGCTTCCACATGGAGCTCTGCGCCCTGGCGCGGATGCCGGTGCTGCTGCGCCTGGTCGAGGGGCTCTGGCTGCAATGCGGCCCGCTGAACGCCGCCCTGTCCCGCATGCGCTTCCTGCACCGGCCGGAGGAGCATCCGCATAACGAGGTGATCCGCGGCATCCGGCAGGGCGACGGCGCCCTCGCCCGCCTGGCGATCCAGCGAGACATTACCGTCTATGCCGATGCGCTGATCCGCCAGCTGCCGGAGATCAACGTGGCGGCCCGGGCCCCGGAGGGCGGATTGACAAGTCCGTAGCGTCGCTGTTTTTGTGATAACAAATAGGGCGCGAGATCCATCGCGCCGCGCGAGGAAGCACCCCGATGCCGCGTGACCCCCAGGCCGCCCTGCCGCTTCGCCATCTGCGGGTGGTGGAGCGCGGCGGCGGCGTCGCCCTGGCCTATGCCGGCAAGCTGTTCAGCGATTTCGGCGCCCAGGTCATCAAGCTCGAGCCGGCGGGCGGCGACCCGCTGCGGCGCGAACCGCCCCTGGTCGAGACCGGGACCGGCCAGGTTTCGGCGCTCTTCGCCTGGCTGAACACCAACAAGCGCAGCGTCACCCGGCTGGACGGCATCACAGAGTGCGACGTGCTGCTGGATGGCCGCCCCCCAGCGGATCGCGCCGCCGCCTCGCCGCCGGCCACCATCACGGCCGGCATCTCCTGGTTCGGCGACAGCGGCCCCTATCGGGACTACGTCGCCAGCGACGTCACCTGCCGGGCGCTTGCCGGCATCATCGCCGGCACCGGCCCGGCGGAGGGCCCGCCCTCCATGCTGGGCGGCATCGCCGGCGCCGCGGTCGGCGGCATCGCCGCCTTCAACGCGGTGGCCGCCGCCCTGCTCTCGGGCGCGCCGCGCCGGCTGGAGGTGAGCATCCACGAGGCCAACGTCGCCGTCGCTGAGTACCAGGCCGCGCAGGGCGTCACCCATCCGGAGGTCGAGCGCCGCCACGGGGTGAACCGCTTCGCCCCGACCTGCCCGCTCGGCGTCTATCCCTGCCGGGAGGGCTGGCTCGGCGTCACCATCGTCACCCCGGCACAGTTCCGCGGCTTCTGCGACATGATCGGCGCGCCCGAGGTCGGCCAGGATCCGCGCTTCGTGATCGGCTTCGACCGGCTGCGCCACGTCGCGGAGCTGGAGGCGCTGTTCGTCCCGCGACTCCGCGAACGGACCGCCGAGGACTGGTTCGAGGAGGCGTTGCGCCGCCGGCTGCCCTTCGCCGTGGTGCCGGACATGGCCCGGCTGCTGGCGACGCCGACGCACCGCGCGCGCGACGCCTTTGGCACGGTGCGGGTCGGCGCCGCCGAGTTCGAGGGCCCGACCCTGCCGCAACGGCTGACCCGGACGCCGCCCCTGGCCGGCGGCACCGCCCCCCGCCTCGGCGAGCATGACGGCCAAGCGCTGCCCGACCGCCCCGCCCGCAAGCCAGTGCGTGCCGCGGCGCTGCCGCTGGCGGGGCTGCGGGTCGTCGATCTCTCGATGGGCTGGGCCGGGCCGCTCTGCACCCGCCAGCTCGCCGATCTCGGCGCCGAGGTGGTGAAGGTGGAGGCCTGCCAGTATCCCGACTGGTGGCGCGGCGTCGATCCGCGCCCGGCCTTCTTCGCCGAACGGCAGTATGAGAAGGACCTGCGCTTCGGCGTGCTGAACCGCAACAAGGCCGGCATCACCCTCGACCTCAGCCGTCCCGAGGGCGCCGCGCTGCTGAAGCGGCTGGTGCGGGACGCCGATGCGGTGGTCGAGAATTACGCGCGGGAGGTGCTGCCGAAGCTCGGGCTCGACTATCCGGCGCTGGCGGCGGAGCGGCCGGACCTGGTGATGGTCTCGATGCCCGCCTTCGGCGGCAGCGGGCCATGGCGGGATGCCAGGGCCTATGGCTCCACGCTCGAGCATGCCTCGGGCCTGCCCAGCGTCTCCGGCCAGGCGGATTGGCCACCGACCACCAACCAGCTCGCCTACGGCGATCCGATCGGCGGGCTGAACGCGGCCGCCGCCGTGCTCACCGCCTTGCTGCACCGGCGCGAGACCGGCGAGGGCCAGCATATCGACCTGGCGCAAGTGGAGTGCATGTTCCCCCTGGTCGCGCCCTGGATCCTGGCGCAGTCGGCGACCGGCTCGCCCGGCCCGCGGCTCGGCAACCGGCATCCCGCGATGGTGCCCCAGGGATGCTTCCCCTGCGCCGCGGATGGCTGGATCGCCATATCCGTCGCCGACGATGCCGCCTGGGCCGGGCTCTGCCGCGCCATCGGCCGGGTGGACCTGGCCGCCGATCCGACGCTTGCGACCGCCGAGGGCCGCCGTGCCCGGGAGACCGAGCTGGAGGCCGCCCTCATCGACTGGACCACGGGGCGCGACGCGGATGCGGCCATGACGGCCCTGCAGGCGGCCGGGGTGGCGGCCGGCGCGGTCCGCTGGCCGACGGCGCTGGTGCGGGACCCGCAGCTGGTCGCCCGCGGCTTCTGGCAACCGGTCGATCGGCCCTGGCTCGGCCACCACGCGCAGCCTTCCGCCCCGTTCCGGGACGCCGGCCAGGGCCCCTTCCCGGTGCGCCGCCCGGCACCCCTGCTGGGCGAGGACAATGCGGCGGTGCTGGGAGGGCTGCTCGGGCTGTCCGCCGATGCGCTTGCGGCGCTGGCCGCCGCCGGCATCATCGGGACGGAGGCGGTTCCGGTTGCCCAGAGGAAATCCCGCGCCGCCGGGCAATGACGGCACCAGGGGAGGAAGCACCAATGACGAACCATCCGGGACGCCGCGCCCTTACGGCGGGACTTCTCACGCTGCCGGCCCTGGCGCGCACCCGCGGCGCGGGCGCCCATACGGAGGCCTGGCCCAACCGGCCGATCCGGGTGATCTATCCCTTCGCCCCCGGCGCCGGCGATCTCGTGCCGCGGCTGATCTCGGAGCGCCTGCCGGCGCTGCTCGGCCAGGGGCTGGTGATCGAGCACAAGCCCGGCGCCAATACCATGATCGGCGCCGAGGCCGCGGCGCGGGCGCCGAAGGATGGCTATACGCTCGGCTGGGTCGCCAGCAGCACGCTGGTGATGAACCCGAACCTCTATCCCAACATCACCTATCGGCTGGAGGATTTCGCGCCGATCTGCATGGCCTATCGCGCGCCCGTCGCCTTCGCGGTGACGGCCACGCTGCCGATCCGCACGGTCACCGAAGCCTTGGAGCATATCCGGCGCAACCCGGGGCTCGGCGTCGGCAGCGTCGGCAACGGCAGTTCGCCGCATGTGACGATGGAGATGATGATGGGCCTGACCGGCGTGACGCTGGAAAGCGTCGCCTATCGCGGCGAACAGGCGATCATCACCGATCTGATGACGGGCCGGGTCCCCTTCTATGCCGGCTCCACCAACTCCCTGCTGCCGCATCTGGAGAGCGGGAAACTCCGCATCCTCGCCATCTCCTCACCGGAGCGCCTGGCCGTCCTGCCGGAGGTGCCGACCTTCCGCGAATCGGTGCATCCCGATCTGGTGCTGCGCTACTGGCACGGCGTGGTGGCCCCGGCAGGGGTGCCCGCGCCGATCGTGACACGGCTTGCGTCAAGCTTCTCCGAAATCCTGCAATCCGATGCGGTCCGGCAGAAGCTGCCACCGGACATGGAGATCGATCCAATCCGGTTGGATGACTTCGCCGCGCTGATCCAGAAGGAAAGGGCTCATTACGGTCGCATCATCGCGGAGCGGAAGATCACCGTGCAATGATGCAGGGTGTCCTGCGGCGGAATGCCGGCGGCCCTGTATTGGCGTCGGCCGGGAGTCAGTCCACGATTGCGCCTGAAAGCCGCACCACCTCGGCCTGTAGACGAGCCCGCGGCGGCTGAAGGCAATACGGCTGACCACCTTGGGTGCCAATCTCGATGGAGGTTTTGCCATGAAGCTGGATGACACTGACCGACCGCTCCGGCTTGGTGAGGGCCGGATCAGCGGCTATCTTTCGATCGCCTTCGGCACGCTGAGCGTGCTGGCGGTGCTGTGCTTCATGTTTCCCGACTACCTTACCACGCCGTCGCTGCGGGCTGGCTACGATCTGACGCTCATGCGCCAGATGCTGGCGGCAGGCATGGTATTCTCCGCTGGCTTCGGCGTGCTGACCTTCGTGCTGAACCGACAGAAGCGGTTGGGTGCCCTCGGTATCCTGCTGACGGGATTGGCGGCCTATCTGGGCGGGAGTTCGGTGCAGATCGGGCCACGCTACGACACGCCTGGCTTCATCGGATTGGATTGGTTCATCCTCGACCTATTGGCATCGGCGGCACTGTTTACCGCGCTGGAGAAGATCGTCGCGCACCGGCGTGATCAGCCGATCCTTCGGCCTGATTTCTGGCATGACGGGCGATATTTCATCGTCAACCATCTCGCCATCGGCATTTTTCTTTTCATGAGTGTCAAGGCGATGCCGTCGCTGTTTTCCTGGACGGTGAATGCCGGGTTGCAGGATTGGTTCAGGTCGCTGCCGGGCGTGGTGCAGTTCCTGGCAATCCTGGTGACGGCTGACCTGATGGAATACGCGACCCACCGGGCCATGCATGAAGTCCCGGCGTTATGGCGGTTCCACGCGGTACATCACAGCGTCGAACGGATGGACTGGATGGCTGGCTCGCGCCTGCATTTCCTGGAGCCGCTGGTGACCCGTACGGTCGTGATGCTGCCGGCCTTCGTGCTTGGCGCGAGTGATACGCCGTTGCTCTGCTACATCGTCTGGGCTGGCTTCCAGGCGGGTCTCGTGCATTCCAACTTCGGCTTGGAATTCGGGCCGTTGAAATACTTGGTGGCGACCCCGCTGTTTCACCATTGGCACCACAGCAGCGAAAAGGAAGCGATCGACACCAATTACGCCGCGCACTTGCCAGTCCTCGATCGCCTGTTCGGCACCTATCATATGCCGCGTGACCGTTGGCCGCAGAAGTATGGGGTGGCCGGCACTCCGCTGCCCAAGGGAATGTGGCGGCAGTTTCTGTATCCGTTTCAGCGGCGGCAGCCCCCGCCATCGGCTGTATAGGCTGGCGGAAACGGGAGAAGGAAACATCGACGACGCCGCACCCCTTGCCGTCCCGGAAGTACAGGGAGGGCCGTTGGGCGCGGCTTGCATGCCTTGCCGGCGGGCCACACCTCTCACCTACCGCCATGAGGCAGCGCTGCTAGCCCTGCGGGCCGTCTTCCTCGTCCCGTGGCGCCTTCTCGGACTCTCTGATCATCGCTCGATCTGTAGGTCGTAGGACTCCAGGCGTTTCGTCACCGCCTTGTTGCGGGCATATCGCCGAAGCAAGCGCGCCAGTGCCGCATCCGATCCGCGGCACTCGCGCGTGACGGCACGCTGGACCTCTGCTGCGCGCCCGGGATCATCCGAGGCTTCTCCTCGCCAATGGTCGCAGCGATCGCGGCGCGCCGCATAGGCCATGACATCGGGCGGCAGCCGGCTCGCTTCCACGCCGGGGGCCGCGAGGAACAAAGCGAATGCAAGACAGGGAAGGAGACGCATAAGAGATACTATGCCGTCATAGGCATGCCTGCCATCGGCAGGCTGAAGCGGCCGATTGGCTATTCAGAAATGCCTAATCGCTTTCGGTCTGGCGAGCAGTCTCGGGTCACGCCGGCACTGGAAGAGTAACTCTCTCTTGCCTGAGATGATGCGTCGCACGAGGCGCTTCCTTCCTCTCACCCCCGGCTCTACCCGAAGGCAAATGCAGCTGTAGCCGTAGCGTTGCTCGACGGCCTGGGCAGAAGCAACTGCAAATTCCAACAGAAGCAGGGCCAGGAGGCAGCCTGCAAAACTGGCTGGCGGCGAAGGAGGCTGCGATCGGTCTGGGGTGTCTCGATTATGGTTCTCTCCCAACTTCGGTCAGGCTGAACGGAAGCGGATGCGGCAGTCAGCCAAGGGCATTGTCGACGGAAACCCAGTATCACCGATGGCTTTCCTAACCTATTCGCCGTGACGGTAACCCGCTGATCCACCCGGTGGGGTTGCAACTCCTCTCCCAGCGGTACACCATGTTTCGGCATGGCCGATATCACTTGGTTTTTTTGCCTACCGCCACCTGCGCAGCGAGATGTCGAGCCACGTCATCACCTTCCGCCGTGGCCAGCGCGTGCGATCCGGCCGTGGCCTCGCTTTCTGGTTCCGACCGGACCGGACAAGCATCGCCGAGGTCCCGGCCGATGACCGAGATACCGATTTCGTCTTTCAGGCCCGCTCGCGCGACTACCAGGTCGTCACCGTACAGGGCACCATCACCTGGCGCGCAGTGGAACCCGAGGCACTGGCCTCGCGCGTGGACTTCACCATCGATCTTCGCACGGGACGACTGCGGGCGGACCCTCTGGATCGTATCGCAAGCCTTCTCATCGGGCTCGCTCAGTATCAGGCAGCGCGTTACGTCGAGCACCGCTCCGTGAACGACCTCCTGACCGAAGGTGCGGCACCGCTGCAGGATGGGATCGCCGCATCACTAGCTGCTGACCCCCGGTTACGGGACATGGGGCTTTCGGTCGTCACCGTTCGCATCGCCGGGCTGAGCCCGAGCGCGGAACTGGCCCGTGCGCTGGAGGCACCGACCTTCGAGCGCGCCCAGGGGCTTGCCGACGAGGCGACCTTCGCTCGGCGCGCCCAGGCCGTGGAGAAGGAGCGTGCCATCGCCGAGAACGAACTGTCCACGAAGGTAGAGCTTGCACGCCGGCAAGCCGCGCTTATTGCACAGGAAGACGAAAATTCCCGTCGTCAGGCCGAGGGCCGGGCCGATGCCGGGCGCATCGCCTCGGAAGCCGAAGCTGCCCGGATCCGCGTGGTGGAAGCGGCGCGCAACGCGGCTGAGGGCGAGCGCCTCACCCTGCTGCGCGACATCGATCCCGCCGTGCTGCAATCGCTTGTACTCCGCGCCTTCGCCGAGAAACTGACGCGCATCGAGACGCTCAATGTCACACCCGACCTGACTGCCGCATTGAACGGGATCCTGCGTGGCCGCGATGCGCCCGCCTCCGCGCCGCCGGTTGTCCCGAGGGGCGACGCGCCTCAGCGGTGAGCGGCGCCCTCGCCCCCAGGTTGGTCCTCGTCACGCGTGAGACCGAGTACGAGGGACTATTGGCCCGCCACGCCACGCGGGGCCAGGCCGATGCCTTCCTCCGCCGCCGCTCGCAGAGCCTGGAAGGCCTCGATGCGCAACGCGCGCATCTGGCTGCCCTGCTCACCGAGATCCGCACCGCGGTGCCGAAGGGATGGCGCATCGCTGCCGTCCGCCGCGCCGAGCTAGACCGCTTCCTCTTCGGGCCCGAAGACGTGGTCGTCGCCGTCGGTCAGGATGGGCTCGTGGCGAATGTCGCCAAATACCTCTCTGGCCAGCCCGTCATCGGGGTGAATGGCGATCCCGCCCGCAATGCGGGTGTTCTCGTGCCGCATACCGCCGCCGCCGCCGCCGCGATGCTGCCCGCGGCCGCCGCAGGCAAGTTGCCGACCGAGATGCGCACGATGGTCCGGGCAGAACTGGACGACGGACAGGAACTGCTGGCGCTGAACGAGATCTTTGTCGGCCATGCAAGCCACCAATCCGCCCGCTATAGCCTGAGTTACGCAGGGCGGGAGGAGACGCAATCCTCGTCCGGGCTTATCGTCGCCAGCGGTACGGGCGCGACCGGCTGGGCCCTCTCGATCAGCCGCGCTACGGGCGTGAGTGTCAATCTGCGCCCCGACGAGGCGGCCGCAGTCTTCCTAGAGCGGTTTCCAGCCTGACTGAATCGCTTGTGATCCCACGGGCTGCACGATGGTGATTCAGTTGCCCCTCGGCA
>NZ_CEEDBP010000068.1:0-12787 GCF_979252845.1 Belnapia sp. AC561
AACCATGATCTACGCAGCCATGTCGCGCATCATGCTCCGGCGCATCGCTACCTAATCCGC
Organism: Belnapia sp. AC561; assembly: GCF_979252845.1. Lineage (NCBI taxonomy): Bacteria > Pseudomonadati > Pseudomonadota > Alphaproteobacteria > Acetobacterales > Roseomonadaceae > Belnapia > Belnapia sp. AC561. Next base: position 61 of record NZ_CEEDBP010000068.1, read on the forward strand.
CTTTCCAGACAGTCAGTCAGTGTCCGTCTCTGAACTTATACGGAACGAGCCAGCCTGCGCGTGAGTAGCATGGCCGAGGCTGCGTAGAGGAAGGCTGTGGCCGAGGCGATGGTGGCCTCGAAATCCTCAGCGAGGCGGCGGTTGCGCCCAAGCCAAGCAAAGCAGCGCTCGACCACCCAACGGCGCGGATGCACGGCGAAGCCGATCTGATCCTTCGGCTTGTGGACGATCTCGATAGCGATGGGGATGGCTTGGGCGACGCGGTCAGCATTGTAGGCCGCGTCGGCGAAGACACGTTCGACGAAGGGAAAGCTGCACCTCGACGCCTGAAGCAAGGGGATCGCGCCATCGCGGTCCTGGATGGAGGCCGCATGGCACTGCAGGACCAGCGGTCGGCCGTCGGTGTCGACCATGGCGTGTCGCTTGCGGCCGTTGATCTTCTTGCCAGCGTCGTAGCCGTGCGGGCCACCGCCTTCGGTAGTCTTTGGCGCTCTGGCTAACGATCACCGCGGCGGAGGGGCTGGCCTCGCGTCCCGCTTGTTCGCGGTCGTGCATGACAAGATGCTGGTTGATGCCTTCCCAGACGCCGCGGTCACGGTAGCGGCTGAACCAGCGATAGACCGTCTGCCGCGGCGGGAAGCAATCCGGCAGCATCCGCCAAGGAATGCCGCCGCGGAGCACGTAGAAGATCGCGTTGACGATCTCCCGCATCGCCCAGGCTGGCGGCCGTCCGATCGGCGAAGGGGGCGGCAGCAATGGCGCCAGCACCGCCCATTCCGCATTGGCCACGTCACTGGCGAAGCGCAGCTCATCTCGTTTATGAAGGGCGCGGGTGGTCGGGGTCCACATCAGGCTGTTCCATCCAACTTGGTCTCGACAACCTGTTGGAATCACAGCCTACCCCGACCACCCAACCCCCATTGCGTTGGCGTTCAGAGACGGACACTCAAACCGGAATAAGAACAGCTGGGAACCACCGTCGCGATGCAGGCGAGCCCGGCACCTTAACCACTTGACCAACAGACTGCCGGTCTATCCTGATTAGGATCGACGTCGGTTTACCTGGGAGGATTCGAACATGGATGGAAACGGTACCAACCCAAATGTGGGCGGTGGCTGCCCCTTCGGACACGGGGCCGGGCAACAGAAAAGCCGCCCGTCGAACCGTCAGTGGTGGCCGGAAGGCCTGAGCCTGACCACCCTTAACCAGCACTCGCCCCGCTCCAATCCGCTTGGCGGCGACTTCGATTATGCGGCCGCGTTTAAGACGCTGGATCTCGATGCGGTCATTGCCGACCTCACCGCCCTCATGACGGATTCGCAGGATTGGTGGCCCGCCGATTTCGGTCACTACGGCGGGCTCTTCATTCGTCTCGCTTGGCACTCGGCGGGCACCTACCGGATTACCGATGGACGAGGCGGCGCCGGCGGCGGGCAGCAGCGCTTCGCGCCGCTTAACTCCTGGCCGGACAATGCCAGTCTCGACAAGGCCCGCCGGCTGCTCTGGCCCATCAAGCAGAAGTACGGCAGCAAGCTGTCCTGGGCGGATCTCTTCGTGCTGGTCGGCAACGTCGCCCTGGAGTCGATGGGCTTCAAGACCTTCGGCTTTGCCGGAGGCCGGGCGGATACCTGGGAGCCGGAGGAGCTGTTCTGGGGGCCTGAGGGCAGCTGGCTCGGCGACGAGCGCTACTCGGGCGAGCGCCAGCTCCACCCCGGGCTCGGCGCGGTGCAGATGGGGCTGATCTACGTCAACCCGGAGGGGCCCAACGGTCAGCCGGACCCGGTCGGCTCCGCCCACGACATCCGCGAGACCTTCGCCCGCATGGCGATGAACGACGAGGAGACGGTTGCGCTGATCGCGGGAGGCCACACCTTCGGCAAGACGCACGGTGCCGGCGACCCGTCCTTCCTGGGTGTCGAGCCTGAGGGCTCGGTCATCGAGGACCAGGGGCTGGGCTGGCGCTCGAAGTTCGAATCCGGCTCCGGCGCGCATGCTATCACCTCCGGGCTGGAGGTGATCTGGAGCCAGACGCCGACCCAGTGGTCGAACCGCTACTTCGAGAACCTCTACAAGTACGAGTGGGAGCTGACGGAAAGCCCCGCCGGCGCCAAGCAGTGGGTAGCTAAGGACGCGCCCGAGGACGTGCCGGATCCCTTCGATCCGACGAGGAAGCGCCGCCCGACGATGCTCACCTCGGACCTGGCGCTGCGCATGGACCCCGCCTACGACAAGATTTCGCGCCGCTTCCTGGAAAACCCGGACCAGTTCGCGGATGCCTTCGCGCGCGCTTGGTTCAAGCTCACCCACCGCGACATGGGGCCCACCGGCCGCTACCTCGGCAAGCTGGTGCCGCGGGAGACGCTGATCTGGCAGGACCCCATCCCGGCACTCGATCATCCGGTCGTCGATGCGGCGGATATCGCCGCGCTCAAGGCGAAGGTCTTAGCCTCCGGCCTCACCGTGCCGCAGCTCGTCTCGACCGCCTGGGCCTCGGCCTCGACCTTCCGCGGATCGGACAAGCGGGGGGGCGCCAACGGCGGCCGCCTGCGCTTCGCGCCGCAGAAGGACTGGGCGGTGAACAAGCCCGCAGAGCTGGCCGAGGTGCTCGGCCGCCTGGAGGCGATCCGCTCGGAGTTCGAGGGATCGGCCGACGGCGGCAAAAAGCTTTCAATGGCGGATCTGATCGTGCTCGCCGGCTGCGCGGGCGTCGAGAAGGCAGCGAAGAACGCCGATGTCGAAGTCACCGTGCCCTTCACGCCCGGCCGGATGGACGCCACGGAGGAATGGACCGATGTCCAGTCCTTCGACGCCCTGAAGCCGGCAGCGGATGGCTTTCGCAACTACTACTGGGACGGATGCTTCATGGCGCCGGAGGAGGCGCTGGTCGACAAGGCTCACCTTCTTCGTCTGTCGTCACCCGAGATGACGGTCCTGGTAGGCGGCCTGCGCGTGCTCGGGACCAATGCGGATGGCTCGAAGGACGGCGTGTTCACGGACAGAGTGGGGGCGCTGACCAACGACTTCTTCGTCAATTTGCTCGACATGCGAACAGAATGGCAGGCGACGGAGGACACCAACCGCTTTCAGGGGCGCAACCGCAAGACGAAGCAGCCAACCCACACGGCGACGCGGGTCGACCTGATCTTCGGCTCACATTCCGAGCTGCGGGCCCAGGCGGAGGTCTACGCATCGTCCGACGCGCAGCGGAGGTTCGTGGATGACTTCGTAGCGGCCTGGAACAAAGTGATGAACGCCGACCGGTTGGACATGCAGAAGCCTGCCGACGCGTTCAGCCAGAAGTTGTCCGCCTAGCCATGGAGCAGCGGCATTTTAAGGAATGCCGCTGCTTCTTTTCTTATGTGCTGGGTGGAGGCGCCAGAACTACGACAAAGGCGCTGAATTATAATGGGAATTTATAAGCTTATGTGATCGCTGAAATTGTTTTCTGCTCGATAATGCTCGGTGTTTCAAAGATTATTATCCTTCCTTATCTATATTGTCGAGGGGAGATGAAGTGCGTCGGAACCGGACAAGGACTTCTACCTGATCCGGTCGCTCTTTAAATGCCTGCCGAAGGATTGCCAAAAGTGTTTCTGGGGAGACATCAAGATCTGTAGGCTCGGATGCTTCCTCATAGATCAAATGAAAATGTGGCCGTGGCACAGTGTCGAAAAGAGGCTCGGCACCAGTGCTTGGTAACTGAACCAATAAACCTGCATTGGTAAGAATTTTGAGTTGACGAAGCATGTCTACCGGCGTGATGGACAACCCACCATTTAAAGCTATGCGTGTTATTTCTCCAAATCCTAGGTGCGTATTTGGTGCATCGCGCAAAACAGTGAGCAACCGAGTAAGTGAGCCTTGATGAGGCAATCCGGCCCTGCGCAGTTCATCGCGCAGCATGGATTGCGACGCTTGGTCCATTTTTACCTCCCCGCCTCGGCATTCACCGCCAATTTTTGAATGTGTAGCTAGATAGGTCGGCTTTTGCACCACACCACATATTGAGTACAAAACGATTTTCGTGAGAAAATTTTCTTTCAGAAGTTCGGATCCTATTAGTGGTCACTTCGAAAGGCCCGCGACCATGTCATCGGACAGCATCCTGTTTCGGTAGCCGCCTTCTACCGACTTCGCTGTCGTCTGGGATGAAGACGATAGCGGCGGCTCAAAGGGCGGCAAGGTGTCCGGGGGTGCTGGCGGGGTTAGCGTTGGAACAGGGAAAGACAACATGTAGGCGTCGTGACGACATTCTGCACCGCGCGACCAACAATGGGTGTTGGGGATGCAGATCGAGCCGGAAACCTCGTTAGTAGTCAGCGCCGCCGCGACAATCTGACCAGTCTCGGCGTCCATGCCGATGTGCAGCTTCCGCCAAGACCGGCGCGTTTTGGTGCTATGCTTCTCCAGCAGCCATACGTCCGCGCCGCGAGTTTCATGTCGGTGCTGTCGACCAGCAGATGGACGGCCTCGTCTTCCCCGCGCAGCGGCCTTGGCGCCTCCAGCGGCCATGTTGCACCGATCAGCGAGACGAACGCAGTAAGCGCAGCCCTGTCTGGGTTCAGACGAGGCGGACAGAGATCGGGCGTGCCAGCTCCAGCATGCGGTTCAGCGCATGGACGGCCACATCCACCTCGGTCGCCCGACGCTGGTCGGTGCGGCAGCGCAGCCCGTCACCGATCACCTGCTTGAACCTGCCGATGGTGGCTTCGACGCGGGCTCGGATGGTGTAGCCAGATGCCTTCTGCCAAGCCGCTCGTCCGTGCTCAGTGATGCACTGCAGGTGGCGGTCCCGCTGCGTCGGCGCACTCTCGGCCGTCTCGCTTGGCACGGCCGTGGATCGCGGCGGTACGATGACCGCCGCGTCCGGATGACGCTCGGCGACTGCGGCAGCAACGCCTTCTTGGTCATAGGCGCCATCGGCGGTGAAGGAGGCAACTGATGTCGCCACTTGGTCGAGTAAGGGGCCGACCTGAGCGCCGTCATCGACGTCATTGGTGGTCAGCGCCGCGGCGGCAATCTGGCCAGTCTCGGCATCCATGCCGATGTGCAGTTTTCGCCACGACCGGCGCATTTTTGGTGCCATGCTTCTCCAGCAGCCACTCGCCCGCGCCGCAAAGCTTCAGGCCGGTGCTGTCGACCAGCAGATGGACAGCTTCGCCTTCCCTGCGCGGCGGCCGCGGCACCTCCAGCGTCTCGGCCCGGCGACATAGGGTGGTGTGGTCGGGTACCGCCAGATCCAGCCCGAGCAGGTGAATGATGGAGGCGATCAGCCCCTCCGTCTGACGTAAGGCTAGACGAAACACGGCCACGCGTGCCGCAGCCTCCCATCTCAGGCCTTCAAGGGCTGCCGCGATCCCCAGCAGGCGCCGCGCCACCCGCAGATCACGCTCCGCCTTCGCTGACCGCCGCAGCTAGCCGGGCGGTAGGTCTTCCCGGATCATCAAAGCCGGCATGGTCCACCCCCAAATGCCATGCTTGCCGATGAATCACCTCCGCCCGCATCGGCTCAAGCCTAAGAGTCAGACCTTCAGCCGCTTCGTATTACTGGCCATGCTACGGTCACCCGCGCCCTGACCAAGCGCAGGGTGCCGACGCCGTGGGGCAGTGGGGTTTGGACCCACCCGACAGTGGCGCGGGTGCTGGCACGAGCGGCCTCCTGAAGTCCCGGCCGGAGTGTACGGACGTTTGGCTTGTCACTATTGAGGCCGCGTCCGCTTCACAAGCGACAGCGCATAGGGTGCCGGCCGAGCGCGGAGCGTCGGATCGTCGCTGAACTCGACCCCGGGCGAATTGGCTAGTGCCAGGAAGCTGACCCGATCGCAGGCGCCCTCGGGCCCAGGTGCGACCTCTGTGACCGTCAGTCGGCCAACGGTCACGCGCTGCCGGTCGTCGGGCCAGGCGGTGGTCGGGTCGTTCAGGTCATCGCCGGCCTGCGGGAAGATCAGCATCATGTCAAAGATGGCAGGCGCCTGGGCGACCCGGCCTCGCATTTCCTCCGCCAGGAAGTCGGCGGGCAAGCTGCGCATCTGCTCGTCGCTGAGGCGCTGCGTGCCGACCACCGGCTCGAATACCCATCGTGCGGGGCGGACCTCGCCATCGGCGCCGCGGAAGCGGAAGGTGTTGACCCCCCAGTAGGGTGTCGTTGCCCAGCTTGCCGGTGGGGCATTGGCGGCGAGCCACCGTCCCTGCAGCGTGGTCTTCGGATTGGCGGCAACGAAGGCGTTGATGGCTTCCTGGTTCGGCCGCCCGGTTGCGGGATCTGGCCGGCGCACACGGAGACCCTCGACCAATGCCTCGGGCGTCGGCGCGCCAAAGATGGGAACGGAGATGTTGGCCATGTCCCAGGGCGTGCCATTGGGCACCTGGAAGCGGATCGAAAGGCTGCGGGTGCTGCGGCTGGTATCAGCGGCCGTAGGAGCGCCGCCGACCCCGAAACGGATAATCGTCGGAATGCGTTGTCCGCCAAAAGCTGGTGAAACCGACAGCTTAGCCCCCTCGGCAGTGCCTTCGAAAAAACCGGCAGCGCAAGTCCCCTTTGGGTGACTTGGACGATAGGTCCGGATCGGACCTTGGACACCCTCAAAGGCTTCGATCACCTGCATCGGTGTGGGTGCCTGGGCGACGGCGGGCGCGGCAACCCCAAGGCTGAGCAAGATAGCGACGATCGGTGCGGCACGAGGGGATGCGAGCATGGGCATGCTTCCTTGGTTAGTTCGTCACGGCACGATGTGGAGACTACGATGGTTCCCGCAACGTGCTGCCGGCAGCACTGATTCACTACGTCGATCGGCTGCGCGTCGAGGGCGTCGTCAGTCAGGCGGCCGTGACTCGAGTGCTGACGGAACGGAGCGTCCCGGCGCCGCGGGGCGAAGCACCATGGTCCTACGACTGTTGCACGCGTGATCGCCCGGGCAAGCCGAGCGTATTTGATCTCGTTCAAGCCTAGATCAGTCCCTGGCTTGCCCGGTCGGGTCCGGCAATCACACGGCATTCTCGGCCGGCGAGTGAGCAACCGGCAGCCTTAGCGCCAGCGGCACGGCCATGGCGCTGAGGACCGCCATGACCCAGAACCCACCGGTGCCATATTCCATGTACAACGGGCCCGAAATCAGCATGAGCAGGGCGCCGGCGAGCCCCACGCCTAAGGACGCATGCAGCGCCTGCGCTGTCATCGCCAGCCGATCGGGCGCAATCCGGCCGAGGATCGCCATCGCCGCCAAGTGCTGCCCGGCATAGGTGAGCCCGTGCAGGGGCTGCGCCAGCACAGCTATCCCGACCGAGGTATCCAACGCCATCATCGACCAGCGCAGAAGGCCAGCCGCGCCGGCCAGGGCGCATAGCCCGGTGGGACCGAGCCGGACGAGCAGTCGCCTGCCCAGCAGAAAGAAGACCAGCACCTCGGCCATCACTGACAGTGACCATAGCCACCCGATGGTGCCCGGCGTCAGCCCCGCCGCCTGCCAGCCCAGCACGGCGAAGCCCAGCGAGAAGGCATGGCTGCCCTGGATCAGACCGGAAACCAGCAGCAGGCGGCGGAATGCCGGCATGGCGAGAACGGCGCGGATCGGCACCGTCGCAGCACGTGCGGGTTGCACGGAGGTCTGGGATGCAGGTTTGGGCAGCAACAGCGCCGCGCCTGCGGCCAGGCCGAACAAGCCGGCATTCAGCCACAAGGCGATATCCGGCGTACCAGCCTGCTCCACCGCGAGGCCGACGCAGATGCTGCCGGCGATGAAGGCGGCGGCACCGGCACCGCGGACCACCCCGTAGTCGATCCGGGGACCACGGCCCTCGGCGCCGGCCGTGGCGGCGCGCACCGTAAGAGCATCCGGTAGGGGCCCCATCGGGCCGGTCGCAGCCGCATGCAGGATGCCGACGAGCAGCAGCAGGGCAAAGCCTGTGGCGAGGCCATAGAGCAGCGCGGCCACCGCAGCCCCCAGTAGCACAGCCGCCAGAACCTGCCGCGGCGCGTCGTACCGATCCGCCAGGGCGCCCGCCAGCGGCATGGCGAGCAACCGGACGCCGATGCCAATCCCCAACAGGAAGCCGACCTGGGAGGCGGAGGCGCCATGCTCGGCGAGCACCGCGGGGAGGAACGGGCTGAGGACGCCCCAGCCGAGGAACAGCGGGATGAACAGGGCGAGATACCGGCCGAGCACTGGACGATCCGCCGCTGCTGCGCTGATCACGTTCGAGGCTGGACCTGGCATAGTTGCGGGTACCATCGTTTAGGGAGAGATCGGGAACGCAGCAGAAAGATATTCGGGCAGCCGGCCTGCCCCTTGTTCAACACCGACCAACGGTCGTCGGTCGGTGGTGAACAGGACCGAACCCGCGCTATGCTTCCTCGGGCACAGCTGTCCCAGCCTCAGTGGCCCGGCGATCGCGTCACTGTTCAATGATTCGTAGCAACTCGGCGTCGCTCAGCTCATGGCTGGGCGCCATGCTGACCTGCACCTCGTGCTTCTCCCGACAGCCGGCCCAGGCTTTCATCCAGAAGATCGCCGCGGCGGTGTTCTGCCCGGAGGTCACCACATGAAACAGCGACCGCGCCACCTTGGCCGTGGCCTCGATCAAGCCGCGGTCCAGCTCCTGGCGGAAGTGCTTGCGGAGGGTCTTGTCGTCGATTTCGAGATGCGTGGCGATATCCGCCTGCGGAATGCCAATATCCAACATCGCGCGGACCAGAGTGCATGTGCGCTCGTTGGCTCAAACAGCGCCGGCATGCATGGCCTCCTACACACCCGCTGGGTGGCCATGGTGGCAAAGGTCAGGCCCGAGCCCTCCAGCGTCGCCTGCAGGCCGGTGAACGCCTGCCAGCGGGCCAGGGCGACGTCCACATAGGCTGGGGAAAGCTTGATGGTGTGGCAGGCGCGGCCCTCCGTCTCGGCGGCGATCAGGGTGGTGCCTGAGCCACAGAAGGGCTTGTAGAACGCCTGGCCGGGGCTGGAGTTGTTGCGCAGCGGCCGGGCCATGCAATCGACCGGCTTTTGGGTGCCATGGGTGGTGGTGGCATCCGGGCCGCGGTTGGGGATTGACCAGAGCGTGTTCTGCTTGCGATCGCGGCTCCAATGGCCGGTGCCGCGGACGACGTACCAACAAGGCTCATGCTGCCAGTGGTAGTAGCCGCGGCCCGTGACCAGCCGCTCCTTGGCCCAGATGATCTGGGCGCGGACGGCAAAGCCCGTCGTGGTGAGGCTCTCGGCCACGGTGCCGGCGTGCAGGGCGCTGTGCCAAACATAGGCGACCTCGCCGGGGAAGGTGGGAAATCCACCCAGCCATAGGGCAGGGAGGGGGACAAGACCAGGCGGCCGGAGCGCACGGCCTTCAGACTGCGCCAGACCGGATCGGCCTGGGCGAAGGCCGGGAAGTCCGGCTCCATGCCGATGACCCAATCGGGCTGGGCACTATCATTTTGATGTCTTTGGTAAAACATGGCGACCAGTACAAACGAGACCACCGTGAGCGCAGCGGTGGCGTAAATCGCCATCGGCCAGCCATTGGTCGCTGCCAGCCAGCCCAAGGTGAGCAGCGCCAAGCCAAGGCCCACAGGGAACGAGTAGATGAAGATGGCCATCGCCAGCACGATTTGGCGGCTTCCGGCAAACCAGTCGGTCACCATCTTGGCCATGAGCACGTTAAGCAGCACCGACCCCATGCCGGAGATGAGGCGTCCGATAGCCAATCCGGTGAAGTCGCGGGCCAGACCCACGAGGACCGCTCCCACCGCCATCACCACCAAGCTCAGCAGTACGACCCACTTGTCGCCGAGCCATCTGCCGATGAGACCTGCGGGAATCGTCAGCGCGATGCCGGGCAGGAAGTAGAGGCCAATGAGGGTGCCAAGGTCGACCATGCCGGAGGGTGGTGCTATCCGCATCGAGATGGATAACTGCTGGCTCGACCCGATTGATGCTCGGGAGCGCGGCCTGCCGAGCGGCCAGTACGTCAACCTGCGTGTGTCGGACACCGGCTGCGGCATGGCGCCCGAAGTCATCGCCAAGGCATTCGAGCCGTTCTTTACGACCAAGCCTATCGGGGTCGGCACCGGTCTTGGCCTTTCCATGGTGTATGGCTTTGCCCGCCAGTCCGGTGGTCATGTTGACATCAGCTCCAGGGTCGGCCGGGGAAGCGTGGTAACGCTGTACCTGCCACGCTATGGCGGGGTGGTCGCGGAGACCGAGCAGGCAACTCCAACCCATGACCTGGCTGCCGCATCGCACAGTGGCCGGGTACTGGTGGCGGACGATGAGCCGACCGTGCTGATGCTGCTCAGCGAGACGCTCTGCGAACTGGGCTACCAGGTGCTTGAAGCCCAGGACGGGGCTTCGGGCCTGGCGGTGTTGCGCTCGGGTGAACACATCGACCTGCTGGTGACCGATGTTGGTCTGCCGAGCGGAATGAACGGGCGCCAGGTGGCCGATACGGCTCGCACCATGCGGCCAGACCTCAAGGTGCTGTTCGTCACCGGCTACGCCGAGAACGTCGTGCTCAGTGGCGATGTCCTCGACCTCAGGGCACGCGTACTAACGAAACCCTTCGCTATGACCGTTCTGGCTGACCGGGTGCGCGAACTAATTGCCCTGGCGTGAGGATGTCCTCAGGTGAGTTTGCCCTTGGCCGCACCCGGTCGACCGCTGACAGCAGCTCTGTGAAGTTGATTGGCTTGTGCAGGAGCATCATGGCTCCGGTCCCGCCGCCAAGACGCCGGAGGGTGCTGAGGCCACCAGCGGGTGGCGCCCCGGTGACGACGACGACTGGCAACTCTGGCCGGTCGAGCCGCAGGGCGTGAATGAGGTCCACTCCCGTCATGTGCGGCATGTTGAGGTCTGTCACCAGAACATCGAACTCGGCGTTCTCGCGGCGCGCCTCCACCAGCGCGGCAGCACCATCTCCGACCATGGTTACCGCGTATCCCTCGCCCTCCAAAGCATCGACCAGCGTCATGGCGATCAGGGTCTCGTCCTCGGCCAGTAGTATGCGAAGGCTCACCCCGGTACTCCCCGATGCAGGCACCTGGTGACCTATCATGACAATACTCCACCATCTCAACACAACCCAAACTAGAATTTGTTAGGTCGGTTGTAGCATAGGGCGCGTGCGGCCGTTTCATGAGGGGAATAGCGGCGTATATCTTGGCTATAATCTAAAGTTGATTTTCTGGCTGAAATTTCGGCTGATTTCGTTATGCCGAATGCCACTGAAGACCGCTGACTTTGGTAAATTAAGCGACGCCAGTGCTGGATTGGATAGCATCCTGGAGGCGTTGCAGTAGGCGGTCGGTCTGGAGTGGTTTGTGGAGTCGTGCCGTTGGCCCACCTAACCCGCGGAGGTCTGCTGCGGGGTCGCGGGGCGAGTAACCGGTGACGACCACGACAGGCAGGCCGGGCCATAATTCCCGGAGCCGGGTAATCAGGGTTCCGCCCTGCATGCCTTCGATAAAATGCAGGTCGATGATGGCCGCTGCGGCTGGCTCATGCCAGGAGCCCGCCTCCTGCAAAGCCATGGGGGCATTGTCGGCGAGAATGGCTTGATACCCGGCGTCGATCAGCATCTGCTCGATGTCGAGGGCCTGCATCGCTTCATCTTCGACTACCAGCACGCGCTGGCCCGATTTGCCCATGGTGGTTTTCCGCTCCTGGCAGCCTGCATCAGACCACAGGAGAGATGCACCGAGGTAACGGTATACTCAACTATTGATTGTAATTCTACGAAAGTTCAGGACGCTGGTGGTTTTACTGCCACACCTGCGATTGGCGTAACCATGGGACGTCCCAATAGAACTCCCAGAAATGAAACGGATTGGCAGCGAACAGGGTGCCAGTCTCTCGCCAATCCTGATTTAGTCTCGCCCGTTAGCCAGCCGGTCGAAAAAACAGGACAGCATCCACGCCAGTCGTATTGAAGGCGACCGTTACTGCGCCACCTGACCCGAGGTCACGTGGAATGACACGCTCCAAGATCTTGAGACCGAGGCCGGTATAAGCAGGCGGTCCTGGGAGAATAGGGCCGCCGCTCTCAGTCCAGCGTAACGACGCCATGCCGTTTTCAAGCCGCGTGCACTGTACCCGGACGCGCCCGGCCGACTGCGACAGGGCACCGTACCTGACAGCGTTGCTAGCAAGCTCATGCAGGGCAATGATGACGGCCTGGGCTTGGCGGGGGCTCAGGGCGATGGGCGGCATGGGGTCGATCATAAACGCGGCACCGTGGTCGGCTTGCCAGGGAGCACCGGCCTGCCTCCAAACCTGTTCAACAGCAACATTCTTCCAGCCGAGCTTTGCCAGAAGTTCATGACTACGAGAGAGCGCTGCCACACGGTCGAGGAAGTCCTGGCGGGTCTGGACCAGGTCTTTGCTGTTCCCACGCAAACTTAGAGAAGCGAGCGATTGAACTGTCATCAGGGTGTTTTTAACCCGATGATTGAGTTCTGCCCCCAAGCTGTCCCGCACGGTCTTCTGGCTGGCAAGGTGGTCGGCTAGGGCCTCCACTTCCCGAAACCGCAATGTCGAGACCTGCCGGTTTTCTGAATTGAGCAGGCCTTCGATGGCACCTGCGATGCGGTTTCCAAGCCAGATGGCGGCGCCAAGCCCGCCAAGGGTCAGTGCGGCGCTGAAGGCGGTGAGCTTGAGCAGGGCGTTCTGTAAGTGTCCATCCGGGAACAGATCGAGTTATCTGAATCGGTTGTGATTGGCTTCCGGGGGCGGGTGGAGGAAGAAGGGC
>NZ_CEEDBP010000069.1:0-12278 GCF_979252845.1 Belnapia sp. AC561
CCGTTACACGCCCATGCCCCTCCCCCGCCCGGCGCCCGCGCCCGATGCCACCAAGCGCGACCTGGCCCTGGAGGTCCACCACCGCCTCTGCGCCGAATACGGCTGCCCCGTCCTCTACTTCCACGCCCTCGCCCCGCTGGACGAACTCGTCTCCTCCCTGCTCTCCCACCGCACCAAGAACGCCGACAGCGCCCGCGCCTTCGCCAGCCTGCGCGCCACCTTCGAGGATTGGGCCGCGGTTCGCGACGCCCCCGTCGCCGAGGTCGAGCGCGCCATCGCCGGCGTCACCTGGCCCGAGGCCAAGGCCCCCGCCCTGCAACGCACCCTGCGCGCCCTGACCGAACGCCAGGGCCTGCTCGACCTCTCCCACCTCGCCGGCATGCCGGAGGCGGAGGCCGCCGCCTGGCTCGCCTCCCTGCCCGGCGTCGGGCCGAAGACCGCGGCGGCGGTGCTCTCCTTCAGCACCCTCCGCGGCCGCGCCCTGCCGGTGGACAGCCACCACCACCGCGTCGCCGCCCGGCTCGGGCTGATCCCGAAATCCCTTGCGGTCGGCCCCTCCCACGTCGTTCTCGCCGCCCTGCTGCCTGAGGACTGGGACGCCCAGGCCTTCTACGACCATCACCAGATGCTGATGCGGCACGGCCAGCGCTGCTGCTTCTTCCGCGGCCCGGCTTGCGGCCGCTGCGTGCTGCGGGACCTCTGCCCGGAAGGCCAGTCGCGCCTCGGCACCACCCCGGCCTGACCGCGCGCGGCCCATCTGGCCACTCCGTCCGCCCTCCCCTAGTCTCGCGCCATCCAGGGAGGAAACCCCGTGCCCGAAGCCCCGACCGACCCTAAACTCATGGCGGAGAACCGCCTGCCCCTCGCCGGCCTGCGCGTGCTCGACCTCACCCTGGCCCGCGCCGGCCCCACCTGCGTCCGGCATCTGGCCGATTGGGGCGCCGACATCATCCGGGTCGAGCCGCCCGGCCAGGGCGATGGCCTCGGCGGCGCCCGCGACGGCTTCGACCAGGTGAACCTGCACCGCAACAAGCGCGGCCTCTCGATCGACCTGAAGAACCCCGCCGGCCTCGCCGCCTTCCTGAAGGTCGCGGCGACGGCCGATATCCTGGTCGAGAACATGCGGATGCAGGTCAAGCATCGGCTCAAGATCGCCTATGACGACCTGAAGGACCTCAACCCGCGCCTGATCTACGCCTCCATCTCCGGCTTCGGCCAGACCGGCCCCTATTCCAAGCGCGGCGGCGTCGACCAGATCGCCCAGGGCATGGGCGGCCTCATGACCATCACCGGGGAGCCCGACCGCGGCCCGATGCGCGTCGGCATCCCCATCAACGACCTCACCGCCGGCAACCTGCTGGCGATGGGCATTATGATGAAGCTCTACGACCGCGAGCGGACGGGCAAGGGCGGCTACGTCCATACCTCCCTGCTCGAGGCCCAGGTCTTCATGCTGGACTTTCAGGCCAGCCGCTTCCTGATGGATGGCGAGGTCGCCGGCCAGGCAGGCAACGACCACCCCGTCAACATCCCGATGGGCGTCTTCCCGACCAGCGACAAATCGATCAACATCGCCGCCTCCTCGGCCAAGCTCTGGACCAATTTCTGCAAGGCCGCCGGCCATGAGGAATGGCTGGAGGTCGAAGAATGGAAGACCAACGGCGGCCGCTCCAAGGACCGCAAGCGGATCAACCAGGTCATCGCCGAGGTCACCAAGCTGCAGTCGTCCGAATACTGGATCGACAAGCTCGAGGAAGCCGGCATCCCCTGCGGTCCGGTGAACAACATCCGCGAGGTCTTCGAGGACCCGCAGGTCCAGCACCTCAAGATGGCCATGCCGATGACGCACCGCACCCGCGGCGACATCAAGGTCGTGGCCCAGCCGGTGAACATCCAGGGCGTGGACACCGGCTTCTACCGGGACATCCCCAACCTCGGTGAGCACAACGACGAAATCCTGGCCGAAGCCGGCCTGACCCCCGCCGAAATCGCCGACCTGAAAGCCAAGGGAGCCCTTGGCGGAGCATGAGCACCATGGAACTCGCCGAAGGTAAGATCCTCGCCAGCAGCGCCGACGGCGTCGGCCGGATCGTCTTCAACCAGCCCGAGAAGCGCAACGCCATGTCGGTCGCCATGTGGACCGGCATGGGCGAGGCGCTGGAGATGTTCGCCGAGGATGCGAGCGTCCGCTGCGTCATCCTCCAGGGCGCCGGCGACAAGGCCTTCGTCTCGGGCGCCGACATCTCGCAGTTCGAGAAGGTCCGCAACAACGCCGACGCCCAGGCCGAGTACGACAAGCTGACCAGCGCCGGCCGCGCCAGGCTCTCGGCCTACAGGAAGCCGGTGATCGCCCAGATCCGCGGCTTCTGCATGGGCGGGGGCCTGGGCATCGCCATGTCGACCGACATCCGCATCGCCTCGGACGACAGCCAGTTCGGCATCCCGGCCGCCAAGCTCGGCATCGCCTATGGCTTCGACATGGTCCGCGCCCTGGTCGACCTGGTCGGTCCCGCCCATGCCCACATGATCCTGATGACCGGCGAGCGCTTCGATGCGAAGGAGGCCGAGCGCTTCGGCCTGGTCAACAAGGTCGTCCCGGTGGCCGAGCTCGAGGCCACCGTCGCCAAGCTCGCCGCCACCATGGCCGGCAATGCGCCACTGTCGCTGCTGACCAACAAGCAGACCGTGAAGCAGGTCCTCATGGACCGCGCCGACCGCGACATGGAGGCCTACAAGAAGGCGCTGGCCGCCTGCTTCGACAGCGCCGACTACAAGGAAGGCCGCCGCGCCTTCATGGAGAAGCGCAAGCCGGCCTTCACCGGAAGCTGAAACGACCCAAGGACCCGTGTCCAGGTTCGCGCGAAAATCCCGGTGCATGACGCGCCGGGAATGCCTAGACTGCCGCCTGCCGTGACACCCTCGAAACCAATGAGGGGCATGGCCGGTGGCATTCTACGTCTGGGCAAGAGGTCAATATCCGGGAATGGACGGCAACATCGAGGCGCCGATCGTCGGTGCGCATTCCGATGCGACCAAGGCAGTCAGCCACGGGGACTGCGCGGGGGCGCCCATCTCCCGCATCGTCGCGGAGGTCGCCGCCCGCTTTCCCGGTGAACGCATCACCCTCGGCGAAATGGCCGAGGCCTTCGGCGACCGTGCCTTCGGCCTGCTGATCCTGCTGCTGCTGCTGCCCTCCCTGCTGCCCGGCATGGCCTCGGTCTTCGGCCTGCCGGTGCTGATCCTCGGCGTGCAGATGGGCCTCGGCCGCCGCACCCCGAAGCTGCCCGCCTTCCTCGCCCGGCAATCGGTCAAGCGCACCGACCTGCTCCGCCTTTCCGGCGGCGGCTCCAAATGGATGGCCAAGGTCGAGCAATACGTCCGCCCCCGCCCGGGCTTCTTCACCTCCCCCATGGGCGACAAGCTGTTCGGCTGGCTGACCGCCTATGTCGCGCTGATGCTGATCCTGCCCGGCCCCGGCACCAACGGCCCGCCGGCCTTCGGCAACATCGTCATGGCCCTCGGCCTGGTGGAGCACGACAACCGCACCACCGCCTGGGGCGTCGGCCTCACCATCGCCGGCTGCGCCTTCGCCACCATCGTGCTGGTCGTGCTCGGCTGGCTCGGCGTGCAGGCACTCGGCTGGATCTTCTAGCGCGCGATCGTCCGAGGCGGTCTCGCCGAAGGCCGTGAATCGAGCGGTGCCAGGGGCCAGGCGCGGCCGAAAGGCCACAGCCGCTGGCGCTTCTGCGCCATGGCTGCGCGCGGGGGGCTGTTACCCTCCCGCAATCCTGCTAGTGCCCCCGCATGCGCCGGTGGCCCGCAAGGGCTGAAACGGGAATGCGGCAGGTGGTCCCGACCATCCGTCCGCGGCTGCCCTCGCAACTGTAGGCGATGCGGGTCTGCCAGAAGCCATTGCACCCGAAGCGGTTTCACCGTGGGGGCGTGAGAAGGCGGCAGATCCAAGGGTCCCGGGTCATCGCCCCGGCGCCCCCATCGCGAGCCAGGAGACCGGCCG
Organism: Belnapia sp. AC561; assembly: GCF_979252845.1. NCBI lineage: Bacteria > Pseudomonadati > Pseudomonadota > Alphaproteobacteria > Acetobacterales > Roseomonadaceae > Belnapia > Belnapia sp. AC561. Next base: position 4,016 of record NZ_CEEDBP010000069.1, read on the forward strand.
GCGCAGAGTTGTCTCGCGCGTGCCGGGCGAGGTGCACCGGCGCACCGGAACCAAGGCCCCCAGCGCCAAGCGCGGGGGGTTTTCCGATTGCGGGAACGACGCCCGTCGTTCCGCCCCCACCGGGGCGGGACTCGTTCGTCAACGCAGTCGGAGGACCCGATGCGAAACCTCGCGCTTACCCTCGCCGGCGGCCTCGCCGCGGCGGCCCTGGCCCCCAATCCCGCCCAGGCCCAGCAGGCCATCCCCGATACCATCGTCACCGCCACGCGGGTCCCGACGCCGGCCGAGCGCGTCCCCGCCGCGATCACCGTCATCACCCGCCAGGACATCGAGGAGCGCGGCTACCAGTCGCTGGCCGAGGCGCTCACCGCCGTCCCCGGCATCAACCTCGTCGGCCAGGGTGGGCTCGGCGGCCAGACCAGCGCCTTCACCCGCGGCACCAACAGCAGCCATACCCTGGTCCTGCTGGACGGCGTGCCGATCAACGATGCCTCCACCCCGGCCGGCGCCTTCAACTTCGGCCAGGACCTGCTCGGCAACCTCGACCGGATCGAGGTGGTCCGCGGCCCCGCCGCCTCGCTCTACGGCAGCGCGGCGCTCGGCGGCGTCATCAACCTCGTCACCCGCCAGGCGCCCCAGGGGAAGGTCTTTGCCCCCTTCGGCGAGATCGCCGGCGGCAGCAACTCCACCGTCCGCGGCAACCTCGGCGCCACCGGCCGGGTGGAGGCCTTCGACTACCTCTTCTCCGGCCAGTCGCTCTCGACCCGCGGCTCCAATGCCCTGGCGCCGCGGCTGCAGACCACCAACGGCGAGCGCGACGGCTTCCGCGGCCAGTCCACCATGGCCCGGCTCGGCTGGACCCCGGTCGAGGGGACCCGGCTGGAGGGCATCGTCCAGTGGCGGCAGAACAACTTCGGCCTCGACGGCACCAACAACGCCTTCCGCCAGGCCGATGACCCGAACTACTCCGGCGAGGACCGCCGCTGGTTCGGCCAGGTCCGCGGCGAGACCCGGCTGCTGGACGGCGCCTGGACCACCGGCCTGCGCGGCTTCACCACCGAGGACCGCCGGCGCTACGTGAACCGGCCCAACCCCGGCGCCTCCGGCATCGCCGACGACCTCTACCGCGGCAGCCGCACCGGCCTCGACTGGGGCAATACCGTCCGCCTGCCCGGCTTCGGCGCCTTCACCGACGGCGCGCTGGCCTTCGGCGTCACCCATGCGCTGGAGGAGAGCCGCAGCCTCAGCGGCAGCCCCGCCTCGCGCACCCGAGTCTTCGCCCAGCAGCATGTCACCGCCGGCTACGCCTCGCTGCAGTACCGCGCCTGGGACCGGCTCGACCTGACCGGCGGCTTCCGCCAGGACAGCACCACCGGCTTCACCGATGCGACCACCTGGCAGCTCGGCGCCGTGCTGGCGCTGCCCGAGGTGAACAGCCGGCTCCGCGTCTCCGCCGGCACCGCCTTCCGCGCCCCGTCGCTGTACGAGCGCTTCGGCACCAATGCCTCGACGCTCGGCAACCCCGCCCTCAAGGCGGAGCGCAGCACCGGCTGGGAAATCGGCGCGGATACCGACGTGACGCTGTTCGGCCGGCCCCGCGCCGCCACCGCGAGCTGGACCTTCTTCCAGAGCCGCATCACCAACCTGATCAACTCGGTTCGTGCCCCGCTGCCGGGCTTCGTCTTCACCTCGGTCAACGTCGACCGGGCCGATATCCACGGCGCCGAGCTGGGCCTCACCCTCCGCCCGGCGCCCTGGCTGGAGACCACGGCGAACTGGACCATCACCGAGGCGGAGGACGCCATCACCGACCGCCGCCTGCTGCGCCGGCCGGAGCATGTGGTCAGCATCACCGCCCGGGTGGTGCCGACGCCGCGGCTGGTCATCGCGCCGACGGTGCTCTTCACCGGCCGGTCCAGCGACTTCCTGATCACCAATACCGGCGACTTCGGCTCGCGCGGCGCGGTCCGGGGCGGCACCGTGGTCAACCTCGGCGCCACCTACAAGGCGACCGAGGTGGTCAGCCTCTTCCTCGAGGGCCGCAACCTCGGCAACAGCCGCTGGGAGCCGACCAGCGGCTATGTCACGCCGGGCCGCAGCCTGCTCGTCGGCACCCGCTTCGCCTTGTAATCGCCGCGGCGGCGGGGGAAGCCAGGGCATGATCCAGGCCCTGGCCCTCTACCCCCTCGCCGCCCTGGCGGAGATCGCCGGCTGCTTCGCCTTCTGGGCGGTGCTCCGGTCCGGCGCCTCGCCCTGGTGGCTGCTGCCGGGCGCGGCGGCGCTGGCGGCCTTCGCCTGGCTGCTCACCCTGGTCGGGACCGACGTCGCAGGCCGCGCCTATGCCGCCTATGGCGGGGTCTATGTGGTGGCCTCGCTGGCCTGGCTCTGGCTGGTGGAAGGGCGCAGCCCGACCGGTGCGGACCTCGCCGGCGCCGGCCTCTGCCTGGCCGGCACCGCGGTCATCCTGGCGGGGGCGCTGCGCGGCTGAGGGCTCGGGGCACATGGTACCCCGCCGCGGCTCCCAGAAAAGTAGTGTTGTCGCTCCGGACGCTGACATGCTTAAAATTTCACCGTATCGGGACGGTGATGGGAGCTTCGGCGATGGCTGCATATGCATTCGCAGGGCCGACCTGGGCCTCGAACACCATCACCTGGAGCTTCGCGGCCTTCAATTTCCTCGCCGATGGCGCCACGCCTTTTTCCCACCTGATCGACGACCCGACGGCAGCGTCGCTGGTGCGAAGCGCTTTCGCCGCCTGGCAGGGCGTGGCGGATATCCATTTCATCGAGGTGGCGGATTCGGCGAATTATGCCGCCTTGGCCAATATCCGCATCGGGTTCGGCAACCTGAACCCGGCCATGACCCAGCAGATCGGCCTGACGTCCTTCTACCAGATGAACAACCATTTCAACAACGACGTGATCGTCAGGATCGAGGATCCGTCCTACGTCAATCTTTACTTCAACGCGTCCGGGGCCCTGCTCTATGCCGGCTACGACACGTCATTCTATCAGGTCGCCCTGCATGAAATCGGGCATGCCCTCGGGCTCGATCATTCGACCGAGCCCACGGCCACCATGTACCCGGTGCTGGGCGCGGCCAACCGTGGCCTGACGGCATCGGATATCGCGGGAGTCACGACGCTCTACGGAGCCGCCATCAATCCGCTGCATGCCGTCTACCGGTTCTTCGACGCGGGCCGGACAGGCGAGCATTTCTACACGACGGATGCCGCGGAAAAGGCCTTCATCATCAACAACCTGCCGAGCTACCGCTACGAAGGCGCGCAATGGGCAACCCCCGACAAATCGGCGGGGACCGTCGATGTCCACCGCTTCCTCGACACCATCAGGCACACGCATCTCTTCACCAGCGACGTGGCCGAGCGCGATTCGATCCTGCAGACCCTGCCCGGACTGGTCTATGAGGGCGTCGCCTTCCAGGCCTATGCGAAGGATTCCACCGCGGCCGGGCAATTGTCGCTGGAACGCTTCTACGACCCGACCCGGGGCGACCATCACCTCGCCCTGACCGCCGAGGCGGCCGGCATCCGGCATGGGGCCGCCGGGCCGAATTGGGTGGACGAGGGACCCGGCCTGACGGTGCATGTGATCGACAATTCGGTCCTCATCGCCTGAGGTCCCGGGGCGGCAGGAGGCTTCGCTTGCCTCCGCCGACAGCATGGGCTATAGGATTATTGTCTCCGTCAGCGCCATGCCCGGTGGCGGCGGCGAAACGCCGTTTCCCCCACCGAATTTATTATAAATTCCTTCCGGTTCAGGCACTTAGATCGCCAGAGCCGGCAAAAAATAAATGAAATTGAGCCGAATTTTACGGAATTTAGCCGAATTGAGCAGGCTTTAGCGGATTTGAGCGCTACCGCGCCCGAGCGATGCAGAAGGCCACGATCCCCGCCATCGCCCGCCGCATCGGCCCATCCGGGAAGCCCGCCAGCGCCGTCAGCGCCGCATCGCCATAGGCCTGGGCCCGCGCCACGGTATCGCGCAGCGCCCCATGCCGCTCGATCAGCGCCTGGGCCGTCGCCAGATCCTCGGGCGACTGGTCCTTGTCCTCCAGCGTCCGGCGCCAGAACTCGCGCTCCGCCGCATCGCCGCGGGCATGCGCCAGCAGCACCGGCAGGGTGATCTTGCCCTCGCGGAAGTCGTCGCCGACCGTCTTGCCGAGCCGCTCCTGCTCCGCCGCGTAGTCCAGCGCATCGTCGACCAGCTGGAAGGCGATGCCGAGGTTGTGCCCATAGGCATCGAGCGCGAGCTCCTCCGCCTCCGGCCGGTCCGCGACCACCGCGCCGATGCGGGTCGCCGCGGCGAACAGCGCGGCGGTCTTGCCCTCGATCACCTGCAGGTACTGCGCCTCGGTGGTGGAGATGTCGTTCTGCGTGACCAGCTGCAGCACCTCGCCCTCGGCGATGGTCGCCGCCGCCTGGGAGAGGATGCCGAGCACCTTCAGGCTGCCGTCGTCGGTCATCAGCTGGAAGGCGCGGGCAAAGAGGAAGTCGCCGACCAGCACGCTCGGCTTGTTGCCGAACAGCGCATTGGCGCTCGCCTGGCCCCGCCGCAGCGAGGATTCATCGACCACGTCATCGTGCAGCAGCGTCGCCGTGTGGATGAACTCCACGCAGGCCGCCAGCGCCACGTGCCGGTCGCCGCGATAGTCGCAGAGCCGCGCCGCCGCGAGGGTCAGCAGCGGCCGCAGCCGCTTGCCGCCGGCCGCGACGATATGCGCCGCCAGCTGCGGGATGAGCGCGACCGGCGAGTGCATCCGCTGCACGATCAAGCGGTTGCAGGCCTCCAGATCCGCCTGGACGAGCGAAACCAGCGCCATGAGCGCGTCCTCGCCGCCATCGGATGGCATCGTCAACGGGGAATTATCCGGCACAATCCGTGCAACCGATGGCACTACACTTGACCCTGGCTTGGGGGGCGGCACCATAGCCACCGCGCCACTTGGCGACAAGCGCCGGAAAAACAAGGATTTGGCTGAACCATGCGGCTCATCGTGCAAAGCGTGGATCCGGTGCGCATCAGCTTCCTGCTCGCTTTGCTGAAGGATGCGGGCATTCCCTGCATCCTGCTGGACCAGCACATCAGCGCGCTCGAGGGCGGCATCGGTGCCTTCCCCCGTCGCCTCGCGGTGGCGGAGGAAGACCTCGCCGCCGCCCGCCGCCTGCTGCGGGAGGCCGGCGAGGAGCATCTGTGAGCGAGATGCATACCGAGGACCGGCTGCTCGGCGGTCGCGTGCTGCTGCGCCAGCCGCGGCTCGGCCTGCGCGCCGGGCTGGATGCGGTGCTGCTCGCCGCCGGCATCCCGGCCCGTCCCGGCCAGGTGGTGCTGGAGGCCGGCTGCGGCAGCGGCGCGGGCTTCCTCTGCCTCGCCACGCGGGTGCCGGGCCTGCGCATCCTGGCCGTCGAGCGCGACCCGGTCCTGGCGGCGCTGGCCATTGCCAATGCCGCCGCCAATGGCATCGCGGCCGAGGTCATCACCGGCGATATCCGCGACCCGGCACTGATCCGCCGCCTGCCCGCCTGCGACCATGCCTTCGCCAATCCCCCCTTCTGGCCCGCCGGCACCGCCCCGCCGGAGCCGCGGCGCGGCGCCATGACCCATGCGACGGAGGGCGCCGCGAGCCTCGGCGACTGGGCCCGTTTCCTCGCCGCGCCCCTCGTCCGGCGCGGCAGCCTGAGCCTGATCCTGCCGGCGGCGTTGCTGGATGGCGGGATGGCGGCGCTGGCCGCGGCCGGCTGCGCCGGAACCCGGTTGCTGCCCTTCTGGCCGCGCCAGGGGCTGGCGGCCAAGCGGATGCTGCTGCAATCCCGCCGCGGCAGCCGTGGCCCGGCCAGCATCGCCCCGGGGCTGGTGCTGCATGCCGCCCAGGGCTTCACGCCGGCGGCGGAGGCGGTGCTGCGCGATGCGGCAGCGCTCGGGATGAACTGAGGTCAGCCGGCGGTGGTATCCGGGTGGCGCAGGTGCCAGAGCCGCTCATGCGCGGCGACCAGGCTTTCCATGTTGCGGCGCCGGTTGGTATCCGGGGAGACCGGGCGACGTGTCAGCATCATTTCCAGGATACGGAGCAATTGCTCCGCCACCTCGTAGTCGCCCTGGTCGCAGGCATGGTGGAAGGCGATCAGGATCTTGTCGGACAGCCGGCGGCTATGCCGCGGGGCCGCAGCACCTCGCCCGGAGTCCCGTGCGCCGTCCTGATCCGAGTCGTCGTCCGCCATACTGCCTTCTCCGGTTGCGGTCAGCCTCATGTCGAGGCAATCCCGCGCTTTATAGACTAGCAAGCTTTTCGCGCCTGCGCAGTGCCCGTAACACGGTGCCGCGATGCTATCCGGCGCCGGCCGGACGATTGACCTGGGCCGCGACGGCCGCCGCGATGGCCTCCGGCGTCTGCTCCGGACGGAACAGCGTCCGCACCTTGGCATCCGGCCCGACCAGATAGATGAAGCTCGAATGATCCATCAGGTAGTCGGTCATCTCGGGCCGCTGCACCTTGGCGTAGTAGACCCGGTAGCGCCGCGCCGCCTCCGCCACCTGCTCCGGCGTGCCGGTCAGGCCCAGCATGCGGGGATGGAAGCGGCTGACGTAGTCGGCCAGATGCTCCGGCGTATCGCGCTGCGGATCGACCGATATGAAGGCCGGCACCACCTTCTCCCCGGCCGGGCCCAGCGCATCGAGCGCCGCGGCCATGGTGCCGAGCTCGGTCGGGCAGACATCGGGGCAGAAGCTGTAGCCGAAATAGACCAGCATCCAGCGGCCGGCGAAGTCGCGCTCGGTCACCGCCTTGCCGGTCTGGTCGGTCAGGCTGAAGGGGCCGCCGAGCGACATGCCCTGCGGCAGCTGCACCCCGCCGGAGGAAACCGGGGCGCCCTGGCCGCCGAAGACCTGGCCCAGCCGGCCGACGAAGGCATCGGCCAGGCTTTCCTCAGGCCCGCGGGTGACCCAGGCAAAGGCCCAGACCCCGCCGAGCAGCAGGACGAGCAACAGGGACACCATGCGGATAATTCGCAGCATGGCCCCTGCATACCTGCCGGGGCGCCGCGCCGCCAGGGCAGGCGGCGCGGATCGGCCGCACCTGTGGCTTTAAAGCTGCGGCAGCCTCAATGCGCCGGGGTTGCCGCGATCTCACCCTGGGGTTGAGGCGTGGTGAAGGTGCTGTCCGAGAAGGCTTCCTCCCAGCTGCCGGAGGTGCTGGCCTTGGAATATTCGGTGGAGCGGTTCTCGAAGAAGTTGGTGTGCTCCACCGCGTTCAGCATCTCGTCGAGCCAGGGCAGCGGGTTCTTCTCGATGTTGTAGAGGGGCAGCAGGCCGAGCTGCTGCAGCCGGCGATCGGCGATGAAGCGGATGTACTGCTTGGTCTGCGCCGCATCGATGCCCTCGACCCCGCCCAGCTCGAAGGCGAGGTCGATGAAGGCATCCTCATGGTCGACGATGGTCGCGCAGATCAGGGCGATGTCGCGGCGCAGCTCCTCGGTCCAGATCTCCGGATTCTCCTGCACGAAGGTGCGGAACAGCCGGATGATGGAGAGGCAGTGCAGCGTCTCGTCGCGCACCGACCAGGCGACGATCTGGCCCATCCCCTTCATCTTGTTGAAGCGGGGGAAGTTCATGAGGATGGCGAAGGAGGCAAAGAGCTGCAGCCCCTCGGTGAAGGCGCCGAAGGCGGCGAGCGTCTTGGCGATCTCGGTCTTCGATTCGACCGAGAAGCTGTGCATGTAGTCGTACTTGTCCTTCATCTCCTTGTACTTGAGGAAGGCGCTGTACTCGAGCTCGGGCATGCCCACCGTGTCGAGCAGGTGGGAATAGGCGGCGATGTGGATGGTCTCGGTGTTCGAGAAGGCCGACATCATCATCAGCACTTCGGTCGGCTTGAACACCTGGCTGTACACTTTCATGTAGCAGTTGTTCACCTCGACATCCGCCTGGGTGAAGAAGCGGAAGATCTGCGTCAGCAGGTTGCGCTCCGCCTCCGACAGGTTCTTCTGCCAATCCTTCACGTCGTCGGCGAGCGGCACTTCCTCGGGCAGCCAATGGACGCGCTGCTGCGTCAGCCAGGCGTCATAGGCCCAGGGGTAGCGGAAGGGCTTGTAGACGGGATTGGCGGTGAGGAGGTCGAAGCGCACGGGGCGCTCATCGGGGGGGAGGTGGCCGTCGGCCATGGGGCGCTACTCGCTTTGTTTGGGAGTCGCCGGCTCGAACGGCGGACTCACAGAAAAAGGGTGGAGGGGTGGGGGGGGGGGGGGGG
>NZ_CEEDBP010000070.1:0-11485 GCF_979252845.1 Belnapia sp. AC561
TTGGTGTCGTCTGTCATGCCCACGACATCGGCCAAAACCAGCCATCATCTCAAGGCGGGAAACAGCTGACGGTTACGACGCGAGGTCGACACCTCGAGTTGGTACGGGCCCGACGAGGATAAGGAGGAACCGGCCGTAGGGCTGCAGACCCGGCCTGATCCGGACGAGGATGCGCTGTTCTGATGGTCGCCCGCGAGCCTTTGCGGCTGGTGGTCGACGATGTCCACTTCAGGGTTCTCAGCGAGTCCCTCGTCAGACCTCGATCGGGATAGCGATCTGCACCTCAACAGGAGTGTAGATGTCGACTTCAGTGTCCGGTACCCGAATGGTCACGAGGAGCGAGTAGCGCGCCGGCGTGTTAACTCGTTCAAGGAACGGCTTCTCCTTCCACCATCCTCCAACCGGATAAACACCAATTGCATCGCGGGCAGCCAAATCAGCGGCCGTGCCCCACCACAGATCGGAGTGAATTGACCCGACGTCGCGGGCAGTGCCCAGCAGCCATTCTTCGCCACCGCCCACGCCTGCGGCCGCGCCCTCTTCCTCTTCCCGAGCCGCCTGATTGATCCTCGCCCTAAACTCGTTCAGGGACTCAGTCGCCGACTTAATACGGAAGCGCAGCCCGTGAGACGCGTAGCGGTGGCGGCGCGTCCAGCCCCGCTCGCCTGGGTTCGGCTCGACGAAATAAGACAACGTCGCCCGGAGTTCAACTTGAGCTGCGCCAAGCGCCGCCAGCTCTGACCGTGGCCAGGGCAGGCTGTGCAACTTCATGTCGCGCGTCTTTGGCGTCCCGCCGTCCTGCCGCTGGAATGGCTGCAGTTCGTCCTCAATCAACAACGTCAGGTCGTTGCGCGCGGACTTAAGCGCTCTGCCAAGATCAGGAACGCCGTAGCCGTATCGCCGAAGTAGTGCGTGGATCTGTCTCTTGCGCCCCCCGCAAGCATGGATCTGCGCCCACATTGGGTTCGTCCACTCGGCCGAGTGGACGATGAGGCCGCGTACTGTTTCCGGCCAGAGCTGAGGCCGCTCGGCGAGGATCAACCCCGCCATGTTGGCGGCAAGAGCCGCCGCTGCGCTTGTATCGCTTAAGGTCGTGAAATGCCGCCGATCGGGCCGAAAGTATGTGGTCAGCAGTTGAAGATCGTCGATGTCCTTCCCAGGCTGGCGGCCGTCGTGGGCGAGGTTGCCGCCCTCGAAAACGACATCCGGCTTGACCGGCCACTGAGTACCCCAAGTGACAGAGGTCCGGCTGCGCGGCGATAGCTCGCCCGCTGGCGCAATCGGCTGCCAGCCGGTGAACGTCGGATCGACGATGTCGACCTTCTCCGTGAATGCGCCGACGGTCAGCGCATTCCAGGCCTGGGCCGGATCATCCACAGACTCGAGATCGTTCCGAACGAGGTGATCGCCGGGCGTTAGGTCGACCGCGATGTTGCCGGCCGATAGGATGATGAGACGTCGGTCAGGTTCTTCGAAGCAGAGCTGATCGACCGCCGCCGACCACGAGGACGGACGGCCCTGGGAGATCGTGGTACTTGTAATCGCGCAGACCACGACCCGCTTGCGCCACGGTGCTTGGACCTCGGCTCTAGCGATCGCTTCACCGGTGATTGCGCCGTAAAGCTCAGGATCGTTCGCCTGCTCAGCAGGCGGCAAGATGCGGACGCTCTCTAGTCGGAACGGAAGCACCACTGGATCGCTACCGGCGAGGACCGGCACGAGATCCCCATAGAGTGCGACACCCGCCATTCGGGTCCCATGTCCGTTCCAGGCCGGCGTGTCGTCCGAGCCCCAGATTGGGTTGATTGTGTGCCGATCGTCGAGCTTGAGTGCAGGCTCGATTAGCGGATGGGTTCGCCGCACACCGCTGTCCAGCAAGCAGACCGCCACCGACGCATGCACGTAGGGAGGCACCAGCCGCTCCAAAACTTCGTCGCTCCAGGCGCGTTGCTCCGCGCCACCAAGCCCAAGAAAGAAGGCCGGAGTATCCTTGCCTCGACGCAGTTCTGCGATCACGTCGCTATGCGCGACGAGACGGTCTAGCGAGGCCGTGTCGGCGAGCGCCAGTACAACTTCCCGTTCCGGGAACTTCACCGCATGAGCTTTTAGGCCGAAGTTGAGGGCGTTGGCCAGCCGCTCGAAGGTTTCTCGCCGGCCGTCCCGCAGCCACACTTCCCACCAAACTCGCTCCTGTGGATCTTCGGGAAAGAGCCGGTCCGCGTCAGTGAATAGTGAGCGCGCGCTGGCGAGCCGCACCGTTTCCATCCGGCTGACGAGTGGCTCGTTCCGAGGTCGGCCCGAGCCCGTATCCGTGTCACGATAAGCCCGGACCTTGCCGAGGTAATACGCCTCGGCCTGCGTAGGAACGAAAACCGACACCGTGATCGGCTGGCCGGCAGCCTCGCGGACGGCCACGACCTCCATGTGTCTTCGCCGATCCGCAAGCTGGTCGATGACTGCCCGCTCGCCTGCGGGCACCACCACTTCGAGGTAGAAGCCCGGCGTCCCCGACGCGAGGCCCGCGTCTCGCTCAGCAAGTTGGCGACGCGCCGCGTCAAGCGCTGTTCCAATCGCCGCTTCCAACGCCGCTGCATGCGCAGCCCGGTCCCGCACCGGCAAAGCCGGTGCATTCATCGCCTGATTCGGACGACGATAAGGCTCGATTGTGCCGCCGCCACTGATGAAGAAATGCGGGCGATCCCGCGGAAACTCACCCGCCATTAGTCAGTCGCCACCCTCTAACCGCCGAGTGACGCTCTTCGGCGTTCCTCGATAGCGCCAATCAGCGCCTGCGACGTAACCCGCTTAACCCCTGCCAGAATCGTAGTTTTGGCGGCGTCGTCAGCAGCACGCGCCACCTCGGCCTGCGAAAGTTCGACTGCCGCGTCGGCGGCTACGGACCATTGCACCCCCCCCGTATCGAAGGTGCCCAGGCGAGCGCGGAGCAACTGTTCGATTAGCCAAGCATCAGGGTTCGTGTATTCAATCACGTCGTCGAAACGGCGGAACAAAGCTTTGTCGAGGAGCTCGGGATGGTTGGTGGCGGCAATGATGAGACCTTGGCTGTCATCCTGCTCCAAAAACTGAAGAAATGAGTTGAGTACGCGTCGGATTTCACCAACGTCTTGGCGTTCGCCCCTACGCGCGCCGATCGCGTCGAACTCGTCGAAGAAGTAGACGCCCCGGGTGCCGGCCATGGCTTCGAAGACCAGACGAAGCTTGCTCGCCGTCTCGCCCATAAATTTGGTGATAAGCTCGTCCAGCACAACCGTGAACAAAGGCACCTTCAACTCGCCCGCGAGCGCAGCCGCTGTCATCGTCTTGCCTGTGCCTGGCGGACCTACCAGCAGAAGCTTGCGTCGTGGGCGGAGCCCATGCTCCCTAAGCCGCTCCTGCTGCCGCTGTTCGAGCAATACACGCTCCAGCCGCTCTTGCAGAGCTTTCGGAAATACCATGTCTGTTAGCCGCTCGGTCGGGTAGCGAGCGCTCAGTAGCGAGGCCAGTTCACCCTTGGGCTGCGCCATTGGAACCGGATTTCGGCGTTGCTCAAAGCTTGAGCCTCGCGTCTTCGCGGCGTCCACGAGGTTCTTCAGTTCCTCCGCAAGCTTGCCGTGTCCCTGCCGCGCTTCATGCGCCGCGAGTTGCATCGCGGCGGACAGGAATCGATCCTCATCGCCCTCGATGTGGCTTCTCAGCAGGCTGAGGATGTGGCGCGCTGTTGTCATCTCTTCCGTTACGAATAGGGACCCGTGTTCCCAGTAAGATAAGCTATCCCGAATGCGGCCGTTCCGCTAATAGTCATAATCCGACTTTCCCTCAGCCTTCCAAATGTCCGTTTTGAGGCATTTTGCGACCTCGTCCGTTCGCCGCTCAGGGTCTGGTGTCGCTGTGGTTGTCTCCAGGCTCGAGGTACTATCGGTAGCATCACGTTCTGCTCCGTCTTGTGGGCTTGGATCGTGCGTGCATGCGCGACTGTGTTGGCGCGTCCTGGCCTTGACCGCCTCCTCTTTCGGGCTTGAGCAAAGCCACCGGCTTTCTGTCATAGACCGCCAAACGGATGTTTAAGTCGGTGAAGCGTGGCTGAATACGGAGTGCGCTCCCCTCTCGACGGCCGGCGACATACTGAAATTTATCTTAAATGAGGTCGTGCCCCCAGACGTGGCATAGAGGCCGCCATCGTTACGGTGACGGCCATCGCGGTGTTCCTCGGTAGAATGACTTCACGTTGTGAAGCATCGGCCGAAACGCTGGGGCCGGCATGCCGGTGTTGGTGAGCCGCCCTTGCCATACAGGCTAGATATACGTCAGTCGCATTACAGCGCCCGACAACCGCATGCGTCTGCTACTCCCAAGCCAGGACGCTGGGCCGCCAAGGTCCGCGAGCAGCATAACCACAGTCACGGTCACCGGCATGGGAGGGGATAGGGCGGAACCAGAGTCCACGCCCGCTTCAACGGATGGCTTCACGAGTCGCTAAACGGGGTGGCTAAGCCGGCTTTATGGCGCATTTATCCACAGGGATCAGCGATTTTCCCGTGGAGTCTAGTTCCGGATTGCGTGGAGGGTGGTTCCGGGAATCGGGCTTTTCCCGTGGAGTCTGGTTCCACACTCTAATAGCTTAAGACTAGTTTCTCTCAAATAGCTTGCGCACGTAGACTCCAACTTGCATTGGTGGACGAAAACCCGGCAGGGTCCGGTTCATGGCGCAAGTGCATCAGCTGATCGTTCGGGAAGGCATCGACCGGGCGAGAGAACAAGCCGTGACGAAGCGCGAGCGCCAGATCGTCGAAGCAGCGTACCAAGTGCTTACTGAAGACGCTGAGAAGATTGGCTTTACCTACTCCGGTTTTGCCCTTACCTCGCTGCCGCACAAGCCTTTAGCCGAGCCAGTATGGCGCCGCGAGGGGCACAACATCACCCTACTACTAGAATCGGGTTACGACCGAGCCGGGAAGGCAGTTGGGGTGCCATATGGATCCTATGCCCGCTTCATTCTGCTATTCCTCCAGAGCGAAGCCATCCGAACCGGCTCCCGCGAAATCGAGCTGGGTCGGTCTATGCGGGTCTGGCTCGGGACAATGGGGCTCTCGATCGGCGGCACGACCTACCGGATGGTGGCGGAGCAAGCAAAGCGCATCTCCAACTGCCGCCTGCAGTTCTACGCGGATCGTGGCGGCAGGGAACTGATGCGCCACGGCGGCTTCGTCGACGGCAGCATCTCCATGACAGGCGTTTCGTCGGACCAGCCGTCACTTTGGCAGGACCGCGTAGTCCTGAACGAGGAATTCTACAGGGCATTGCGCGAGCATCCCGTGCCGTTAAGCGAAAATGCCCTGAAGGCAATCGGCCCGCGCTCCATGGTTATCGACGTCTACATCTGGCTGGCCTACCGGCTCCATGCCCTGACGCGTGACATCGATGTAAGCTGGGTCGCGCTTCATGCCCAGTTCGGGGCGGGCTTCCAGCTCCTGCGCAAGTTCAGGGCGCACTTCATCGAATGCCTCGATCTCGCAATGGCGGCCTATCCCGACGCCCGCGTGTCGATCAGCGAGCGGGGCATCACCCTAATGCCCTCAAGGCCTGCCATCCCGAAGCTGTAGAGGAAAGAGACTCCACACCGGAATTGGAGTCTGGTTCCGCCCTCCTCCATAGATTCTCCTCACGCACCTGTCCGCCGACCTCGATGCGGCTTGGCGGGCAGCCCATTCCCGTTACAGTACCGGTTAGCTCACAGCTGGCATCGAAAACGGCTACGTCGCCGGTATTGAGCGGACCTTGGCGGCGGTTCGGCGAGAGCTCAACCGTATTGTGTCTCGTCCTACCGATACGGCTATGATCTTGGTTAGCGCACTCCTCGCCACCGGCGGGACGTCTCTGTCCCCCATCCCTCCACCTGCCGCCCCGGTCGATCTCGAGTGCCGTCCGCCGCACCGGGACGTCTGCTAAAGCTTGCTCGGCTGAAGGCGGGCGCGTTCGAACGTCTTTTAGTGCACGGGCTGTGGGCCGGGTTCATTACTGAGGTCTACAAGACCGGTGCCTACGACGAAGCGATCATGGAGCACAGCCGCCACAAGGACGTTCGCACTATGCGAGGGTATGTCCGGCGGGCAAAGCTGGCCAGCGAGAGCCCGGCAACGCTCGTCGGCCTGTAGGCCAGAAACTAGCCCCTGCCTCATTCAGGGGAAGGCTGATGCCAGATACAATCGAGGACACACGTTGCGACTGCGACCATTGGCACAAAACGGGCCGACGGTGCCCGGATTGCCCGTATGAGCGCCGGAAGCGCCGCGAAGAGGCGAACCTTATCCTGGCGCAGATCCCGACGTTCCTCCGCAGGGCAAACAATAGCGTGGCGTTACCGGACCGTCGGCCGAAGTATTGCTGTGAGAACTGATAAAGCTATATTGCCATATGGCAATAAGGCGATATGCTAATACGTCATTATCGCCATGAGTCGTCTTCGCCCTTCCCTGCTGTTTCGTACTCTTGGCGAGATTGCCGCAGCGGGCGGCGTTGGCTAAAGGCCCCTCCCCCCCTATGGCTGGTCAGCTGAGTTCATCGCGTCTTCGGCTTTCGTCGCCACCCCGAAGCGGCGGCGGGCCCACTATGACGTGCAGCGGCGCTGAGGCAGGCGGTGCCGGCTCTGCGGAAGGACGGCGCACGACGCAGTGGTGTTGAACGTCGACCATGTCAGGCCGCGCCGCACGCACCCTCGCCTGGCCCTTGATCCGTCCAAAATGCAAGTCCTCTGCGGACCATGCAATCATGGTAAGAGTAATCGCTACTCCCACGATTGGAGACAGCCAAAGTGTCATAGTGATTTGGCGATAGCGCCATATGGCATTATGTGCCGGGTGGTTTGGGAGTCGTCGTCAGTTCTGATGTGGGGCAGGTGCCGGGCAGCTCAGCAAGGTGATCTCGCGGGCGCAGAAGAACTCCGCCCCGTCATTCACGCCGCTCACCAGCGCCCCAATGCCGCCAAGGATCGCGCAGATTGTAACGATGACTGCGCCGAGATGCTGAGAAGTGGTTAGGACTAGAGCACGCCGGATCTCGACCCGCTTCCTGTACCAAAATAGCTCGTCATTAGCGTTGAGCCCCAATCGTTCGAAGTCTTCAATGCCGATAGTATGGACGTCCGACGGCCAAAGGTCGCCAGGACGGTCGGTCATGCCCCCTTCCCTGCCCCGTCTTCCAAAACTTTCAGCCGCTTCTCGATCTGTTCGAGCCGGGTGACCAGCTTCTCAAACGCCGCGAACTGCTTGGCGACGACGTCCTTCACCTCCCTAACCGCCTGGATGGCGTTCAGGATCTCGCTCGTAGGAGTCTTAGCCACAGGCTAGCTGAGTGTCCGTCCGGGAACAGAGTGAATCATCTGAGTCGGTTGTGATTGGCCCCTGGTGGCGGGTGCGGGAAGAAGGGTGTCCATATGGACGCCCAAGAACCGGCCGAAATACGACCGCAGCAAGCTGCGCTACCCGAGTAATGTGACCGACGAGGAATGGTCGATCATCGGCCCCCTGATCCCGCTGGCGAAGCGTGGCAGCAACAAGCGGACGATCGACACGCGTGCGGTGCTGAATGGGGTGATGTACATCCTGTCCACCGGCTGCCAGTGGGCGGCGCTGCCGAAGGACCTGCCGCCACGCAGCACGGTGAATGACTACCTGCGACGTTGGGACGAGGACCGCACGCTGGATCGCATCCACCACGCGCTCTACGTTCTGTTCCGCGAGGGGGCCGGGCGCGAGGCCAGCCCGACGGCCGCGACCATCGACAGAAGGAGCGTGAAGGGCGCGGAAAAAGGGAGGCCTGCATCGACCCGTCGGACTACGACGCTGGTAAGAAAATTAAAGGCAAGAAGCGGCACGTCTTGGTCGACCCCCAAGGGCTGCTGATGCAGGCCATCCTCCACGCCGCCGACATCCAGGACCGCGATGGCGGCGTGCTGTTGATGGGTTCGCTGTTCGGGCTCTACCCTCTCCTACTGAAGCTTTACGCCGACAGTGGGTACCAGGGCGCCAAACTCCAGGATGGGCTGTGCGCAACCTGCAGCCAGATCAACCTCGAGATCGTCAAACGCTCCGACCGGCACCGCTTCGTCGTGCTGCCGAAGCGCTGGATCGTCGAGCGCTCAATCGCCTGGCTTAACTGCTGCCGCCGACTGGCCAAGGACTGGGAGTGCCTAAACCGCAACGCGCTCACCTTCCTCCGCTAGGCATCCGTCCGCCTCATGCTCCGAAGACTTTGCCAGAAAACCACATGATCCCAGATGGACACTGAGGCGTTCGAGCAACCGATCTGCCCTCTCGGAAAGGGAGCGGGTTTCACGGCGAAACTCCTTCAAAGCCTCGGCAGTGCGGTTCGGCCTCGTCGCTGCAGCTTTCTTCGCCGTGGCTACCCGTACCCTCGGCTTCTCTGCTGGCATAGCGTAGGAGGTAGCCTTTTTCACGGCAGCCGTCCGGCTCGTCTTCTTTCCGCACCCTTACCTGTGGCTGCTGTCGAGTAATTCCTTACGATGGCGACCCTAATCGCATGGCCAAGCAATATAGCGATTGCCGGGCCCGTTCCAGATTATGGCAATACGCCAATATCGCCATATGGCAAAGGTGAGATATAGAGCTATTGCCCTCGGCGGGCCCGTTCGGATGGGACCCGCATCGGTGCGGCGATACCCTTACGCTGCGCCCACTCCTCGATAGCCTCCATCAGCAGGTCATGAACCTTCACCTTGGGACCAAGGGCAAGAGCGAACCGCTTGAGTTCGTATTTTCCCTCAGGATGCAAGTAGAGGATGGTCGGATCGGACTTGCTTTCCATAGGGCGGCGCCGTCCGACGTAACCCCCCTCACCTGCCCCGGTCTGTGCCAAGGCCGCCGATGGCGCTGACGGAACCGCCGGAGCGGCTACCGGCTCCGTGGGCGGCTGGGGCGTTAGCTTGACGCCTCCGCCATAGCTAACAGGTGGTGCTTTTGCCATGTTGTCACATCTCCAAATTTCCACGGCATCATATGGCAATGTGATGATATGACGATAGGGGTGACTGGCAGAGGTGAAGACGATACTGCCATATGGCGCTATTGCCTGCGCTTAGGCCCGGTCGATCAGCTTGATGTCCAGGAAGTCGAGCCTCTGTCTCCTGACCACCGTCCGGTACCAGCCGAACGCAGCCGAAATCGTGGGGAAGTCGCAGCCATTGGCGTTACCGCGAAGGGGTGCCGATCACCACTTCATCCATGCGGAGGATCAGGGCCAACCGGGAACCCCCCTGTACCTATTGCCGCGATGAGCTGGTCGCGGACCTCTCCGATCGGGCGGGCCTCCGCCTCATTGTTCGTCGTGCGCACCATGTACGTATCATCTTAACGTCATGCTATCACAGCGTCATATGGCAATGCGGCACTATCAAACAATGGTCTTGCGCTTCAGCCAAGCCCACACTTCGGCGATCTCAGCGCGTGCCTTGCTGGTCGGCTCGCGCTCTTGGATCGCCAGTGCCTCGGCCTGCGCATACGGATAGCCCAGCGTGTAGGTAAGGGGGGTTGGGCAGTGCGGAATGCCCAGTTCCTTTAGCCGACCCAGTGCCAGCGCCAGCGCCTTGGCCCGGTTGCCCGGCGGCGTTTGAGTAAAGATGGTGGCGCTTGGCTTTTTCATGCGATCCACAATGGCCCAGGTTGCTTCCAGCGCCCGGATGTCCATCGGGTTGGGCCGCGTCACCATCGCCGCGCCAGTCGAGACCTCGAGGGCGGCATTGATGGCCGGGGCCGAGTGGGGCGGGGTGTCGATCACGATGAACCCCGCGCCCCGGTCGTGCAGTTCCTTCACTACGGCCCGCAGTGAGCCGGTTCCAAGCGTGATGACGGCCGGGGCGTCGATCCCGGCCTGTTCCCGCTGGGCACCCCAGTCTGCTGCCGACTTCTGGGGATCGGCGTCGATGATTGCCGCGGCCAGACCCTGACGGAGCGCCTCGATCGCTAGGCACTGGGTGAGGGTGGTCTTACCGCTGCCGCCCTTTTGCGAGATGACAGAGATGACGGTCGCCATGACGCTATGCCCCTATTGCCACATGATCGCGGCACCATAGCGGCACATGGTGATGCGGCGCTAGGGACACGCTTTAATATCGCCATATGGCAATAGGACGAGCTTAGGTGTTTTGCGGCATGAAGTGGTTGAAAAAGAACGTCGTAACAGGAGCTGTGATGACTTCTTGATCGACAAGCCGGCCTAACCTCAGTCGGCTTCCCCGTCGCAGCCTCAGGCCTCGTCGTCTGTCCTCTCCCGGGCGCTGTCCCAGACCTTCTGCGAGGCGTTGTTGCGCCAGAGTTCGGCCGGCCGGAGGTAGCCTAGCGCCACCTCGGCCGAGCGGTGCCGGGTCTGGCGCATGACGGCGGCGAGGTCGGCGCCGGCCTCGCCGGCGGCGGTGGCGAGGCCGGCGCGGAGCGAGTGGCCGGAGTAGCCCTCGGGGTTGGCCAGGCCGGCGTCGCGGGCGGCCTGCTTGACCAGGCGCCAGACCGCCTTGTCGGAGAGGGCCAGGCTGGAGAGCCGGCCCGCCTTGCTCAGCCCGACGAAGACCGGCAGCGCCGCATCCGAGGCACCCCCGGTGTGGTCGCCGCCGCCCTGGCGAAAGCCCAGCCAGGCCTCGAGCGCCCGGGCCGGGCAGAGGCCGGGCTCCTTGGGGTTGGCCGAGAGGGCGATGGCCTGGCCGGCACCACGCTGGTCGGTCTTCGAGCGGCGGATCAACAGGCGGAGGCCGCGCTGCGGCACCACCTCCACGTCGCCGAGCGCCAGCCCGACCAACTCGGAGCGGCGCAGCGCCCCGGCAAAGCCCAGCAACAGCAGCGCCCGGTCGCGGGCGCCGAGCGGGGTCTCCGGCCCCGGCCGGGTGGCGAGCATCCGTCGCAGGACCTCGGGTCCGGCGGCGGTGGCCTGCTTGGCCGGGCGGGAGCCCTTGGTGCGGGCGATGCCCTCGAGCAGCATCACCAAGCGGGGGTGGCGAAGGTCGAGGGCGATGCCGGCGAGGCGGTGGGCCGCCTGGATGGCCGCGAGCGCCACGCGGAGGCTGGAGAGGCTGAGGCTGCGGTCGGCGGCATGCACCGCGTACATGGCGATGGTCTCGGGGTCGCCGGCGAGCGACGGCCGGCCGAGGCTGGCGCACCAGGCCTCGTAGGCCCGCCAGGCGGAGCGGTAGGTGCGGCGGGTGCCGTCGCCGCGGGCCCGCGTCGCATAGACCGCGGCGCGGGCGGCGAGTGCCTGCAGCGTCGCGGCCTGCTCGGGCGTGCCGGGCACCTGGAGGTCGCCGAGCAGGCTGGTGGAGAGGGTGACGGTGCCCGGGCCGGTGGCGGGGTTTTGGGGCAGGGCAGGGGGCTCGGCGTTGGGATCGGGCATGGCGTGAGGCTAGCGCCGCGCTGTCGTGTCCGCAAATGCGGTTTAGCGGACGGAATGGGGGTGGAAAGGAGCGAAATACGGTCTGGATCGGAAAGAG
>NZ_CEEDBP010000071.1:0-9980 GCF_979252845.1 Belnapia sp. AC561
GGTGGTGGGGCAGGACCATCTGGTGGGGCCGGGCGGGTCGCTGTCCGGCATGCTGGCGCGGGGCTCGCTCGCCTCCCTCATCCTCTGGGGGCCGCCGGGGGTGGGCAAGACGACCATCGCCCGGCTGCTGGCGGAACGGGCGGGGCTGGTCTTCGTCTCGCTCTCGGCGGTCTTCTCCGGCGTGGCCGACCTGAAGCGCGCCTTCGAGGAGGCGCGGCAGCGGCGCCGGGCGGGGCAGGGGACATTGCTCTTCGTCGACGAGATCCATCGCTTCAACCGGGCGCAGCAGGATGGCTTCCTGCCGGTGGTCGAGGACGGCACCGTCACCCTGGTCGGCGCCACCACGGAGAACCCGAGCTTCGCGCTGAACGGCGCGCTGCTGTCGCGCTGCCAGGTGCTGGTGCTGAAGCGCCTGGACGATGCGGCGCTGGAGCTGCTGCTGGCGCGCGCGGCCGAGGAGGCGGGGCGCGGGCTGCCATTGGATGAGACGGCGCGGGCGACCCTGCGGGCCATGGCGGATGGCGACGGGCGCTACCTGCTGAACCTCGCCGAGCAATTGTTGGCGCTGCCCGCGGATCAGCCGCTGCTGGATGCGGCGGGGCTGGGGGAGCTGCTGGCGAGGCGGGCGGCGCTCTATGACAAGGACCGGGAGGAGCACTACAACCTCATCTCGGCGCTGCATAAGTCGCTGCGCGGCTCGGACCCGGATGCGGCGCTGTACTGGTTCGCGCGGATGATCCAGGGCGGCGAGGACCCCCGCTACATCGCCCGCCGGCTGACCCGCTTCGCCGCCGAGGATGTCGGCATGGCCGACCCGCGGGCGCTGCCGCTGGCGATCGCCGCCTGGGAGACCTATGAGCGGCTGGGCTCGCCGGAGGGGGAGCTGGCCTTGGCACAGCTTGTGGTCCACCTCGGCACGGCGCCGAAGTCGAATGCGGTCTATGTCGCCTGGGGCGAGGCGCAGCGGGCGGCGAAGGAGACCGGGAGCCTGATGCCGCCGAAGCATATCCTCAACGCGCCGACCAAGCTGATGCAGGGCCTCGGCTACGGCGCCGGCTATGCCTATGACCACGACACGGACGGTGCCTTCTCCGGCCAGGACTACTTCCCCGAGGGGATGCGGCGGCGGGCCTTCTACCGGCCGAGCGACCGCGGCGCCGAGGCGGCGATCGGCGAGCGGCTGGAGCGCTGGGCGGCGATCCGGGCCGAGCGGGCGCGCCGGTGACGGGGCTGGAATTGGTGCCGGTGCTGCTGGTGGCGCTGGGCGGGGCGATCGGCTCGGTGCTGCGCTACCTCGTCTCGCTGCTGGCGCTGGCGGCCTTCGGGACCGGCTTTCCCTGGGGGACGCTGGCGGTGAATATCCTCGGCAGCGCGATGATCGGGGTCTGCGGCGGGATTGCGCTGGCCGGCAATCCGCGGCTGCTGCTGGTGACCGGGATGCTGGGCGGCTTCACCACCTTCAGCGCCTTCAGCCTGGAGACCGGGCTGCTGTGGGAGCGGGCCTGGTGGCTCGGCGTGGTCTATGTGACGGCGAGCCTGGGGCTGGGGCTGGCGGCCTTCAGGGTCTGCTTCGTGGTGGCGCGGCGGCTGGTCGCGGGCTAGGCGGCTTCCCTTGCGGCCGGGGTGCGGCCACCATCGCCCCCAGGAAATGGGGGAAATGTTCCATGCTCTCGATGCTCGGCACCTGGCGGCTGGTGGCAGTGCGCGCCTTCGATCCGGAGGGGCGGGAGGTACCGTCCCAGTACGGCCACCTGCCGATGGGCGTGGTGACCTTCGAGCCGACGCGGATGATGGCGGTGCTGGGCGACAGCCGGCCGCCGGCCGAGGGTGAGGCGCGGTTCTATACCTCCTATACCGGGCCCTGGACCTTCGATGGCGCCACCTTGGTGACCCGCGTCGATGGCTGTTCCGACCCGGCGCGGATGGGCACCGACCAGGTCCGCCAGGTGCGGGCGGAGGGCGCGCATGTGGTGCTGGTGCCGCCGCCGCGGCTGCACCAGGGGGTGATGCAGCAGCCGGAGCTGGTCTGGGAACGGCTCGCCTGAGGCTTGCCACCACGCCCGGCTGCGCCATCATGCGGGCATCGGCCGGGCCAACCGGCCGCAACGGAGGAAACAATCCATGAAGGGCGTGGTCTTTCTCGGCGACCGCCAATTGGCGTTGCAGGATTTCCCGGACCCGACGCCGGGGCCGGACGAGGTGGTGCTGGAGATCAAGGCCTCCGGCATGTGCGGCAGCGACCTGAAGTATTACCGCGCGCCGGCTTCGGGCGGGGCGGCGAACCTGGGATTCACCAAGGGGATTTCGGGGCCGATCATCCGCGGGCACGAGCCCTGCGGCGTGGTGGTGGCGGTGGGCAAGAACGTCTCGCCGAAGCAGGCCTGGATCGGCCAGCGGGTGATGCAGCACCACTACGTCGGCTGCGGCGTCTGCCCGCAATGCTCGACCGGCTGGATGCAGCTCTGCGACGACGGCGTCGACCAGGTCTTCGGGGCGACCGGGCATGGCGCGCATGCGAAATACATGAAGTGCCCGGCGCGCACCGTGGTGACCCTGCCGGACGAGCTGTCCTTCGAGACTGGCGCGGCGATCTCCTGCGGCACCGGCACCGCCTGGGGCGCGCTGCAGCGGATCGGGCTGCAGGGCGACCATACCATCGCGATCTTCGGCCAGGGGCCGGTCGGGCTCTCGGCGACGCAGTTGGCCGCCGCCATGGGCGCGCGGGTGATCGCGCTGGACACCAGCCCGGAGCGGCTGGCCCGGGCGAAGGAATTCGGCGCCGAGGTGCTGATCAACCCGATGGAATGCAACGACATCGTCGGCGCCATCAAGGATGCGACGCATGGGTTGGGCGCGCATCGCTCGCTCGATGCGTCCTCCTCGCCGCAGGCGCGGGCGCAGGCGGTGCGCTGCGTCCGCACCTGGGGCACGGCCTGCTACGTGGGCGAGGGCGGCGAGGTCACGCTCGACGTCAGCCCGGACATGCTGCGGCGGCAGGTGACGCTGGTGGGGTCCTGGACTTTCTCGACCGTCATCCAGGGCGAATGCGCGCGCTACATCGCCGACCGCGGCGTGCAGGTGGACAAGCTCTTCACCGACCGCTGGCGGCTGGACCAGGCCGAGGAGGCCTATGTGCTGTTCGACCAGCAGAATACCGGCAAGGGCGTGATCCTGCCGAACTGAGGCGCGACAGGGGGCGTGGGCCGGGCGTGGGCGGTTGCGCCCGCGCCCCGCCGGGGCTGCAATGCGGGACGAATCCCGGAGCGCCGCCATGTCCCTCATCGCCCTGACCGCCACCGAGGCCGTGGCCCGCCTCAAGCGCCGCGAGGTCTCGCCGCTGGAGCTGGTGGAGGCCGCCGCCGCCCGCATCGCCGCGGTGGAGCCTTCGGTGAATGCGCTGCCGACGCTCTGCCTCGACCGGGCGCGGGACCATGCGCGGCGCATCATGGCGGGGGAGGGGGCGGAGCATGTGCAGCACCCCGGCTGGCTGGCCGGGCTGCCGGTCTCCATCAAGGACCTGACCGACGTGGCGGGGGTGCGGACCACCTATGGCTCGCCGATCTTCCGCGACCATGTGCCGACCGCCTCCCATCCGCTGGTGGAGCGGATCGAGGCGCTCGGCGGGATCGTCATCGGCAAGTCCAACACGCCGGAATTCGGCGCCGGCGGCTCGACCTTCAACGAGGTCTTCGGCCGGACCCGCAACCCGTGGAACACCGCGCTGACCTGCGCCGGCAGCACCGGCGGCGGCGCCGTCTCGGTCGCCACCGGGGAGGCCTGGCTGGCGCATGGCACGGACCATGCGGGCAGCCTGCGCCGGCCGGGGACCTATTGCAGCGTGGTGGGCCTCAGGCCCTCGCCGGGGCGGGTGACGCGGGGGGCACCGAACAACCTCTTCTCGCCGCTGTCGGTGCAGGGGCCGATGGGGCGCTGCGTCGCGGATGTGGCGCTGTTCCTCGATACCATGGCGGGCTGGGACATCCGCGACCCGCTGACCTATGAGGCGCCGGCCGTTGCCTATGGCGCCTCGCTGGCGCCGCGGCCGCTGCGCATCGCCTTCACCGCGGATTTCAACGGCGCCCTGCCGGTGGACCGGGAGACGCGGGCGATCTGCGAGGCGGCGGTGCAGCGCTTCACCGAGGCGGGCTGCACGGTGGAACACGCCGCGCCCGAGCTGGCCGAGCTGCAGGAAGCCTTCCTGGTGCTGCGCAGCCAGCAATTCGTGGTGGACCGGGAGCTGCAGCTGCAATCCCACCGCGACCTGCTGAAGCCCGACATCATCTGGAACACCGAGCGGGGCCTGTCAGCGACGCCGAGCCGCCTGGCCTGGGCGGAGCGCGAGCGGGCGGCCTGGTACCGCCGGCTGACGACGTTCTTCGGCCGCTTCGACGTGCTGGTGACGCCCGGGGCGGCGACCCCGGCGTTCGACGTGATGCTGCGGCATCCCGAAAGCGTCGCGGGGAAGAAGCTCGAGAATTACATGGCCGCCTCGATGCTCAATGCCTCGATCACCCTGGCGGGTTGCCCCGCGGTCGCGGTGCCGGCGGGCTTCGACCAGTATGGCCGGCCGGTCGGGCTGCAGGTGGCGGTGCCGCCGCGGCAGGATGCGCGGGCACTGATGGCGGCGGCGATGTTCGAGGCGATCACCGGCCTCGACCGCATGCTGCCGATCGACCCGCGGCCGGGGGTGGTGCCGCCGGTGGAGGCGGCGGCCTGAGGCGGCGGGCGCCCCCGACCGCGACGGACGCCTGACGGGGCATCGGAACATTCCGTTTGCCCGTGGCCATGTCGTCCTGCAGCTTGCGGAGCTCCAAGGATGCCTGACCGCATGAAGCGTTGGACTGCCCCGGGGCATGGCCCCGGTGCCCTCCCGGTACCGCCGGCCGTGGACCCCTTCAGGAGGGGGCCGGCCGGGGGCCGGGGATGCGGCGCCGGCTGTCACCGCAACCATGCGGTGACGGCGCCGTTGCAAGCCTACCAGGAGTTCATGTCATGGTAGCGCGCGCCGATTTTCCAATAGTCGCCATCGGCGCATCGGCGGGCGGGATCGAGGCGCTCGAAGGCCTGTTCCGTGGCATGCCGGAACGGCCCGGGGTCGGTTTCGTCGTCGTCACCCATCTCAGCCCGTCCCGCGAAAGCCGGCTGCCGCAGATCATCGCGCATTACACCGCCATGCCGGTCATTGTGGCCGCGGATGCCATGACGGTGGAGCGGGACCATGTCTACGTGGCGCCGGCGAATGCCGTCCTGGGCATCGATGGCGGGCAGCTCCGCCTGCAGCGGATGGGTCCGGGCCAGCGCGAGCGCAAGCCGATCGACCTGTTCTTCAGCGCGCTGGCGGCCGACCTCGGCGAGTTGGCGGTCGGCATCGTGCTGTCCGGCGGCGACGGGGATGGCACGCTCGGGACCAAGGCCATCAAGGAACACGGCGGGCTGACCTTCGCGCAGGTGGGCGACGGCTTCGGCCCGCAGCATCCGGACATGCCGAACAGCGCCATCTCCATTGGCATGGTCGATTATGCCCTGCCCGCCGAAGAGATGGGGGCGCGCATCGCCGAATTCGCCCGCAGCCAGAACCTGCTGGACGGCATGGCCGGGCCTGACGACCGCACCCGGGAACCGGGCACGCTGGAGACGGCGCGGCAGGAAATCTACGGCATCCTGCGCAACCAGATCGGCCATGATTTCGGCGGCTACAAGACGCAGACCTTCTTCCGGCGGGTCCAGCGCCGCATGCAGATCACCCAGGCCGGCACGGTCGACGGCTACCTGGAGATGCTGCGGCGGGACCCGCAGGAGGTCGCGGCGCTGTTCCGCGACCTGCTGATCAGCGTGACGAATTTCTTCCGCGACGCGGCGGCCTTCGACAGCCTCGCGGCCGGCATCATCCCAAAGCTGTTCGAGGGCCGCGGCGCGGCGGAGACGGTGCGGGTCTGGGTGCCGGGCTGCGCGACGGGGGAGGAGGTATTCTCCATCGCGATGCTGATGCGCGAGCACATGGAGACGCTGACCACGGTGCCGCGGGTGCAGATCTTCGCCACCGACATCGACGAGCGGGCGCTGAACGTCGCCCGCGCCGCCCGCTATCCCGGCCCGGTGCTGGACAGCGTGACGGATGCGCGGCGGAAGCGCTTCTTCATCCAGGACGGCAGCAGCTACGTCGTCGCCAAGGAGGTGCGCGACCTCTGCATCTTCTCCCCGCACAACGTCATCCGCGATCCGCCCTTCTCCCGCATCGACCTCGTCTCCTGCCGCAACCTGCTGATCTATTTCGGCCTGGACGTGCAGCATCAGGTCATTCCCATCTTCCATTACGCGCTGCGGGCGGATGGCTACCTCTTCCTCGGCAATTCGGAGAACATCAGCCAGTTCGGCGACCTCTTCGCGCCGGTCGACAAGAAGCACCGGATCTTCCGCAAGCGCTCGGATGCGACGCCGGGCGTGAGCCTGCCGCTGTCGGTCACCCGGCTGCGGATCGGGCAGGTCGGTGCCGGGGCGGGGCCCAAGCATGGGCTGACCGGCGTCGTCTTCCGCCAGGCGGTCGAGACGCAGGTGCTGGAGCGGTTCTCGCCGCCCTTCGTCGTCGTCACCCGCGACGGCGACATCGTCTATTTCTCCGGCCGGACCGGGAAGTACCTGGAGGCGGCGCCGGGCGCGCCCTCCCGCCAGGTGCTCGCCATGGCGCGCAAGGGCCTGCGGCTCGACCTGCGGGGGGCCCTGCAGGAGGCGGTCGAGACGCATCGCCAGGTCAGCCGGCAGGGCGTGGTGGTGGAAAGCGCCGATGGCCGGGTGCAGCGCGTGACCCTGACGGTCGAGCCGCTGGAGGCGCCGGACATCAGCGACCCGGTCTTCCTCATCCTCTTCCTCGAGGAAGGGCCGGAGCTGAGCCGCGAGGAGGCGGCCGGCCAGCTGCACCTGTCGGGGAGCGGCAGCGAACACCTCGAACGCGAGCTGCGCGACACGCGGGAGCGGCTGCAGGCGCTGATCGAGGAATACGAGACCGCGCTGGAGGAGCTGAAATCCTCCAACGAGGAGCTGGTCTCGGTGAACGAGGAGCTGCAATCCGCCAACGAGGAACTGGAAGCGGCCAAGGAGGAGATGCAATCCGTCAACGAGGAGCTGCATACCGTCAATGCCGAGCTGAACAACAAGATCCTGGCGCTGGACCGGGCGAACAGCGACCTGCACAACCTGTTCGAAAGTTCGAACGTCGCCACCCTGTTCCTCGACCCGAAGCTGGCGATCCGCAGCTTCACCCCGCTGATGGAGCGGATCTTCAACATCCTGCCGAGCGACCGCGGCCGGCCGATCACCGATCTCTCCAGCCATTTCATCCTGCCGAGCTTCACCCAGGACATCAGCCGGGTGCTGGCCGGCGCGGCGCCGATCGAGCGGCGGGTGGAGCATGCCGAAAGCGGGGCGGATTACCTGGTGCGCTTCGCGCCCTACCGGCATGGCGAGAGCCAGCGGATCGAGGGGGCGGTGGTCACCTTCGTCGACGTGACGGAGCTGAGCCAGGCGGAGCATCGCCAGCGCATCCTGATCGCCGAGCTGCTGCACCGGACCCGCAACCTGCTGACCGTGGTGCAGGCGATGGCGGTGCAGACGCTCGGCCGTGGCGCGCCGCTGAAATCCTTCACCACGCGGCTCGCCTCGATCGGCCGGGTGCAGAGCCTGATCAGCGAATCGCGGCACGAGGAAGTCGATCTCGGCGAGCTGATCCGCATCGAGCTGGAGGCGCATGCAGCGGAGCATGGCGAGCAGGTGACGGTCGGCGGCCCGCCGGTGCGCCTCAACCTCGAGCGGGTGCAGGCGCTGGCGCTGGCGCTGCACGAGCTGGCGACCAATGCGGTGAAATATGGCGCGCTGAAGGATGGCACCGGCCGCCTCGCGGTGCATTGGACGCTGGAGAAGGGCGAGCAGGACAGCACGACGCTGGTGCTGCTCTGGGAGGAATCCGGCGTCGCCATGCCGGCGGATGTCAGCCGCCATGGCTATGGCCGGCAGCTCATCGAGAAATCCCTGCGCTATTCGCTGCAGGCCAAGGCGGAGATGAGCTTCGGCGCCGATGGGGTCTGCTGCCGGATCGAGGTGCCGCTGGCACGCAAGGGCAGTCTCTACGGCGGCAACGGGACCTTGCCGGTGGCCCGGCCGGGGCAGCCCCTGCCCGCCGCGCCGGACGATCCGCTGCGGTCCGACCCGGTGTGACGGCCCGGCGTTCCGGGCCTCAGCGCTGGTGGAAGCCGTCGCCCTCCGGCAGTTCGGCGAAACTCTCCTCGATGCCGTCCACCCGGGCCAGCAGGGGGCCGCGGCGGCAGGCGGTGAGCAGCGCCTGCACCGCCGGCTCCGACCCGGCGACCACGGCCTCGACCTTGCCGTCGGCGCGGTTGCGGACCCAGCCGGCGAGGCCGAGGCGGCGGGCCTCCCGCACCATCCAGGCGCGGTAGCCGACGCCCTGGACACGGCCCTCGATCAGCAGGTGCCGGGCGTTCACGCGGCCAGCTCCAGCAGCCGGGCGATGACGTCCACATCCTCGGCGATGCGCTGGCGGCGGGTGGCGGCCTCGGCGTCGAGACCCCAGAATTCCTCCTGGAAGGTTTCGTCGAGGATGGCGAGGCGATGCGCCTCGGTGGCGGCGATCCTCCCCTCGACCACGGCGAGGGCCAGCACCAGGCTGCCGAAGGCGGGGACCAGCACGCCCATGGCGACGAGCTGGACCGGCGTCAGCGCGGCGACGGCGCGGCGCAGGGCGGCGAGCGCGACGGGGTCCTGCGGGATGGGCATGATGCCGGTGGTGACGCGCAGCGGCGCATCGTGCTGCAGCGCGGCCCAGTCCAGCAGCGGCTGCCATTCCAGCGCCTGCCAGGCCGCCAGCTTCTCGTCCGCGGCGCGGTAGCAGAGCAGGTCGGTCTCGGCGTATTTCGCCAGGCCCTCGACCATCGGCGCGGGATCGGCGGCGATGCGTTCCTGCGCGGTGCCGGCGAGGCGGGTGAGCGGCAGCTCCGCCATGCTCATCTCGCCGCCCTTGGCACCGCCGCCGGCCCGGGTCCATTCCGCGAGCACGGCCTCGGCCAGGGCCGGGCGGTCCATGACCAGCGGGCCGCCGCCGGGGATGCGCAACGGCTTGCCATCCAGCAGCACGCCGAGGCCGCCGTGGGGGTCGGGTTGGGGGGCGAGGGTGGCGGTGTCCCAGAATCGCTTCATGCCGCTTATCTCCCGCGACCGAAGAGGCCGCGCAACAGCTCCTGCGCCGGATTGTTGGCGGCGCCGCCGCCGACGGATGGGGCGGCGGGCGCCGGGTTGCTGGGAACGGCGGAGGCGGGGACCGGGCCCTCGCGGCCGCCGCGGGCGGCATGCAGGGCCGTGCCGCAATCAGCGATGCCGCCGCCGGCGCCGGGCACCGCGCCCTGCGGCGCCCCGAGCGCGCCGAGCAGGTTGTCGGCCAGGTTGCCCGGGGTCCGCAGCAGGCCTTCCGCGGTGCCGAGCAGCCCGCTGGCGGCCACCGCGCCGAATTCCGGCCGCGGCTGGGCAAAGGTGCCGCCGAGCGGGACGGGAGCGCGGAACCGCAGCGCATTCACCCCGGGGATCGGCAGCCGCAGGTCGAGGTTGAGCTGCATCGCCAGGGTCTCGTCCCGCAGGTTGGCGCTGCCGGCGCCGCCGATGCGGCCGATGCTGGTATCCAGCAGCAACGCCTGGACCCGGCCGATGCCGCCTTCCACCGCCCAGCGGTTGGCGATGCAGGCGATGCCGATCTTGCCCTCGGCCAGGGCGCCGAGTTGCGGCAGGCCGCGGCGCAGGTCGCCGAAGAGCCGCGCCAGCAGGCCGCCCGAGCCCTGGTCGAGCTGCGCCGAGGTCAGGCCCAGGCCGACATGGCCGGCGGCGGTGGCGGCGACGGCGCGGAGCGTCTGGCCCTGGCCGCGCAGGTCGATGTCGAATTCGGCCCGGCCGGTGGTGCCCTGCGGCAGGTGCAGCGCGGCCAG